>DASTFH010000170.1:0-9389 GCA_035708725.1 Gemmatimonadales bacterium | reverse complement strand
GTGGCCCCGTGGGTGCCCGTCTCGACGGGTCATGGATCTTCCGAACCGGTGATGACGGCATCCTCCTCAATGGAGACGCTACCTACAATTTCGTCAATCATCCCAGCGTCCATCCGTTCCTGCTGGGTGGCTTGAGCGTGCGCGCCAGCCAGGGTCTGGATGCGAGCACCCAGCTCGGCCTGAACGCGGGCGCGGGTATCAATTTCCACCTGCGCAACACGCCCATCGGCCTCTGGGCCGATGGACGCTTCCATCACTTCTTCTCGCCGGACAACAATGGCCTGCAGTTCATGGCCGGTGTGAGGTTTGGGGAAGGGGAGTAGGGCAGTCGTATGTCATAGGTCGTACGTCGTAGGGGCACGGCTTGCCGTGCCCCTTGGCGTATTTGCATGCGATTGCCCCATCCCGCATTCCCCCGATACCACACATCCCCGCCCATGCGCCATCATGACGCATGGATTCCGTCGCCACTGCCCAGCGCGCCCTCAAGGAGCATTTCGGCTTTCCTGATTTCCGGCCGTCCCAGCGTCCGGTGGTGGAGAGCGTCATGGCCGGGCGTCATGCGCTCGCGGTATTACCCACGGGCGCTGGCAAGTCAGTCTGCTTTCAGGTGCCGGCTGTTGCCTTGGGCGGTCTCACCGTGGTGGTATCGCCGCTCGTGTCGCTGATGCAGGACCAGGTGGGCGCGGCGCGGAGCAGGGGGATTGCGGCAGAACATCTCTCCGGCGAATTGCCCAAGGGCCGCATGGATGAAGTCCTGCGCGATGCACGCGCCGGGCGTCTCTCACTCATCTATGTCTCGCCGGAGCGCCTCCCTACGCTTGCTTGCCGGGCCTTCTCGGCGGGCGTGGCCGCTCGGCGGCTGGCCGTCGATGAGGCGCATTGCATCAGCGAATGGGGTCATGATTTCCGGCCTGCATTCCGGAATATCGGGCACGCAGCCGAGCTCCTCGGGCGCCCGCCCATCATCGCGCTGACGGGCAGCGCCACGCCCACGGTGCGCGGCGACATCATGGAATCGCTCATCCCCGGCGAGCAGCGCTTCGATGTTCACCTGGCGTCGTTCGACCGCACCAATCTGTGGTTTGGCGCGTGCCGGATCCGGCGCGAGCCTGACCGGATGGCCGTACTGCGCTCACTGCTCAGGCGGGACGAGACGGCCATCGTCTATGCTTCGACGCGCCGGGCCACCGAGAAACTGGCTCGCGCGCTGCGCTACGCCGGCCACGTGGCCGAGGCGTACCACGCAGGGCTGTCGCGCGAGCGGCGTGACGGCTGCCTCGATCGGTTCATCAAGGACGAGATCCGCGTCGTCGTGGCAACATCGGCCTTCGGCATGGGGATCGACAAGCCGGGCGTGCGACGGGTGGTACACTGGACCATTCCGCCCACGCCCGAGTCGTATTACCAGGAGGCCGGCAGGGCGGGGCGCGACGGTGCGCCCGCGCGATGCTTCGTCCTCTTCTCGCCCGGCGACGCCGAGATCCATGAACGCCAGCTCGACGTGACGTTCCCGCCGAAGAAGACACTGCGCGCGCTGTGGAAGGGCGAACTGGCGCCCGAACGGGTCACCGCTGGAGTCCGTGCGTCCGCCGATCGGTTGCTCAAGGAACTGGGTGGCTCTGAGCACGCTGACGGCTGGCATCGCATCGAACGGCGGCGCGCAGCGGCACTGGCTCGCCTCAAGGCCATCACGCGATATGCGAGCGGGGAACAGTGCCGGCGGCGAGCGCTGGTGGGATACTTCGGGGAGCGGCTGGAGGAATGCAGCGGATGCGATGTGTGCGAGGGTGGCGCGAAGAGTCGATTCGGCTCATGGGTCGGACGATTTGTCACCCTGAGCCCGCGGCAGCGGGCAAAGGGGCCGTAGCTGCGAAATGGCAAGAACCTTCGTCGTCTACATTCTCTCGAATGAAGCTCGCCAACTGTATGTGGGCGTGACCAGTCGCTTCCTTCAGCGCATGTGGGAGCATAGGTCCGGGACCGTTCCGGGTTACAGCTGCCGTCATGGAATCTCGCAGTTGGTGTACTGGGAGCATGGACCCAATGCCCGTTCAGCCATTGCGCGCGAGAAAGAGATCAAGGGCATGCGCAGATCGCGCAAGTTGGCACTCATTGAAAGTCTCAATCCTGATTGGCGTGACCTGTACGAGGATCTGTACCCTGAGCCGAGATTGGCCCCTTCGCTTCGCTCAGGGTGACATGTTCGCGAGCCGCCGAGCCGCCGAGCCGCCGAACACCTACTCTCCCTCTTCCACACGATAGATCCGTCCCGACGCATACACAACGTACACCTCGCCGCTCGCGTCCTCTCCGAAGGAAACGGCATTATCGGTCAGGCCGTTGACCAATGGAGCAGCGACTTCGGGGTATGCGTCCGCCGGCCCAGTGGAGGTCAGCCGAAAGCTCCGGACCCAGCCGCCGCAGAAGTCGCTGTAGAGGTACACGCCGCGCATGGCAGGGAATGCCCGGCCCCGGTAGACGTAGCCGCCGGTGACCGCGCAGGCGTTGATATGGGTGTACTGCACGACTGGCGTCACCAGTCCCGCCGTTTCGCAGCCGACCGCCGGCTGGTAGCAGCCGTCGCCTTCCATGAACGGCCAGCCGAAATTATTCCCGCCTTCGATCGGAGCGGCGAGAAAATTGACCTCCTCCGTATTCTCCTCGCCCACGTCGCCGATGTAGAGGTCGCCATTGCTGCGATCAAAGCTCCAGCGCCAGGGGTTTCGGAAGCCGAGCTGCCAGATCTCCTTTTTCCAGCCAGGGCGATTTACGTAGGGATTGTCGGCCGGGACGGCGTAGGGAGAGGCGGCGTCCACGTCGAGCCGCAGCATCTTGCCGATCCACGACCCGCTGTCCTGGGCAAAGCTCAGGGGCTCGCCGCCGTTGTCGCTGTCACCGAAGGCGAAGTAGAGCATGCCATCAGGCCCGAAGGCCACTTGGCCGCCGTAGAGCACCGCGGTCGAAGGCTGGACCTGGTGAAGGATGGACTTTTCCGACGCCGGATCGGCAGTGTCGAAATCCGGATTGGCCGTGAACTCGGAGAGCTGCGAGTTTCCGTCGTTGTCCACGTAATAGACGAAGAAGCGGCGATTCGTGGCATAGTCGGGATGAAACGCGATGCTATAGACACCGTACTCGTGCCCGCCGCCGGTGAGGGAGCTCAGGTCGATGAACGGGGTGGGCAGGCGGACGCCATTTTTCCGGAGCCAGATCTTCCCACCCCGCTCGACCACCATGAGCCGGCTCTCGTCGCCCGGCGGGTTCGCGACGTAGACCGAGAAGTCATAGCCACTGTCCACCGGCACCAGCGTGAGACTGGCGGCCGGCGGCGGATTCTGCTCCGTGCCGCAGGCAGCAAGGATCACGAGGGGTATGACGTAACGCAGGCGGCGCATGGTGGCTCCGTTGCGGGGTTATATTGGACGTTTCGTGAGTCGACGGTCGACGGTCAACAGTCGACCGTTGACCGTCGACCGTTGACTTTCCGTCCTCGAGCCGCGACCCACATGGACCTCTCCCTCTATTTCTCCGAGCAGCATTTCCAGGTACGCGACATGGTACGCGAATTCGCGCGGACCGAGGTGGCGCCGGTGGCCGCCGAGCTCGACCGCACCAGCGAGTTCCCGTGGGACAACATCCGGAAAATGGGGGAGCTGGGCCTCCTTGGCGCCCCGTGGCCCGAGGAGATGGGTGGCGCCGGACTCGACCAGCTCTCCTACTATATCGTAATCCATGAACTGGCCAAGGTGGACGCGAGCCACGGACTCACCGTCAGCGCGCACACCAACCTGGGCACCTCGCCCATCGTCGAATTCGGCACCGAGGAACAGCGTAACCGCTACGTCCCGTTGCTGGCCGCCGGCAAGGTGCTGGGTGGCTTCGGCCTCACGGAGCCAGGCGCCGGCAGCGACGCCGGCGGCACCGCCACCATCGCCGAAGACAAGGGCGATCATTTCCTGCTGAATGGTGCCAAGATTTTCATCACCCACGCCGGCGTGGGCGAGATCTTCTCGGTGACCGCAAGAACGGAACCGGGCCAGGGGAACAAGGGCATTTCGAGCTTCATCGTCACGAAGGATGCGGTGGATCTGGCTGCCTGCAAGGCGGTCGGCGTGGGTCATGCCCCCGACCTTCCCAAGACACCCGGGGTACGCGCCGGCAAGAAGCAGGAGAAGATGGGCTGGCGCGCCAGCGATACGCGGGAACTCATCTTCGAGAACGCCGTGGTCCCCAAGGAGAACCTGCTGGGCCAGCGGGGCAAGGGATTCGTCAATTTTCTCAAGACCCTGGACGCTGGGCGCATCGGCATTGCGGCCTTGTCGCTCGGCATCGCCGAGGGGGCCTACGATGCCGCGTTGGAGTACGCCGGCATCCGGAAGCAGTTCGGCAAGCCGATCGGCAGCTTCCAGGGCGTGCACTTCCAGCTCGCCGACATGGCGCTCGAGATCGAGGCTGGCACCCACCTCCTGTACCATGCCGCTTGGCTCAAGCAGCACGGAAAGCCGTTCAAGAAGGAAGCAGCCATGGCCAAGCTGTTCTGCTCCGAGCTTGCCATGCGTGCCACCACCAAGGCCGTCCAGATCTTTGGCGGCTACGGCTACACCACCGAGTATCCGGTGGAAAGGATGATGCGGGACGCCAAGGTCTGCGAGATCGGGGAAGGGACCAGCGAGATCCAGCGGATCGTCATCGCCCGCCAGATTCTGGGGGATGTGGTCGGCTGATTGCCGTAACTCCCAATCCTTCCTATCTTTAGGGGTCAACTGGCCGCTGGACGGCCGGCGCCCTGGTCCCGCGAGCGGGAGGGCCGCCGCCGGACGGGCCGCAATTCCAGACTTCGCATCGAGCGGACGAGCAGCGTGCCAAGGGCGCGCGTGCCACGGGTCCGTCGAGGTGACCCCTTGAAGCGCGAGATCCTGATTAACGGCAGCCAGCGCGAGACGCGCGTGGCCATCCTCGAAGACGACCGCCTCGTTGAACTCCTCATAGACAGACCCGACCGCCGTCGGATCGTCGGTGACATCTACCTCGGCAGGGTCGAGGCGGTGCTTCCCGGCATCCAGGCGGCGTTCGTGGATATTGGCCTGGAAAAGAGCGCCTTCCTCCACGCCTCCGACCTGCTGGAGCCCGAGGACGAGGACGAGGAACCGGTGGACCCGGAAGAGGACAACGCGGAAGCCGACGCCGCCGAAGCCGCCCTCGAGAACGGAGCGGCGGAGGAAGAGACCGAAAGCCCGCGCCGAGGCCGCCGAGGCCGGAACGGCAATGGATCGGGCCATTCCCGGCACCCCGTGCCCAACATCCAGGACATTCTCAAGAAGGGCCAGACCCTCCCGGTGCAGGTGACCAAGGAGCCCATCAGCACCAAGGGCTGCAGGGTTACCGCTCAGATCTCCCTCGCCGGCCGCTTCCTGGTCTACATGCCGTATGGCTCCAAGGTGGGCGTGAGCCGCAAGATCGAGAGCCGGGAACAGCGCGTGAAGCTTCGCGAGATGGTGACCCGGATGCTGCCCAAGGATGCCGGGGGCGTGATCGTGCGGACGGTGGCAGAAGGCGTCACCGAGGAGCACTTCCGGCGCGAGATCGAAACGCTGATGAACCAGTGGCGCAAGGTCAACCGCAAGAAGACCTTCGTGCGCCGGGCTCCAGCACTGCTTCAGCGGGAGACCAGCCTCACGCGGGGCATTATCCGGGATGTGTTCAGCAGCAAGGTGGACGCGCTCTGGGTGGATTCCAAGGAGCTGCACAACGAGGTGGAGCAGTACCTCGAGCAGGTGGATCCCGACCTGATGCAGCGGGTGCACCTCTACGCCGAAGCCACGCCGCTGTTCGACAAGTTCGACATCGAGAATGAAATCCGCGACCTCTTCAAGGCCCGGGTGGAGCTGCCCACTGGCGGGTCCATCATCGTCCAGCCCACCGAGGCGCTGGTCAGCATCGACGTGAACACGGGGCGCTACACCGGCAAGAAGGACCCCGAAAAGACCATCCTCCGCACCAACCTCGAAGCCGCTCGCGAGATTGCCCGTCAGCTTCGGCTGCGCGACATCGGCGGCATCATTGTCTGCGACTTCATCGACATGGAGTCCCGGCAGAACAGGGAAAAGGTCCTGCAGGAGCTCCGCATGCACCTGGGCCGGGACCGGGCGCGCACCAAGGCGTTCGCCGTCTCGGAACTGGGCCTCGTGGAAATGACGCGCCAGCGGGTCCGCCCCTCGCTCTGGCACTCACTCACCCGGGACTGTCCCACCTGTGCCGGCAGCGGCCGGGTGTTCACCCCCGAGGTGGTCTCCCGGCGGCTGGAGCGCTCGCTCCGCCGGGCCGGCCACGAGCACCGGGAACGCCAGCTTACCGTGCGTCTGCATCCCGAGGTGGCGCTGTATCTCCTCGAGGAAGAACCCCGCTTCCTGGCCCAGCTCCAAAAGGCAACCGGCATCGATCTCGAACTCCGGGACGATCCCATGATGCGCCTGGACGAGTTCCGGATCATGAGTCGGCCGGCGGGGCGGGATGTGACGGAGTTGTACGCTGTAGCGTAGGAGTCGAGCGTCTGGCGCCAGGCGCTCGACGCCAGACGCTTGACTCCCAGTTGACTCAACCCCCTTCCGGGGCTACGTTTACAGGCTAACTGATTTTCTGACACGGCGGGCGGACATGTACGCAATCTTTCGGGCACTGGGCAAGCAGTTCCGGGCAGAAAAGGGCAAGACCCTCCGGCTGCCACTCATGGACAAGCAGCCCGGCGACAAGATCACCTTCGACGAAGTCCTGCTTTCGTCCGACGGCCAGACCATCAAGGCTGGCGCCCCGCTGGTCAAGGGTGCGGCGGTCGAGGCGGAAGTCCTGCGCCAGGTCAAGGGCGACAAGCTCTACATCTTCAAGTTCAAGCGGCGGAAGAACTATCGCCGCAAGACCGGACACCGGCAGAAGTACACCGAGGTCCGTATCACCGACGTGACGGCAGGGTAAGCGCATGGCTCACAAGAAGGGTGTTGGCTCCAGCAAGAACGGCCGGACGTCCAATCCACAGTACCTCGGCGTCAAGAAGTTTGGCGGTGAGCGCGTGGCGGCCGGCAATATCCTCGTGCGCCAGCGGGGCACCCGCTTTCATCCGGGCCAGAACGTCGGCCTCGGCAGCGACGATACGCTCTTTGCCCTCGTGGACGGCGTGGTCAAGTTCGAGTACAAGGACAAGAACCGGAAGCGCGTCTCGGTCTATCCTGCCTCCGCCTGACCGCAGCCAGACCCAGACGGGCCCAGGCCTCCGGAATTTTCCGGGGGCCGTTTTGTTTTGAAACACCCGGAGCGCTGGTTACGTCATATCTTGGGTATGCCGCCCGAACCGGGGAGGAACCATGGCGACATTGCTTGACCGCCTCAATCGCGAACTTGAGGCCTTTGGCCGGCGAGCCCAGGAAGTCTTCGACGAAAGCCGCGCCCGGCTGGAACTCATGCGCCTCAGAAATCTGCGCGACGGCGCCGCACGTGACCTGGGATATCTCTTTTATCAGCGCGAGCGCGAATCGGCCGAACTGGAGCAGGGCCGCCTCGACGCGGCGCTCTTCAAGATGGATGACCTGAAGCACGAGATTGATCGACTGGAGATGCAGCTGGCAGAGGAGAAGGCGCGGAAGGATGCGGAAGGCTCAGCCGCTCGCGCGGAGGCGGCTGCAACTGCGGCGGCCGAACCCGATGCGACCGGGACAGCGGAGCCGCCAGGCGATGCTCCGCCAGCCGAGCCGATTGCATACTAGCACACACGAAAACACGAAAGCACGAAAATGGGCTCGGAACTCGGGACGCGGATCCCAACCCAAGACCCGTGACTCACGACCCATTTCGTGTTTTCGCGTTTTCGTGTGAAATGGTTCAGGGTAGCCGCAGCCGGTCGGGATAGTTGCCACACAACGCGTCGGCTCCGAAGGCAGCGAGCTGTTCCGCGGCAGCTCGCTCGTTGACAGTCCAGGCGATCACCTCACCTCGGGCCTGGTGCACCCTGTCCACCAGCTCCGCGTCGATCATGCTCCATTCCTGCCAGAGCACCGTAGCACCGGCCATCTGCATCGGTGTTACGGGATCGAGTAGTCGCGCCGCCAGCAGGATGCCGGTCCGAAGCTCACTCGATGCTGCCCCGATTCGTCGCACGATCCGATGGTCAAAGCTGTGCACACCATAGCGGCCAGGTGAGGGGCCCTCGCGTAGCACGCTGATCAGCCGCTGGTCGTGATCGGCTGGCAGCGCCTTGACCTCGACCCAGACATCGGCGTCACCGATGGCGGCAAGCGCCGCCTCGAGGGTCGGCAGCGGCTCTCCATTGGCCAGACGGTGTCGCTGAAGTTCCGCCACGGTCAGGTTCGAGATCAGGCCAACGCCCGGCAATTCCGCGTCATGGTGCACAACAAGTTCGCCATCGTGCGTGCTGTGCACATCCAGTTCGATTCCGTCGGCAGCCATGGTGACGGCCCGCCGAAAAGCGGCCAGAGTGTTCTCCAGCTCGTAACCGGACGCACCGCGGTGGGCCAGCACGCGAGGAGATCTTTTCAGCATGGCGCGGAATATAGCGCGCAGCGCCCAACGCACGCTCTCGTCACCAGACCCGCACGACGCTAGATTGCAGGCATGTTCCTCCCAGTTTCGGGCACACTTGCTGCCACGGCGATCGCCGCGGCTGGCCTGACGCACATCCTCGTGCTTCCTGACGCGGTGCTCGGGCTGCTGGCCGTGCTTGCCAATCCGTGGATTGCCGCCATCCTGGTTGCCATCGGCCTGATCGCACTCGTCGCTGAAATCAAGGCGGGCGCGTCTGGCCTCGGGATCCTCGTCAGTTTTGTCTCCCTGGGCTTGTTCTTCCTCGCGGGCATCACCATGGGCCTCGCGAGCTGGGTGGATATCCTGCTCGCCCTGCTGGGCCTCCTTGCCATCGCTGCCGAAGTGTTCGTGCTTCCCGGGTTCGGTGTGGCCGGCATCGTTGGCATCGGGATGCTTGGCGCCGCCATCCTGCTCAGCATGCTGGGACCAGCGCCGGATGCCGGCGACGTGGCCCAGGCGCTCGGCGCACTCGGTGCGGCAGGCGTCGTGACGCTGGCCGTCGGGTATGCCTGGATTCGCAAGCTCCCCACCAGCAAGCGCTTCAGCGGGCTGCTGCTGCAGGACCGGATGCACAGCGCCGCGGGGTATGTCTCCTCCGCTGCGCGAAGCGAGCTCGTGGGGCAGAGCGGGGTGGCGCTGACGGCGCTGCGGCCGGCGGGCGTCGCCGAGGTGTCAGGCGAGCGGCTCGATGTCGTGACTGAAGGTGAATTCATTGTGGCCGGCACGCCTGTGGTCGTCACCCGCTCGGACGGGTACCGCCACGTGGTGCGCACGGCCGTGCAACCTCAGCCAGCGGG
>DASTFH010000169.1:0-7540 GCA_035708725.1 Gemmatimonadales bacterium | reverse complement strand
CAGTTTTTTGCCGTGGGCCAGCCCGCGACGGGCACGAGCCAGGTGCTTGCAGTGTTCGCATTTGACGGAGACGACCTCATGCCCACCGCGTTACCGCAGGGCGGCGTGGTCTATCCCATAGCCCTCCGCCTCATCGCAACTGATGCGCAGGGACATTTCCATCGCGTGGACACCACGCGCTATTTCCGCTCCGCCGACACGCTGCATCAGGGTCAGTATCTCTATGGGATTGAGACTCTCCCGCTCCCTGCGGGCACCTGGGATGTCACCCTGCTCGTCACCCAGCCTGATGCGGATGCGGGCGGCGCCATCGAGCGACGCGAGGCGACTTTTCCGCCGAGCGACGTGTTGAGCCTGAGCGACCTGGTCTTTGGCACGGAGCAATCCGGTCTCACCTGGGCCTCGCCACATGGCACAGTACTGCTCAGCCCGCTGGATGCCTACCCGCGGAACGGCGCAGTGGAGGTGTACTACGAGCTGAGTGGCGCGAAGCCGGGAGGCGAGTACATGACGCGGATCGAACTCGCCGGCGTCTCGGGTGACGCCAAGGGCAAGGTGACACTCAGCTTCCACGAGCAGGCCCACGAGCCGCTCCTGCGCCTGCGGCGCAGTGTCGCGCTCGACCGGCTCGAAGGCGGGCAGTACCGGATGACGGTCACCGTGACGGAGCAGGGGACAGGGCGGACGGTGACGCGGGAGAGGTTGCTGAACGTGGAATGATCACGCAGGGATCTTCCAAGGCTACTGTAGGGGCGGCCTGCGGCCGCCCCAATTGAACCGGGATGCCGACGGGTGCGGCCTGATGAGATCGGGATGTCAGTGGGGCGGCCGCAGGCCGCCCCTACAATGGCCTGGTAAGATCACGACGTCCGCCACCCTTCACTTCCCATCTTGCCCATCCCGCCCATCTCGCCCATCCTCCACCCATGCCCACACTCACCCTTGCCGGCGGCTGCTTCTGGTGCCTCGAGACGATCTACGAGCGTCTCAAGGGCGTCGAAAAGGTTGTTTCCGGCTACACCGGCGGCCGCCGGGCCAATCCCACATATGAGCAGGTCTGCAGCGGGGCCACGGGCCACGCCGAGGCCATTCAGGTCACCTACGACTCCAGCGTGATCTCCGATCGCGAGATGCTGAAGATCTTCTTTGCCTTTCACGATCCCACCACGCTCAATCGCCAGGGTCCCGACGTCGGGACGCAATATCGGTCAGCCATTTTTTACAACTCGCCGGAGCAGGAGAAGCTGGCGCGCGAGGTGATGGCCGACCTCGAGCGAAATGCCACCTTCGACCGGCCGATCGTGACCGAGTTGAAGCCGCTGGATGTCTTCTACCCCGCCGAGCCGGGGCACCAGGAGTACTACCGGCGCCACCCGACCCAGCCCTACTGCGCCGCGGTGATCGGGCCCAAGGTGGCGAAGCTGAGGGCGGGGTATGGGGAGAAGCTGAGAGTTGAGAGTTGAGAGTTAGGAGTTGAGAGTTTAGCGCTACGAGCTAGAGCGCAGGCGATCACCCAAGCCCCCTTTCAACTCTTAACTTCCAACTCTTAACTCTTAACTCTCAACTCTCAACTTCACTCTCAGCCCATGACCACAGACGCCGCCACCCACCTCCGCACCATGCTCGCCCGCGAAATGCCGGCGGCGCAGCGGCTCGGCTTCACGGTTGAAGACGTGAGCGCAACGGCGGTACGGCTCGGCGCGTCGTTCGACATCAATCGCAACCACCAGGGGAGTGCCTTTGCCGGCAGCGTGAACGCACTCGCGACGCTCGCCGGCTGGGCCGCCGTGTGGCTCACTTTGCAGGAAGCCGGGATCGAGGCCAACGCGGTGCTGCAGGACAGCGAAATCCGGTATCTTCATCCCATCATGACCGACTTTTCCGCCATCTGCCCATTCCCCACCGACGCCGAGCGCACCGCCCTGCTCAGCGCCGTCACTCGCCACCGGCGCGGGCGCGTACCAGCCCAGGTTGACGTCGTCGCCCACCGTGAAACAGTCGCCCGCTTCCATGGCCGCTATGTGGCCCTGCTGGGCAATGGGCCGGTTGCACCATGAAGCGGAGTCTGCTTCTTGCCGCCGCGCTACTTGGCGCCGCCGGCTGCGCCATCGCACCGCGCCGCATCGAGAACCCGCCGGTCGGCCCATTGCCCGACTCCCAGCGGGTCGAGATCTGGAAAGAAGGCACGCGCACCATGGTGCGCCGCCTCACGGTGGACGGTGATTCGCTCCGCGCGGTGCCCGAGCCGGAGCCGGTGGACTGCGACTCCTGCCAGGTGCACTACGCCGTGAGCGAGGTGGATTCGCTCCGCTATCCCCGGAACGACCACGCGGCAGCCGTGGCCACGGCGGTGCCGATCACCGTGCTCAGCGCGGTCACGTTCATCTGGGGCATGGCCGGCAGCAACTGAGGAGGATCGATGCGTCCCGTCATCCCGGTCATGGCAGCCACACTGGTCACTGCAGGCTGCTCGCAGCAGCCAGACCCGCCCGTCTGCACCGCGCTCTATGCCTATGGCCTCACGGTCACCACGATCGATGCGGCCACCGGCGACTCGCTCGCGGTCAGGCCGATGGGCATTGCCCGTGACGGCGCCTTCAGTGATACAATGGAAGTCTTCGGTAATCGGCTGATGGGCGCCGGCGAACGGGCCGGCACCTACGACATCACGGTGACCGCACCTGGCTACGCGCGCTGGGACACCACCGGCATCACGGTCACGGCCGACGAGTGTCACGTGCATGGGGTTGGACTCACAGCTCGGCTGGCGCCGGGTTAGGCGGACACGGAAAGTGGTCGACGGTCGACGGTCGTCGGCCGTACTGTCACTCTGAGGCCGCAACGCGGCCGAAGAGGCGGAGCAGCGCCTGATGCTTCGGCCCCCTCGCTGCGCTCGGGGTGACACAGCCTGGGAATCGCGCGACTCACGACCACGACCCATGACCCACGACCCATGACCCATGACCCATGACCCATGAAGACAACGCCGGCGTTCGCGTGCCGCCGCCGCTCATATTTGCGCTGCCGCTCGTGGCCGGATTGATCCTGCATCGGTTCTGGCCGCTGGTGACGCCTTCGCCCTCGACGGGAACCGTTATCAGCCGAGTCGGGGCCGTGCTGATTGTCCTCGCCTTGGCGCTTACCTACTGGGCCATCTTCTCCTTCCGACGGATGGGTACGACGGTCGTCCCGGTGCAGCCGGCGACCGCGCTGGTGCTGCGCGGGCCCTACCGGTTCAGCCGCAATCCGATGTATCTCGCCATGACGCTCCTCTACTTCGGCCTCTCCTGCTGGACCTTGGCCCTCTGGCCGCTCTTGTTCCTGCCGGTCGTCCTCGTCATCATCCAGAGGTCGGTGATCGGCCGCGAAGAGGCCTATCTCGGCCGCCGCTTCGGCGATGACTACCAGCGCTACCTCACGCAAGTCCGGCGCTGGATCTGACTTACCGGGAGAGACTGCACCATGCCCGACATCCGGTTGCTGATCAGCATTGCCCGCGGGTCAAGGGACGTCTTCGGCCTGGTGGCGGGTGCGACGGGGTTCACGAGCTGGTGGAGCGATGACATCGCGCTCAAGTCCGATGGCGCCATCGAGGTGGGCATGGCGGACCGGGCGCAGGTCTACCGACTGCGCCCCGAAACAATGGTGATGCCGGCGCGCGCAGCATGGATGGTGGAAACCGGGGCCGAGTGGGCCGGAACCTCGCTAGTGTTCGACCTCACGCCGGACGAGTCCGGAACCCGCCTCCTGTTTACCCACGCGGGGTGGGGCAGGACGAGCGACGTTTTCCTGGAATCGACCGCCATGTGGGGTGCGCTGCTTTTTCGCCTCAAGGAGGCGGCGGAGAACGGGACGGAGCATCCGCTCTTCAGCCGCGCCAGCCCGGCGCGTGGCTGAGCGGGGAGTCCGGAACCCCGGGCTCTTCAACGCCCTGGCCATCGTGGCCCTGATCCTGGGCCTCGCCTATACCGTCACCGGGATTGCCGGGCTTCTGCGTAACCCGCCACCGCCGGCCGCAGGCGTGCTGACCGGGTTCGGGGTGGCAGTAAGCGGGCTGGCGGTGTGGCTGCGCAGGTTTGTCAGGGCGAACAAGGCGAGCAGGGCGAGCAAGTGATGCGCTATGCGCTTAGCGCACAGCGCGATTGGGGTCCCACGCCGGTGACCCTGCACCAGGCCCTGCTCCAATTGCCCGCGGGTCCAGTGAGACTGACGGCCACCGGCGTAGGCGCGTGTCCCCAGTGCAGGAGACGCCGGGGGGTGGGAAGGAGCACACAGGACAGGGCGAGCGGGAACTTGCCCGTTCGTCATTCCCGCGCAAGCGGGAATGACGATTGGGAGAGTTTCGCCTTCCTAGACCCTAGACCCTAGACCCTCATCCCTAGCCCCAACTCCACCATGAGTCGTTCGATTCTCGCCGTCTTCCTTGGCTGGGCTGCCTCCCTGGTCGTGATCGTCCTGGTGGAAGCAGGCAGCCACCAGCTGTTCCCGATGCCGGCTGGCGCCGATATCTGGAACCCGTCGGACATGACGGGAAACGGTCCCGCGATCCCGGCTGCTGCGCTCGCCCTGGTGGTGCTGGCATGGGCGCTGGGCGCGCTGGCCGGGGGATTCCTGGCCGGCCGGCTGGTGCCGAAGGGCCAGGTCCGCCATGCCCTGCTCGTAGCCGCCATCGTGCTCGGCTCCGCCGTCTGGACCATGGTCACCGTGCCGCACCCGGCATGGATGTGGGTCGCGGCACTGCTGCTGATACCGGCCGGCGGATGGCTGGGTGGCAATGTCGCAGCCGGGATGGCGCGGATGGGTGTTGAGGGTTAATTAGGAGCTATGAGCTGCGAGCCGTGAGCCGTGAGCGGTGAGCGCTCGCAGCTCGCAGCTCACCGCTCACAGCTCACAGCTCACCTTCAACTCCCAACCCCCATGCCCATCCACGAAGCAGCCCTCCACCGCTCGCGCCAACACCGGATGATCGCCGGCGTGATCGGCGGGATTGCGGAATATTTCGACAAGGATCCCACGCTGCTGCGGATTCTTTACATCCTGGTCTCGGTGATCTCAGCCGCGTTCCCCGGAATCTTCGTCTATATCCTGCTCTGGATCATTATTCCGGAGCGAAGTGATGAGCTCTGAGATATGAGCTGTGAGCTGTGAGCTGGTATCGCTCCCAGCACATAGCTCACAGCTCACAGCAGGAGGTATTGTGCGAACAATTTTCATCTTGTCACTCCTCCTCACCGCCTGCAGCAGCACCGAGTTGCACGCACCGGCGAGTGGCGGCCTGATTGAGGGGAGTGTCGAGACGTCACAGGGAGAGCCGGTGGTCGGGGCGATGGTCACGGCAGTGGCGCACCGGGCGCCGTTTGCGCCGGTCCTGGCGGAGGATTCGGCGAAGTCCGGTGATGATGGATATTTCCGGATTGCGCTCAAGAGCAGTGAACTGCTGGACGCCGATGCCGTGGTGGCGCTCGCCGTGCGCCCCCCCGCCTCCGCTTCCCTCATTGGCGTGGACACCTCCGCCGTGGCCGTGCACTTCACGCCCGCCTCGCCGCCCCCCGACACGACGCGCCTGACCTTCCGCCTCGCCTACAAGCCCGACTGACATGCCCGACATCGGCCTCACCCACCTCTTCTTCGATATCGGCGGCGTGCTCGGCACCAATGGATGGGATTCCGGGGATCGCGCCGCCGCGCGCCAGGAATTTGGCATCGAGCAAGACATGGAAGCCCGGCACGAAGAGGTGCTGGGTGACTGGGAGACCGGGCAGCTCGATTTCGACGAATACCTGGACATCACCGTGTTCTACCGTCCGCGCGATTTCTCGCGCGAGGCGTTCGTGGCGTACATGCTCGCGTGCAGCAGGCCGGACGAGGAGACCATCGCGCTGGTAGCGCGGCTGGCTGCCACTGGCCGCTTCACCATGATGACCATGAACAACGAGTCCGAGCTGCTCAATATCCATCGTATTACCGCATTCGGATTACGGCCGTATTTTGCGGCGTTCCTCAGCAGCTGCTGGCTCGGGGTCCGGAAGCCGGCGCGCCGTTTCTTTGAGCGCGGGCTGGCGCTGGCCCAGGCGGACCCTGCCCGGTCGCTCTTCGTGGACGACCGCCCCCAGAACCTGGCCCCCGCTGCCGCCCTCGGCATGCAGACGGTGCATTTCAGGGGAGCGGGGGAACTGGAGGGGGTGCTGGGGGAGATGAGGTTGCTGTAACATGGTCGTCGGTCTTCAGTCGTCGGTCATCAGGCGCTCGGATGGTTGTCGCCCTGAGCAAAGCGAAGGGGGCGTAGCGTCGGTCGAGCTCCGCCTCTTCGGCCGCTCCGCGGCCTCAGAGTGACCCCGCTGTTGATGACTGAAGACCGATGACCCAACGAGGAGCCACCCCATGCCGTCCAAGCCCTTCCTCGGCCTCCGCACCGCCAAGTACACCGCGCGCGACCTCACGGCGGCGCGCGAGTGGTATCGCAAGGTGCTGGAGATCGACCCGTATTTTGACGAGCCGTTCTACGTGGGCTTCAATGTCGGCGGCTTCGAGCTGGGCATCACCCCGGATGAGCATGCCATGCACGACCGTCCCGAGGCAGGTATCGCCTACTGGGGCGTGGCCGATGCGACTGCTGCATATGCCCGGCTGATCGAGCTGGGCGCCACCGACCATGAGCCGGTGCAGGATGTGGGCGGCGATATCAGGATCGGGTCGGTGCGCGACCCCTTCGGCAACCTGCTCGGCGTAATCGAGAATCCCTCGTTTCATGTCGAGGCCACGTGAGCGAACACGAGTACGTGGACACCAGCGGCATTCCATGGACGTTCGTCGAACGCAAGCGGGTCCGAAGGGATGAGGCCGACCGCTACGTCGTCATCATGGCAAGCTCACCCTTCGAGACCCGCGTCATCCACTGCGAACGGAACCAGTGGGTCACCGACACGCCCGATTACGCACAGCTTCTCGCCACGTCGCTACCGGCGGGCGGGTCCCGAGGGGCGCCGGGTGAACCGGACATAGACCCCGGCATCCCATCCGAGGATTTCTTCTTCCAATGAGACACCTGCCCGGATTTCTGCTGCTGGCGGCGATGGCGGCATTCCCATGTGCGCCGGCGCGTGCGCAGGGCGCACCCTATGCCGTCGCCGGCCGCACCACAACCGACTCAGCGCTCATCCATGAAATCCGTGGGGAATTGGTGAGCCGCATGGAAAAGGCGGGCGTGCCTGGCGCTTCCATTACCGTCATGCGGGATGGCGCTGTCCTCTGGAGCGAGGGGTTCGGCTGGGCTGACGTGGAGCAGAGGGTTCCCGTCACCGCGCTCACCCGATTTCGCGTGGGCAGCGTCTCCAAGCCGCTGACGAGCGTGGCCGTGGGACTGCTGGTGGATGCGCACAAGCTGGACCTCGATGCGCCAGTGCAGCGATACGTGCCGTCCTTCCCGAAGAAGCGCTGGCCCATCAGCACACGCCTCGTGGCCGGGCACCTGGCCGGCATCCGCCACTACAATGGCGACGAGTTCCTGATGAAGGACCACTTCGCCAATGTCATGGACGGG
>DASTFH010000168.1:0-63041 GCA_035708725.1 Gemmatimonadales bacterium | reverse complement strand
GAAGACGGCACCGCCATCGGCAGCGGCCTCGCCGTGGCGGTCAATCGCCTGCGCCGAAGCCCCGACAAGTCGCGCGTCGTGCTGCTGCTCACCGACGGCGAGAACAACAAGGGACTCATCGATCCGCGCACGGCCGCCGCCACCGCCGCGGCCTATGGCATCAAGGTGTACACGATCGGCGTCGGTACCATCGGCGAGGCACCAATCCCTACCGGCCGCGGCGTGGGAGGGTTCCGCTACGAAATGCTGCCGGTGCGTATTGACGAGCCGCTGATGCGGAGCATCGCGCAGAGCACCGGCGGCCGGTATTTTCGCGCCACCGACAGCGAAGCACTGAGCCGGATCTTCCAGCAGATCGACCAGCTGGAGAAATCGCCGATCCAGATCACCCGCTACACGCGGTTTGACGAGGCGACGCGTCCACTGATCCTCATCGGTCTTGGCGCGCTGCTGCTCGAGGTGCTGCTGGGCTCGACGCTGCTGGTGCGGGTGCCATGATCTTCGACGCCCCGGTTCTCCTCTTCCTCGCTCCCGTCGTGGCGTTGCTCGCCGGGCTCTGGCTTTTCCTGGCGCACCGCAAACGGGTGAGGCTCGCCCATCGCTGGTCCGCCGAGCTGGCCGAGCGGACCCGGCGGCTGGGGCGCTGGACGCCCCTGCTGCTCGCACTTGTGCTCATGTTCGGGCTGGTGGCCCTCGCCGGACCTCGCGGCGGGCGCGCGCGCGTGAGCACCGAAACCCACGCCCTGAGTCTCGTGCTCGCGATTGACATCAGCCGCTCGATGCTGGCCGAGGACGCCAGCCCCAATCGGCTGGAGCGTGCGCTGCGGGAAGCGCGTCGCCTGGTGCAGGACAGCCCTGGCGACCGGCTCGGCCTCATCGCCTTTGCCGGCAGCAGTTACATCCTCACGCCGCTGACGGTGGACGGCGGCGCCGTGCGCATGTATCTCGATGCGCTCGATCCCGATCTCGCCAGCGAAGGAGGCACCAGCCTGAGCGCGGTGCTGACGCAAGGCGGTCAGTTGCTGCTGGCCTCGGGCGAAGTCGGCGATCGCGTTCTGGTGGTCTTCACGGACGGGGAACTGCATGACAGCCTCGGGGCTGCAGAGCAGGCCGCGGAAGAACTCAGGGCCCAGCATGTCCGCGTGGTGTTCGTCGCGGAGGGCGGCACGACGCCAGTGCGGATTCCGATTCGAGATACCACGGGCACGCTGATCGAGTACAAGCTGGACCAGAACGGCGCTCCGGTCGAGACGAGGCGGGAGGACGCCGTGCTGGAACGGCTGGCGGAAGCGAGTGACGGCACCGTCGTCCCCGCCGACGCCCCGGATCAGGCCGGTGCGGTGCGCGGCCTGCTGGCCAACTTCAAGCGCAGTCCCACCACGGAGACGCGTGCGAGCGACCTGATCCCGCGCGCCTGGATTCCCCTGCTCGTCGCAGCGGTACTTCTCCTGCTGCAGACCATCACTCGTCGCGGCGCTTCGCTGCTGGTGCTGGCCCTGCTCCTGGGTTCCACACTTCCCCTGCGGGCCCAGCGGCCCTCAGAAGGTGCGCGGGCCATGGCCGAAGGACGTCCCGCGGACGCGGCATCACGTTTTCTCGACGCGGCGTCGGGGACCATCGCGCGGGACACCGCCTTCTACAACGCCGGGACCGCGGCGCTGCGTGCTGGCCGGCTGGATGTGGCGCGGCGCGCATTGAGCCAGGCGAGCCAGTCGATCGATCCGGCCCTCCGGTATCGCGCGCTCTATAATCTCGGCCTCGCGGATCTCATGGATGCGCGCGCCGACAGCGCCAATCGAGCGAAGCTCCTGGGCTCTGCCATCCAGAACCTGCAGCAGGCCCTGCTGCTCGAGCCAGGATCAGGGCGCGCCAAGTGGAACCTCGAGCTGGCCCAGCGGATGAAGCCGCCGGAGCCACCGCCGCAGTCGGGTGGTGGCGGCGGTGGCGGGGGCGGCGGGGGCCAGAAGCCGCCGCCGCCCGCAGCGTCCACGTCCGCCGGGATGTCACAGGCGCAGGCCGAGCAGATTCTCGAGTCGATGTCGCGCGAGGAGCGCCAGACCCGCGAGGACCAGCAGCGACGCATGCAGAGCAGTGCGTCAGGGGTCAAGGACTGGTGATTGCCGCCCTGATGGTGCTGGCGGCGCTGCAGGTCCCCGCGCCCACCGTAACCGCCACGCTGGATCGTTCCCGGCTCGCGGTGGGCGAGGATCTCACGCTTACGGTGACCGCAACCGGCACCTCCGCCGATCCGATCCGGATTTCGCTGCCCTCACTGGACGGTTTCCAGGTCGTGGCGCGCAGCGAGCGCACTGCGGTGTCCGTGCGGGACACCACGGCGCGTAGCACCACGCTCCAGCTCGATCTCAGCGCGCTGCGCCCGGGCACCTTCCGCCTCGGTCCGTTCGAGGCGGAGCAGGGAGGGGCGCGCGCGCACACCGGCTATGTAACCATCCTGGTGGAGGCGGGCACCGGCGCGGGTGCCGGCGGCATCAGCCCCCGCCTGCGGGCGATACTGCGCAAGGCACCGCCACCGCGCCGCCCAGGCGAGCCGGCGCTCACGCTGCTCGTGTCGGACAGCAGCATCTACGTGGGTGAGCAGGTGGATGTGGTGACGGCCGCGTGGTTCCCGCGTGACCTGCGCTCCCGCCTGCGCCGCCCGCCCACGTTGACGCCGCCCACGCTTTCCGGTGTATGGAGCTATCCACAGCCGACCCCGCCCGGCATCGCAGACAGCCGGAAGGTCGGCGACACCTGGTACGACCTGTTTGTCTCATACCAGGTCGTCTTTCCACTGGTGCCCGGCCCGGTGGAGATTGCCAAGGCCTCGCTGCAATACAGTGTGCCAGTCGCCATGCAGTTCTTCAGCCAGGAGCAGCGCTACACGCTGGAAAGCAATTCGGCGACGCTCACCGTGCAGGCCTTGCCGGACGCTGGCCGGCCGGCCGGGTTCAGCGGCGCCGTAGGCCGGGGCATGACGATGGAGCGGCAAGCGCCGTCGTCGGGCAGCGCGGGACAGGCGATCGCCGTCGACATCACGCTCAGTGGCCAAGGTAACGTGGCGCTCTGGCCCGCCCCGGTGCTCGCCTGGCCGGACAGTATCCGGCATTATCAGGACCGTACCGACGATCGAATGACCAGCTCCGCGGGGATGCTCGGCGGCACCAAGACATTCCGCTTCCTGGCGCTGCCCGATTCCGCCGGCCCGCTCCGCCTTCCGCAGCTCGCATACAGCTATTTCGATCTGGATGCCGAGGCCTATCGTACACTGATTGCGCCGGCTGTCGGCGTCAGCATCGCACCGACACCGGAAAATGAATCGTCTCGCCCGTCGCCCCCGCCGCTGCTCAGCCGGCGCGGCCGGGCGCCGGCGGCCATGCTCTGGAATTCGGTGCCCTTGCCGCTCTGGCTTGCGCTTGCCTGCCTGCCGCTGGCGCTCTGGGCCGGTCTCGAGGCTCGCGGCTGGTACCGCAGCCGGTATCGTCGGAGGACGAGCGACCAGCAGCCTGATCTTCCCCGGTCCGATCGACGCCTGCTCGCGGCGCTCCGCGCGCTGGTGCCTGATGCCGACGTGCGTACGGGACACGCGCTGGTGTCGGCGCTGCGCGCGGCCGGCGTCGACGCCGAGCTGGCCCGTCGTATCGCCGGCGTGCGCGATGAATTTCTCGCCGTTCGCTACGGCACCTCCGATGGCGCGCGCACCGAGGCGCAGCTCGCGCGCGACATGGATGAACTGACCGGCCGGTTGGGCGGGACCTCGCGCCACCGTGAGCGTCGTGGCCGGCAACTGCTCGCGGTGCTGCTGCCCCTGCTCCTGCTCCCTGCTTCGTTTCTCGCGTCCCAGGTCCCCAGTCCCGAGTCGCTGTACGAGTCGGGAGCCTACCGCGCGGCGGCGGATGGCTTCGAACGCCGGCTGCTCGATCCCCGTGCCGCGGCGGCCGACTGGTATGGTCTTGGCGCCGCCGAGTACCGGCTTGGGTCAGACGCGAAGGCGCGGGCCGCCTGGCTGCATGCCGCCCGCCTGCGACCGAGGAACGCCGGAGTGCGGCGCGCGCTCGGCTTGGTCCCCGGACCGGATGCCTGGTCACGCGCCGTGACCTGGGTGTCACCCCTCACTCCCGAGGAGCTCGCGCTGGCGGCGTTGGCGCTCTGGCTGCTCTCGTGGACCTTCATCTTCGCCGATCACCGGCGCTTCCGCCTGCGTTCAGCCCTGACGATGTCGGCCAGCCTGCTGGTGGCGGCGGCTGCGGGCATTGTCGCGGCGCGCTATGACCGTGCCATCGGCATCGTCGTCTCCGACGTGCCCATGCGGGTGTCGCCGCATGGGCGAGCACCAGAAGTGAGCAACATGGCTGCTGCGCAGTCGGTGCGGCTCCGCCGGCAGCAGAATGGCTGGTGGCTGGTGGATGTGGCCGGCAAGTCGGGCTGGTTGCCTGCCAGCACGATCGCGCGGATTGACGAGTAAATTCAGGTCATGAGTCGCCGGATACGGATTCTGCCAGACGCCGTGGCGGACCAGATCGCCGCGGGTGAGGTGGTCGAGCGTCCGGCGAGCGTGGTCAAGGAACTCGCGGAGAATGCACTCGACGCGGGCGCCACGATCGTGCGGATCCGGGCGGAGCAGGGCGGCAAGACGCTGATCGAAGTGGCGGACGATGGCCACGGCATGGATCGCGACGATGCGCTGCTCGCCCTTGATCGCCACGCCACCAGCAAGATCGAGAGCGCCGCCGACCTCATCGGGGTCAGCACGTTCGGGTTCCGCGGCGAGGCGTTGCCGGCTATCGCCTCGGTGTCACGGTTTGTCCTGCTTACGGCGACCGGCGAGGGCGAGGCAGCCGAAGTGCGTGTCAGTGGCGGCCGGGTCGAAGCGGTTGCACCGGCGTCGCGCACGCGGGGCACGACGGTGACGGTGCGGAGTCTCTTCTTCAATACCCCGGCGCGTCGCAAGTTTCTCCGCTCCGTCGCAAGCGAGACGCGCGCCATTACTGACGTCGTCGCGACGCTCGCGCTTACCTACCCGGCGGTGGGCTTTGAGCTCGAGGTGGACAACGTGCGGCGCCTCTTCGTTCCTGCCGGGCAGGAGGCGGCCGAGCGACTGGCCACGGTCTGGGGCGCCGACCTCGCGGGGACCCTGGTTCGTGTAGGCCATGCGGTCGGCGGGTTCCGGGTGGAGGGCTTCGCCCAGCGGCCAGGCGACGCGCGGCCGAGCGGCCGCCGGGCCCAGCTGTTCGTCAATGGCCGGCCCTTTCGTGACCCCTTCCTGGTCCGCGCGGCGGAAGCCGGATATCGTGCCGCCATTCATCCGGGCGACCGTCCGTCGCTGCTGTTGCTGATCAGCACGGCGCCGGCTGACGTGGATGTCAATGTCCATCCGGCCAAGCTGGAAGTGCGTTTCCGCGATCGGCTGGGCGCCGAACGCGCGGTCGAGGAAGCCGTCCGGCTCGCGATCGGCCAGATTGCCGCCGCCGCCCCGGTGGGTGAATGGCGTCCCATGCCGGTGGGCGCAGGGGACAACGGGCCCAGTCTCGACCTGCTCGACGGCGCCTTGTCGCTCGAGAGCGCCGAGGCCGCCGGTGAACCTGGTGGCCACGCGCTCGCTGCCAGCCCACTGCGGCAGATGTTTCACAGTTTCATTGTCTATGAGAGCGATGCTTCGGTAGTCTTTGTGGACCAGCACTCCGCGCATGAGCGGGTCCTCTACGAAGAAGTCATGGCCCATCTCGAAGGGCGCGATGCCGCATCCCAGCGCTTGCTGCTTCCCATTACCATCGAGCTGACCGACGAGGAACTCGACGCCGTCGAGCAGCACCGGGAGCTGCTGGAGCGCACCGGCTTTGCCGTTGAGGCGTTTGGCGGACGTGCGGTGGTCCTGCAAGCCGTGCCGGCGCCGCATCCGCGATTCGACGCCGAACTCTGCTTCCGCGAGCTGGTGGCGGATCTCGCACGCGGACGCTTCGGTGGCTGGAGCAGTGCGCTCGAGCGTTTTGCGGCAACCTATGCGTGCCGTGCGGCAGTCAAGGCAGGCGAACCCCTCAGTGAGCAGGAAATGCGCGTCCTGCTGGCGCGCCTCCTCGGCACGGCGCTGCCGCCGCACGACGTGCATGGACGCGCGACGATCGTACAACTGCCTCGCGAGGAGCTGGAGCGACGGTTTGGCCGTCGCTAGGGTGCCCGTGCTGGTGGGCCCGACGGGTATCGGCAAGACCGCGGTCGCCCTCGCGCTGGCCCGGTACTGGCCGCTCGAGGTCGTCTCCGCTGATTCCCGCCAGGTCTACAAGCGGCTGGACATCGCGACCGCCAAGCCGACCGCCCGGGAACAGGCGCGTGTTCGTCATCATGGCATTGACCTGGTCTCGCCCGGCGAGCGCTACAGCGCAGGGCGATTCGCGCGAGACGCCAGGGACGCGGTCAGCGAGATCATGCGCCGAGGCTGCGTGGCGGTGCTGGTTGGTGGAACGGGACTCTACGTCCGGGCCCTGGCCGAAGGCCTGTTCCACGAGCCGCCGCTCGACCAGGAGCGGCGGCGGCGTCTCGATGCCTTTCTGGCTCGGCTCGACTCGCTCGAACTGGTGCGCTGGGCCGGGCGGCTGGATCCCGGCTTCGGCGGCGGCGGACGCCAGCGGGCGCAGCGCACCATCGAGATCGCGCTGCTGTCCGGTCGGCCGCTCACCCATTGGCAGCGCGCGGCCCGGGCTGGGCGCAGCATTGACCCCTGGTACGTCGTGCTCTCGGCTCCGAGGGCAGTGCTGCACCGCCGCATTGAACACCGTGCGCGCGAGATGGTCCAGCGCGGCTTGCTGGGCGAAGTGGCCGCGGTACTGGCGGATGGGGCGAGGCCCGGTACGCCGGGCCTCGACGGTGTCGGCGTGCGCGAGGCGGTGGATGTGTTGACCGGCCGGCGAGCGCAGGAGACGCTCGTCGAGGATATCGCCATCAGCACGCGGCAGTACGCCAAGCGCCAGGAGACCTGGTTCCGGCACCAGCTTGCTGGCGAGCGGATTACTCTTGATGCGACGCGCGGCGCGGAAACCATCGCCGCGGAGATCGCCGACCTCTGGGCACGAGCACAGACATGAAGATCGGTATTACCTGCTATCCCACGTACGGCGGGTCGGGCGCGCTCGCCACCGAGCTGGGCCTGGCGCTGGCCCGTCGCGGCCACGAGGTGCACTTCATCACGTACGCCATGCCGTTCCGCCTGCGGGGCTACACCGAGCGCGTCTATTTCCATGAAGTGGACACCCGGATGGGCCGCTATCCGCTCTTTGATCATTTCCCGTACACCCTGGCCCTCGCCTCCAAGCAGCACGAGGTTGCGCTCCGGGAGCGGCTGGACCTGCTGCACGTGCATTACGCGATTCCGCACGCCACTACGGCGTTTCTCGCACGGGAGATGCTGGGCTCGGCTCAGCCGGTCAAGGTGATCACGACGCTGCACGGGACTGACATCACGCTGGTGGGACAGGAAGCCAGCTTCTTCGCCATCACCCGCTTCTCCATCGAACAGTCGGACGGCGTGACCGCCGTCTCCGGCCACCTGCGCGATGAGACGTACCGTGCCTTCGGGTGCGTGGCCTGCGACATTCGCGTCATCCCGAACTTCGTCAACCTCGAGGAATATCTGCCCGCCAGCGAGCCCGATTGCGGCACGGTGGCGCCGGCGGGGCACAAGGTCATCATGCACACGTCGAACTTCCGCGAGGTGAAGCGGGTGCGCGATGTCGTCCGGGTGTTTGCCCGGATCCGGCAGGCGATGCCCGCCACGCTGCTCATGGTGGGCGACGGACCCGAGCGCGAGGATGCGGAGCGTGAGGCCCGCTCGCTCGACGTCGGCGACGACGTACGCTTCCTTGGCCGCCTGGACTCGGTGGCGTCGCTGCTCCAGGCATCCGACCTGTTCCTGCTGCCCTCCCAGACCGAGAGCTTCGGGCTCGCGGCGCTGGAAGCGATGGCGTGTGGCGTTCCGGTTGTCGCCACCAATGCGGGCGGGATTCCCGAGGTGGTGGAGGACGGCATCACCGGCCTGCTGGAACCGGTCGGCAGTGTCGAGGCCATGGGCCGCCGGGCGGTCGAGCTGCTGCGGGATCGTCCCCGCTGGGAGGCGATGCGCGAGGCGTGCATCACGCACGCCTCGCAATATTCGGTCGAACGCATCGTGCCGCAGTATGAGCAGTTCTACGCCGAGACGCTTGCGTGACGGAGGCGCTGGCCGCGCTGCCATTGTGGGTCAAGGCGATCCTGCTCGGGGTTGTGGAGGGCATTACCGAATTCCTTCCGGTGTCATCCACCGGCCACTTGATCCTGGGTGGTCACCTGCTGGGTTGGACGGACGCGCGTGCCGAGACCTTTGAGATCTTCATCCAGCTCGGCGCCATACTCGCTATTCTGTGGCTCTATCGTGCCCGTCTCGCCGCGGTCACGCGGCATGTGGCCAGCAGCCGGGCCGAGCAGCGCTTCGTGCTCTCGCTCGTCATTGCGTTCACCCCGGCGGCCGTGGCGGGATTCCTGTTTCATCACCAGATCAAGGCCGTGCTCTTTACGCCGGTGGTCGTGGCGGTGGCACTGGTGGCCGGTGGCGTCGTGATCCTGGTGATTGAGCGATGGGCACCACCCAGTGACAACGACGATCCGTTCGCGGTGCCGCCGCGCACAGCGCTCGGGGTCGGGCTGGCGCAGGGACTCGCGCTCATTCCCGGCGTATCGCGCTCGGGGGCGACCATCCTCGGCGGGTTCTCGCTGGGGCTCACGCGCCGCGCCGCCACGGAGTTTTCCTTCTTCCTCGCCATTCCAGTGATGTTCGCGGCGACGCTGTTCGATCTCTACTCCAGCCGGGACCTCCTGACCGCGGCCGATGTACCCATCCTGGCCATTGGTTTCGGGGTCTCATTCATCGCCGCGCTCGTTGTGGTGCGAAGCTTCCTGCGCTACGTCTCGCACCGCAGCTTCGCCATTTTTGCCTGGTACCGGATCGCGTTCGGGTTGCTCCTGCTCTGGGTGCTGCGGCCGTGAGGCCGTCTCGTGCCCTCGTGCGGTGGGTGCCGAGCATCGAAAGCACGCAGGATGCTGTGCACGCGCTGGCTGAGCAGGGAGCAGCGGCGGGCGTCGCCGTGGCTGCGCTCGAGCAGACGGCGGGCCGAGGCTCACGGCGTCGAGACTGGTCCTCCCGACCGGGCGGGCTGTGGCTGAGTGTTCTCCTGCGTCCGACGCGAGACAGTGGCATGCAGGTGCTTGGACTTCGCGCAGGAATGGCCGTCGTGCGCACGCTCGAGGCGCTCGGCGCGCGGGGGCTGATGCTCAAGTGGCCCAACGACATCATGGCCGCAGACCGGAAGGCAGGCGGCATTCTGTGCGAAGCGCGGTGGAGTGGCGACCGGCCGGCGTGGGTAGTGGTGGGCGTGGGCTTGAATGTCAGGAATGAACTGCCCGCCGAGCTGTACGGCACGTCCTCGCGGCTGGTTGATCATGGCATGACGACAGACCTGCAGCCGCTGGCCCAGCACGTCGCCCAGGCGCTGCTGCAGGCGGGCGACGCGGCGGGCCCTCTTTCGGAAGCCGAACTCGGCTCTCTCGCCGAGCGTGACTGGCTCCTGGGCCGACAGCTCGCGTCACCCGAGGAAGGACGCGCCGACGGCATCCAGCCGGAGGGTGCGTTGCGGGTGCGTCGAGACGACGGCTCGATCGTGCTGGTGCGTGCCGCGCCTGTCGATACGGCGGCACGGGTCACGCTCACGGAGTAACCGACCATGCTGCTTGTCCTGGACATCGGCAATACCGAAATCACCGCCGGCCTCGTTCGTGGCGCCGGGTTTACCGCCTACTGGCGCATGACCACGAGCCCGGAACGCACGCCCGATGAATGGGCGGCCGCCATCAGCGGCTTCCTGGTGCACTTTGGGCATTCCCCCAACGAAGTGCGTGCATCGTGTGTTGCGTCGGTTGCGCCGGCGGCGACGCGGGGAATCCTTGAGGGCGTAACCATGGCAACCGGGGTGCGCCCGGAGCAGGTCACCGCCCGCAGTCCGCTGCCCGTGGCGCTGGACGTGGATGAGCCGCTGACCGTGGGCGCGGACCGGATCGTGAATGTGCTGGCCGCGGTGGAGCGGCACCACACCGACGTGATCGTCGTGGATTTCGGCACGGCCACCACGTTCGACTGCATCCTCGCCGATGGCCGGTTCATCGGCGGGGCCATCATGCCGGGACTCCGCACGTCGGCCGATCAGCTGACCCGTCGTGCGGCCAAGCTGCCCGCCACCGAACTCACGCGGCCCGAGCGCGTCATCGGGCGCCGGACAGAGGAATGCATCCAGGCGGGTGTGCTCTACGGCGCCGCCGATGCGGTGGATGGCATGATCCGCCGGATCCGCGCAGAATGGCCCGGTGCGGCGGTCCCGCGCTGCATTGCAACCGGTGGGCTGGCGGGGCTGGTCGCACCGCTCTGCAGCAGCATCGAGCAGGTCGAGCCAGATCTCACGCTGGACGGCCTGCGACTGGCGGCGGCGGCGCTCGGACTTTCCTGGTGAAGGGCAGCACACCAACCCGCGGCGCTCGTGCTGCGGGGTATCGCGTCTTCGGACGATCGTTCGATTACCTCCTGCATCTGCGTCCCGCCGAGTGGCCCATCATGGCCGCGCATACCGCGCTCGGTGCGCTGCTGGCCGGCACCGTCGTGCCCGCTGGTACTGCCATTCCCTGGAAGCACGGGCTGCTCGGAATCGGCTTGTGGGTTGCATGCCTGAACGGCGGCACCCTCGCCATCAATTCCGCGTTTGACCGTGATGAGTCGGACGTCGCCTATCTCCGGCAACCGCCGCCCCCGCCACGGCACCTGTTCGCGTGGGGGCTCGGGCTGATGGTCGGTGGGCTCGTCGTCGCGCTGGCCCGGCTTTCATCCGGTTATGCGGCGGCATATGCCGCGTGCCTCGTGCTCTCGGTCCTGTATTCGGTTCCGCCGTGGCGGCTCAAGGCGGTGGCCGGTGCCGATTGGGGCATCAACCTGGTCGGATTCGGTGCTCTCACGCCGCTGGCCGGCTGGCTCGCCGTTGGCGCCCGTCCGACGACGTGGGCATGGCTGCTGGTGGCCGGGTTCGGCGCGCTGTTTGCGTCTCTCTATCCGCTGACGCAACTTTACCAGATTCAGGAAGACGAAATTCGCGGAGACTGGACCCTTGCCCGTCGCCTCGGCATTGGCACGAGCCTGCGCGTCGCGGTCCTGGCCACGCTGTTCGCCTTTGTGCTCTTCGGAGCGGCCGGGGCGACGGTAGACTGGCCGCTCTTCGACTGGCGCTGGGTCGCGCTGGCCGGGGCTCTCGCTTGCTGGCTTGCGGTGCTGCTGCCGTGGTGGGCTGGTGGCCGCAGCTGGCTCCCGCGGCAGCATCAGCGTGGCATGTACCTCGCGCTGGCCGCCTGGGCCGTGACCGACCTGGCTATCGCAGCCTGCTGGCTTGTCTGATGGCGTTCACCGAAAGGATCCGTCGTGACGTTGCTTGCGGGAATCTGGCATCGACATCGCCAGGCCATTCCGGCGCACTTGAGCGTTGCGCTCGATGCGGCGCTGTCGCGCTCGCCGACGGACCCACGGCAGCGATTCGACGCCCCGGGCGTCCATCTCGCGAAAATCGATATTGCCGCGTTCGCTGCACCAGCGTGGAGTGCGGACGAGAATCCCGATGCCCGTGCCGTCACCCTCGTGGCGGGCGAGCCGCTCCTGGAGACCGCTGAGGGCGCATCGGCGCGGTCACGCGATCGCGATACAGACGACCTGCACCAGGCGCTTCGACGCTCTGATCTCTCCCTCTTTGGCGCGTGCCACGGGCAATTTGCCCTGGCGCACTATTCGCAAGATGACCATCGGCTCGTCCTGGCCACGGACCTGCTCGGGGTGCGTCCGCTCTACATCGGGTGGATCGACGAGTTCCTCGTCTTTGCCGGCGCGATGCGCGTCCTGCTGGCCATGCCGGGGATGGCGCCTCAACTCGACGCGCGCGGCGCCACCGAAGCTCTCCTCCTGAAGGCCCCGCTCCACGGACGGAGCATCTATCGAGGCGTGCGACTGCTCGGCGCGGCCGAGTGCGTGTCGTGCACTCCGGAGGGCGACTCGTCACACGTGGTCCAGCGCTGGGATGACGTGCCGGTCGGTTTCACCAGTCGCAGGTCGGCGGTGGACGCGCTGCACGCGGCCTTCGGCGCCGCGGTGCATCGCCGGGCGCGGGACGACCAGGCGACCGCGGCGTTCCTCAGCGGCGGCCTCGACTCACGGATCGTTGTCACTTCGCTCCGCTCGGCGGGTCTTCGCGTCCGGACACTGAATTTTTCGCTCGAGGGCTCGATCGACCACGCCGTCGGCCAGCTCTTTGGCGCCGCCGCGCGAACAACCCACGAATCCCATCCGTACCACGCAGGCCTCGACGACGCCTACCCGGACATGGCATCACGTGCGCTGGCGCGTCCTGCGGCTGATGGGCTACAGCCCGAACGGCCAGCACTGGTCTGGGCGGGTTTCGGTGGATCTGCACTTGTGGGGCAGGTGAATGTGTGGCCCGAATACCTGGAGCACTGCCGTGCAGGGAATCCCGATGCAGCCGCCGACGCCTACATCCACCGCAAGGGGGCCGTGGTGCCTGGACGCTTGTTTCGGAAGGTGCATCGCCGCGAGCTTGCCTCGGCGACGCGGGATGGAATTCGCGCGGAGCTGGCCCGCCTCCGGCCCGATGATCCTGGTCGCCTGATGGACCTCTACCTGCTGACCAACGCCACCCGTGCCCAGTTGCACAGCTACTTCGATGTCATCGATCTGTGTCGCCTCGAGCATCAGCTGCCGTTCTTCGATTCGGCCTTCGTCAGGACGGCGCTGGGAATCCCCATCGACTGGCTCCAGCGTCACGACCTGTATCACCAGTGGCTGCAGGCGTTCGATCCCGTCGTCACGGCGGTTCCGTGGCAGGCATACCCGGGACACCTGCCATGTCCGCTGCCGCTGCCGGCCGGTGCCCGGCCCCAGTGGCAGATCGCCGCCGACCGCGGATTCCGTCGCCAGGCCTTGCGCCGCGCGAGCCTGAAGCTGCTCAAGGGACCGCTGCCGTTCGATTTTCTCGACCGGGCGTACGTGGCCACTGTCAGCGTCGCCCAGCTTGCGGGTGTGTCGCGCTACGGCTACGCAATCGCGGCGGCCAATAGTTATGTGGGCTGGTGGAAGGACACCGGCTGCCGCCCGGTGCCGCTTGCGCCTCCGCTGGAGGCCGCGGCATGAAACTGCTCGCCATCTCCTACGCGTTTCCACCACTCATTGCACCGCGCGCCATACAGGTGGCTCGGCTCCTCCGGCATCTCGAGGCTGAATCCGCGCTGGTCTGCGGCGCCTCCCCGGGGGAGCGTAGCGACCCGACGATCGAGCCGCACGCTGCGGCGGAGCTGGCCGCCTGGGTGCGCCCCGAGCGAAACCGGACCTGGCTTCGCCGCCGGGCGGACGGGCTGGCGTACCGATTCAACGTGCCGCTGTGGAATCGCCATCCCGACGAATATCGCCACTGGATGCCGGCGGCGCTGGCAGGCGCCCGCTCGATTCTTCGGGCCGGCTTCGCGCCCGATGTGATCGTGTCGTTCGGGAATCCGATGACAGACCACCTGATTGGCCGCGAACTCGCGCGGGAGACCGGCTTGCCCTGGGTCGCGCACTTCAGCGATCCATGGACGCGGAATCCATTCCAGCGTCGCCGCCCGGTGGACGAGTTGTTCAACGCTCGACTGGAGCGCTCGGTCCTCCAGAGCGCCGATCTGCTGCTGTTCCCGTCGCGGGAGTGCGCCGAGCACGTGCTGGAGGGCCATCCCGAGGCCCTGAAGGAGCGGGCGGAGGTGCTGCCGCACAGTTACGAACCTGTGTCGCACCCCGACAGCGGCCCGGTACGCACCGGTGGCACACTGGTCATCCGGCATGTTGGAACCCTGTACGCTCCCCGCAAGATCAGCCCAGTAGTCAACGCGTTACTCGGGATTGCTGCGGAGACGCCAGCGCTGCTCGAGCGCATACGATTCGAGTTTGTTGGTGCGCGCGAACCCGGCTCGCTCGATGCCCCGAACCGCGAGCGACTGCCGCCGGGTGTGCTGACCGCGCTCGACGGGGTTCCCTACGCCGAGAGCCTTCGGCTCATGCGCGAGGCAAATGGACTCCTGCTGCTGGACGGGAAGTGGGTCGGCAAGGGCATTTTCTTTCCCAGCAAACTGGCCGATTACATCGGGGCGGGGCGGCCCATCCTCGGGATCTCGGCGCCGGGTGCGGCTGCGGGAATCATTTCCCGGCTCGGCGGCGTTGTGGCCGACATTGAAGACCAGGCCGCCATCACTGCGGGCGTGCGGCGTTTCCTCCTGATGCTCGCCGAACAGGACCCCACCGCTGGTACCATCTGGGGCGATCCGCAGGAACGGCAGCAATACGCCGCACCGCGAGTGGCGGCACTCTTTCGTGAGCAGCTGGAACGGGTTGCACGCCGGAGAGCGCACTCGCGCGTGCCCTTGGCCCGGTCGGGGTTGGCGTCTTATCTTCCGGCGAGTCCCCACACCTGATCGGGAGAATCCATGGGAACGGCAGTTGAGTCTCGAGGCGAATTCGACGTAACCGCGCTTCGGCACGTGCTCAGCAAGGCGGTCATGCTGGGACTGTTCGAGGCGCTCATCGTGGTGCTGATGTCGTTCATCACCCGCTTCACGGCTCCCCCGATCGAAACCATTCTTGGGGCAATCGTTCTTCTGCTCGGCCTGTCGGTCGTCGTCGTGATGCCTGGCCTCTGGACCCGGGCCCGGACCATCGAGGGCATTGCCGGCGCAGCCGGCATCGGGCTCGGCGCGACGGTCGTGTTCATGCTGGTGGACGTGGCTCTGCTCCAGCCCGCCGGGATGTACACCAATCGCTGGGCGGAGATCGGTGGCTTCAGCAACTGGTGGTATCACCCGGTCTGGTGGATGCTTGGGACGTTCCTGCCCTGGTTCGGGGCCATGACGCTCGCCAGCCGGGCCGTGCGTGGCAAGTCAGTCTCCATACCTGGCGTCATGATTCCCGCGGTCATTTGCGCCGTCATACTCGCCATCATCGCGGTGTTCATCCGTTTTCCCGGTGCGCGGTGGAGCCTGGGCACGTTCGGTATCGCGTTCATTCCTGGTCTCGCACTCGCGGAGCTGTTCACGATGCTGGGACGCCGGCCGGGTTAGCAGTGCGCTGGATTCGGATTTTCCTGCGTGCATTCGGATGGCTGCTCACGCCCTTCATAGCGTGGGCAGCTTCCTTTTTCGGCTGTGTAGCCGGTGAAGTGATCGCGACGCGGATGGCAAGCCCCATGCGTGGCGTGCTGCTGTCGGCTGTCCTGGGCGCAGTGGCGGGATTTGGCGGTCTGCTGGGATGGCTCCGCCTTCTGCGGCGCTCACCTGAACTGCAGGAGGCGCTTGCCGTCACACCCGAGGGCGTACCCGATACGGCGGCGGCGTTGCTGGACAAGGTCGAAGCCAACCTGACCCAGACGTCCGATTGAGCAAGGCACTGCTCTTGCTGGCGCTTGTGACGGCGTGCGGGGCCGAGCCGCCGGCGTCACGATCTGTGACTACCGATACCCCGGCACCGACTCCTGTAACGGCCGACTCGATGGTGGGTCAGCACGGCCCCTACGAGTTCTGGTTTACCCTGAGTCGAACGGCGTTCGATTCGGCCGGCAGGATGTGTCTCGAGCGCGGACTCGAGATCCGCAGCGATTCAAGCCAGCGGCTGGTGCCGCTGCTTTACACCCGGGAGGCTCCCATGCCCGAGTCTGATTCCACCGTGCTGATCCATCTCTTCGACTCGTGCGCCCCCGGGGATCTTTATCGCGTAAACCTCCGCACCGCCCAGCCCGTCCGGGTGCGATGATGAGGCGGGCCGGCCTGCTTCCGTTCTTCAGCGTACTGCTTGCGCCTCAGGCCGTGTGGGCGCAGGGCGTGTCAGTTCAGGCGGGCCGCCTGCTCGATGGTGACGGACTCACGTCGTATCAGGTCGGCTGGACTGCGCCGCTGCTGGGGCCGTTGGGGGCCGATGTTGGCGGTGTGCTGTGGCGCGGTCCTGGCGTGACCGAGAAACGGCTCGGCCTGAACGCAGACGTCTCGCTCTTTCGCGGTGGTCGCGCAGGACTCTATGCCGTAGGAGGGCTTGGAGGCGGCTTCGGTTCGGGCGGCGCCGAGGACACCTGGCACAGCTGGTCGGCCGGGCTCGGTTACGAACTGCTTCCGGTCTCGTTCCTTTCACTCGGTGTTGAAGGCCGGTGGAGAGATCTCGAGCCCAGTCAGCGCTCCGGTCTTGAGTTCGGGCTCCGCCTCGCGACGCTGTTCGGTGGCTCGAGTCACAAGGCAACGGCCGGCGCATCCCCTGACGCGGCGACTGCTGTCCCTTCCGTGACGTCGACTGAGGGCGAGCCAGCCGGGAACCCCAGTCTTGTGACGGCAGCGGAGGTGACTCCGTCCGAGCGCGGGGCGCTCATCGCGCGAGACGATGCGGGTGCGCTGCTCGCCGACGTCATCCGGATCGCCGAAGGCCAGGTGGGCACGCCGTACCAGTATGGAGGCACGGGCCGGGGTGATGATGGCTTCGACTGCTCCGGCCTCATTCAGTATGCGTACGCCCAGGCTGGCATTGCCCTGCCGCGGCAAAGTCGCGACCAGGCGCGGAGCGGGGCACCAGTGCCGCGCTCCCAGAAAGAGCTGCGTCCAGGCGACATCCTCACCTTCGCACGATCCGGCCGCCGCATCACCCACGTTGGGCTCTACATCGGCGACGGCCGCTTCATCCACTCCGCCTCAAAAGGTGTCCAGATCTCGACTCTCGGCGCCACCGATCCCAACGGCCGCTGGTGGTATCAGCGCTGGATCGGCGTGCGCCGCGTGGTCGGTACTCCCTAGCCCGGGTACGAGTCGGTCGAGTCGCCGAAGGTCCGCCGCGAGTGCTGGATCGTCGCGATCGAGTGCCGGCCACGCCGCGAGATCGTCCGGAACAAACGCAATTCCCATCTCGCCCATCGCCCCGTCCGGAATCAGTTCGGCCGTCGGGTTGTCGTACACCGAGACCAGGCGATAGCGGACGCCGGCCTGCAACGGGCGGCCCATGCCGCTGATCCCGAACAGCTTCTGCGGTACGCCAAGGACGTGTCCTTGCGCGTCGTGTGCCGGAATGAGCCGCACCAGGACTCGTCCAGTCTTCACTTCTTCCAGCCGCAGCTCGGTGGCATAGTCGTGCAGGTGCCCGCCGGCGGCGAGCATGCGTCCCGCCAGCGGCAGCGAGAACTCGAGGGAGCGCTCGCTGTGCCCGGCCGCCAGGTCGTAGGCCGGTGTCGCGCCGATGTGGCCACTCACGTCGAGGGCGAGTGGAATGAGCGAGACGGGGCGGGGTACCGTGTTGCCAGGTGTCCAGCGCAGGCGCACTGTCACGGTTGTTCCGGGAGCCACGGTTTCAGCAGCGTAGGCCACGACGAGCCCCATCTGCGTGCCGGTCGCCAGCGGCACACCAATTCCGGCCGGCAGCATGACGGGCGCTGTCTCCGCGCCGGCGGCCCAGGTTCGCTCGACTCCCGCGTGCACCAGTTGCGGTCGCTGAAAGTTGATCAGTGTCAGGTGATGGACCAGGCTTTGCGAGAGCGGTGTCCCGTTGGCAGCCCGACACTCGACGTTGGCACCACGGACCCAGCCGTCAACGGGCCATGCAAATCGATTCAGGATCTCGGTGTGATCGGTGTGACCACCATGGTGCGCCGCATGCATGCTCTCGGCGGCATCTGCGGCACCTCCGGGCGCGGTGTAGGTGAGCACGATTTCGTGATGTGTACTGTCCACCGTCACCGTGAATGCCGGCCGCGGACCGGCCGCCGGCCGGACCAGGACAGGTGACAGCAGGAGCGCAGTGAGCAGCGTCAGCATTGGGGCCTCGCGCGTTGGGGACGGGCAACGTTGCGCACGAGCGCTCAAGCGATGGTCAAGGCCGCGCCGTCAGGATCCCGTCAACGCCTCCAGGTGAGCCACGTCATCCGAGATCGCCTCATCGCCAGGCATCAACGCCGGCCATGCGGCCGGAGCATCCGGCATGAATGCCATCCCGATCTCGCCCATCGCACCCTCGGGAATGACGGGCCCGGGATTGTCGTAGACGGCGACCAACCGATATCGCCGCCCTGCGACCAGTTGCTTCCCATCGCCGCTCACGCCGTAGACGGCCTGCGGCATGCTGCGGATACGGCCTGCTGAATCACGATCGGCGACGAGACGGATGACGACGGCATGGCGCTGCACGTCCTCCAGCCGCAGTTCGATGCCGAAATCGTGCAGATGACCGCCTGCTCCAAGCACATGGCCGTCCAGTGGCCAGACGAACTCGAACGAGCGCTCGCTCCGACCGGACGCCAGGTCGTAGCTCGCGCTCCGGGCCACCTGGTAATTGACGTCGATGAAGACGGGGAACACGTCGCGGGGGCGCGGATTCATGTTGCGCGGCATCCAACGGGCTCGCACTGTGACCGTGCTGCCCTCGGGCAGCTGCGCGGAATCGTACGCGAGGGCTATCCCGAATGCGGTGCCGGCCGAGAGCGGCACGCCGATACCTGTGGGCAGCATGACCGGATCCGTCTCGGCCCCGGCGGCCCAGAGCCGCTCCAGGCCAGCGTGAATCAGCTGCGGGCGCGAGAGGTCGAGGAGGTTGACGTGATGCAGCAGTCGCTGGGGCAGGGGGCGGCCGTCGGGGCCGGCCAGTTCGACTCGTGCGCCCCTGAGCCAGCCATCGATCGGCCAGGTGAATGGCACAAAGCGCTGCACATGGCCGCCCGCGTGGGACATTGCCGGCATGGAGTCGCCTGGATGGTGCGAATGGTGCTCCGCGCCAGTGTCTGGAGGACGCGCCGGCACCCGGTAGGCCATCAGTACTTCATGACGCGCCGAGTCGATGCGGACATCGAGCCGCGCGGCGACCGCTGTGTCTCGCGCTGACTGTTGTGGGACAAGGAACAGGCTGAGGGCGAGCACCGCGAACCCCATGAGAGCCTCCATCCGTGGGCCGTTCTATGACGGCTCACGGTGGAGGCGGAGGCTCAAGTGAGGGTCAAGCGCCCTTAATGCTCCATCATGGCGCCATCATGGCCCATCGATTCGTGGAGCTCATCGGTTCCACCTCGCTCGTGGAGCGACGCCAGGTCTCGCCGGTAGTCGGGGTTCGACGGATCGATCTGCGGCCAGGCGGCGAGGTCGTCGGGCACGAAGAGGCCTACCATGTGCGCCATGCCACCGTTGACGATGGTCCTGCTGGTGGGATTGTCGTACACACCCACCACGCGGTAGCGATGGTTGGCCTTGAGTCGCATGCCCGCGCCGCGCACCGCGAAGAGCTTCCGGCCGACACCCTCGATATGCCCCTTGTCATCGAGCGATGCCTTTACCCTGGTGACGAGCTTGCCGGTTTCGGCATCTTCAAGCCGGACCTCCTGGCCGTAGTCGTGCATGTGCCCGCCCACACCCAGGAGCCGGCCCGACACCGGGAGGGTGAACTCGTGACTGTGCTCCGAGCGGCCCGGCGGCACGTCGAAGGTGTTGCTGCCGCCGACCGTGAGGTTGACGTCCATGTAGATCGGCAGAGCGTCCTTGGGGCGCGGGTTCTGGTTGGCCGGCAGGTACGGCATCGTGATCGTGAAGTAGACGTTCTTCAGGTCATGCCCGGTGTCGTTGTGCCAGGCCACGTAGACGCCCAGGTCCATGCCGGGTCTCATTGGCACGCCGATGGTGGCCGGCACCTCGGCGTCGGCGGTCTCGGTCCCGGCGCCGAACAGCCGCTCCGACGCGTGGTACACCAGCTGGCGGCGGCTGAAATTGACCATGATCATGTGGTGCATCACATGCTTGGGCACCGGGCGGCCCTGCGCGTCGGAGAGCGTGACCCGGAATCCGCGCAGCCAGCCCTGCACCGGCCAGGCAAAATGCTGCACCGGCGTGTCGTGCGACATCCCCATGTCCATCATGCCGTGCTCCATCGGCGGCATGTTCATCAGGTCATAGGGACCGGAACGCAAGGTGACGAGGTGTTGGGAGGAGTCCACGGTCACGGTCAGCCCAACGGGAGGAACCGTGTCGCGGAGGGCAGGTGATGATCCTGCGACGGCAGCGAGAGCGAGCAGCGCGAGAGACACACTCATTCCGACTCCTGCGGCGATCTGAATCCTGGCCGGCGTCGCCGGTCGTAAGTCGCGGGCAACGCTTTCCGCCGCCCGCACGAAAGTCAAGGCTTATAACGCAGGTCCCGGCCGATCGGTTTCCCAAGCGCCACGGCGGCAGTGAGTACGCCATCTGGGACCACGAGTCTGGCGAAAACTGCCGGTTTGACGCATCGCTGCAGGCACTGCGCTTGCCGCTGCTCGGCGCCACCAGGCGCTTGACAGGCGGAACGGCTGGCTTACTTTACGGACCAGCGTTGGCACTCGCGGGCAGAGAGTGCTAATTCCTTGTAGTACCAATATTTATACACCATTACATGACGTGGAGGGTTCGATGTCAGCGGGTACGAAGGCCAAGCCCAAGATCAAGATCCAGCCGCTCGAGGACCGCGTGGTCATCATGCCGTCGGATGAAGCCGAGACGATGCGTGGTGGCCTCTACATCCCCGATACGGCCAAGGAAAAGCCGACCCAGGGCGAAGTGCTCGCCGTTGGGCCGGGCCGCATCGAGAAGGGTGAGCGCGTCAAGATGGACCTGGCGGTGGGCGACAAGGTCATCTATGGCAAGTACAGCGGCACCCCGTTCACCGTCGATGGCGACGAAGTCATCATCATCAAGGCGTCCGACGTTCTGGCCAAGCTGGCCTGAACGCACAGCGCAACAGGAGACACAAGGCAATGGCTGCGAAGGAGCTGCTGTTCGACACCGACGCTCGCGCGAAGCTCAAGAAGGGCGTTGACGCCCTCGCCGAGGCGGTCAAGGTCACCCTCGGCCCCAAGGGCCGGAATGTGGTGATCGACAAGAAGTTCGGGTCACCGACCATCACCAAGGATGGCGTCACGGTGGCCAAGGAAGTGGAACTCCCCGACGCGATCGAGAACATGGGCGCGCAGATGGTGAAGGAAGTCGCGACCAAGACCAGCGACCTCGCGGGCGACGGCACCACCACCGCGACGGTGCTGGCCCAGGCCATCTTCCGTGAAGGGCTCAAGAACGTCACCGCCGGCGCCAACCCGATGGAGCTGAAGCGGGGCATCGACAAGGCCGTCGAGGCCATCATCGACGAGCTCCACAGCATCTCGACCCCGACCCCGGGCAAGAAGGAAATCGCCCAGGTCGGCACCATCTCCGCCAACAATGATTCCGAGATCGGCAAGCTCATCGCCGAGGCAATGGAGAAGGTGGGCAAGGACGGCGTCATCACGGTGGAGGAGGCCAAGGGTCTCGAGACCACGCTGGAGACCGTGGACGGCATGCAGTTCGACCGCGGCTACCTCTCGCCGTACTTCGTCACCGATCCCGAGAAGATGGAAGCGGTGCTTGACGACGGCTACATCCTGATCCACGACAAGAAGATCAGTGCCATGAAGGACCTGCTTCCGGTGCTGGAGAAGGTGGCGCAGACCGGCCGCCCGCTCCTGCTCATCGCGGAGGATGTCGAGGGTGAGGCGCTGGCCACACTCGTGGTCAACAAGCTGCGCGGCACGCTCAAGGTCGCGGCCGTCAAGGCGCCCGGCTTCGGCGACCGCCGCAAGGAGATGCTCCGTGATATCGCCATCCTCACCGGTGGCCAGGTGATCTCGGAGGAAGTCGGCTTCAAGCTCGAGAATGCCACGCTCAACGACCTCGGCCGCGCCAAGCGGATCGTCATTGACAAGGACAACACCACCCTGGTTGATGGGAAGGGCAAGGAAGGCGAGATCGAAGGCCGGATCGGCGAAATCCGGGCGGCCATCGAAAAGAGCACCTCGGATTACGATCGCGAGAAGCTGCAGGAGCGGCTGGCCAAGCTCTCCGGCGGCGTCGCCGTGATCAACGTGGGTGCGGCTACCGAGACCGAGATGAAGGAGAAGAAGGCGCGGGTGGAGGACGCCCTCCATGCCACGCGTGCCGCGGTCGAGGAAGGCATCGTGCCGGGCGGCGGTGTGGCGCTGATTCGCGCGCAGAAGGCGCTGGACAAGATTCGCGGGTCCGAGGACGAGAAGATCGGTGTGGAGATCGTGCGCCGCGCCATCGAGGAGCCGATCCGCGCCATCGCGTCCAACGCGGGCGTCGAGGGCTCGATCGTGCTCGCCAAGGTGAAGGAGTCGAAGGAAAAGAACTTCGGCTACAACGCCTCGACGGACAGTTACGAGGACCTGGTCAAGGCCGGCGTCATCGACCCGACCAAGGTCACCCGCACGGCGCTGCAGAACGCGGCCTCGATCGCGGGCCTTCTGCTCACCACCGAGTGCGTGGTGGTGGAGAAGAAGGAAGACAAGCCAGCCCCCGCCATGCCGCCGGGTGGCGGAATGGGCGGGATGTACTGAGGTTCGCTGAGATTACGGCCCGGGCAACGCCCGGGCCGTAAGTTCAGCGCGAACCCGGTATCCCGAGTTCGCGTAGCGAACGAGGGATCTTTTAACCGTAGCCGATCCACTATCCCGAGCGTAGCGAGGGACCGCCCGCCTGCTCCCGCCTCGGCACACAGCTTGCCCTGACTGCTCCCGTCATGAGCTTGAGACCTGATCTGGCGCCATCTCGCAAGGAGATCCGCATGTTCCGCGCTGTCCGCTCGCTACTTGTCCTCATCGGTGTCCTCCTGCCCGTTCCATTGCTGGGACAGGAAGCCTCGGTCGAGGGCACCTGGAAGGTGGATGCCAGGATGGATACTCGAGGCGGACCGCGCGAGGTGATTATCCGCGCCGATTCCAGCGCCACGTGGGGCAAGGAAACGTCGCGGTGGCGGCTCAAGGATGACTCGATCATGGTGGCGATCGGCGGGGAGTGGGAAACGTACAGGCTGGAAGTCAGCAAGACCCGGCTTACTATTTCCGGCGGCGACCTGCGGAAGCCGATTTCGCTCAAGCGCGTGGGTCCGGCGACGCCTCGCCCAACCGGAGTGCCCGTTCCGCCCGATCCGGATGCGTGAATCACGAACGCACGACCGACGACCTTCTCACGTTATCGCTGCAGTCTCCGTAACCGTCACCACCCGCGTTCGACGCGCAATGTGAAGACCCTCGGCGCTGGGCGTCTGCCCAGCCACGACCAGCCGTCCCAGGAATCCCTCCCGTCGAAGCCCCGGTTCCACCGCTGCACGGGCACACTCCGCGCTGTTGCAGCGTGCGCTCAGGTGCGCGAGCACGACGAGGTCCAGATCCTGGTGCAGCACCTCGGTGAGCAGGTCGAGTGCGGCGCCATTGGACAGGTGCCCGCCCGAACCTGCAATGCGCTGCTGCACTGACGGAGGATAGCCGCTGGTCCGCAGCAGCACCTCATCGTGATTGGCCTCGACCACCAGCGCATGGCACTCGCGGAGCAGCAGCCGTACCGCCGCGGTGGGGCGACCCAGGTCGTGGGCCAGGGCAACCCGCGTTCCGTCGGGGCAAGTGACTGCGATCGCCACCGGCTCGGCCGCATCGTGACTGCTGCAGGCGCATTCCACCTGGAACGGGCCAAGCTGGATCGGCGCACTGCCGCGGAGGCGCCGGTGCTGCACGCCTTCGCGCTGGCGCAGCGACGACCAGGTCCCGTCCGATGCGGCGATGGGGATGCCGTGCAGCCGAGCCAGCCGCCAGGCACCGCTGGCGTGGTCACCATGTTCGTGGGTGAGCGCGATGCCGACCGCTGCCGCGAGCGAGACGCCAGCCTGCTCCGAGCGACGGGTCAATTCGCGGGCGCTGAATCCCGCGTCGAGCAGCAGCACCCTGCCATCGGCCTCGAGCAGGAAGCAGTTACCACGGGAGCCGGATCCCAGCACGTGCAGCACCGTCACGCGAGCGACCTGTGAAGCGCGGCCAGCCACGCTGCACGCTCGGGAGTGACCTCGATGTGCCGACGGGGCATGACACGTCTCGCCGTTTCGAGGAAACCCGCCTCCGAGAGGCGCTCGGTACAGCCATTGCCCCACGCGAACGGGGGTACCCACTTTGGCGGCCGCCCGTCGCCAAAGACGCTTGCACCGGCGCCGATGATCGTCCCGGTGCTCAGCATCGTGCCGATCGCGGTCTTGGCGTGGTCGCCGATGAAGCTGCCGACGAATTGCCGTCCGGTATCCCGCGGTCCCGCCGGCGTCTCGACCCGCACCGAGCCGTACGTGTTCTTGAGGTTCGAGGTGGTGGTGAGCGCGCCGAGGTTGACCCAGTGGCCCAGGATTGTGTGGCCCACGAAGCCGTCGTGGGCCTTGTTGCAGTAACCGGTGAAGATGCTGCTGGAGACTTCGCCACGGACAACGGCATGCGGCCCGATGACACTCTGGCGGATGAATCCGCCGACAACCCTGGCGTGTTCGCCGATCCAGCACGGGCCTTCGAGCCGAGTCCCGCTCCGCACCTCGGCCCCGTCCTGTATCACGACGCTACCATGACGTACGTCGAACACCACACCGGGCTCGACGTCGGCCTGGCCTACTTTCACATCTGCCTTGTCGCCCAGGATCAGGGCACCGGCCGGACATTCACTCGCCGCCCTCGCGGCGCGGCAGTCTCCCGGAAGCAATAGCTCCAGGGCAGTGAGCAAGGCGTCCGTGCCCGAAAGCCAGAGGCCCCCGATCTCGTCGGCGCTGCCATCGCCCTCGAGCGAGGGACGCGAACTGCCCTCGGGAATCACGCGCGCCACAGTGCGACCCGCTGCCACCAGCCGGGTCACACCGGTGCCCAGGGTCAGCCGCTCGGTCGCGGGTGCGAAGTCGGACGCTGCAATGATCACCGGGCCCTCGAGCTGTGCCGGTGCGGCCACGATCGGGGTGTCCACATCCACGAAGCCATTCACTCGGCTTCCCATGATGAGACCCGCCTGCAGGCCAAGCGCCCGCTCCCAGCGCTCGCGGATGCGCCAGGCTCCCGCGCGGAGTTCCGCCACCGGACGAACGCCGGCGAACGGCGCCCAGCCTCCATCGGCATCGTCGGGCTCGAGCAGCACCAGCTGCATCAGGGCAGGTCCCTGATGGCGGGCGGCAGGGCGTCGAGCACCTTCTTGAGTTCGGCTGAATCGTGCCTTGGCATGACCAGCATGCGGCCGTTGGCATGAACCACGACCAGTTCCTGCATGTGGCTCACGACGATGGGCTCTCCCGAAGACCAGATGATGCAGTCGTGCGACTCGTGCGCCACGGCGGGGCCGACAATGACGTTCCCGGCAGGGTCCTTGGGTCGTACCCGCGCCAGCGCCTCCCACGTCCCGATATCGTCCCAGGCAAACGCGCCGCTCACCACCGCCACCCGGTTGCTGCGTTCCAGCACGCCCACGTCGATCGAAATCGGCGTGACCCTGCCGAAGAAACCTTCGACGTCCCCCGCGTCGAGGCGGGGCAGGGCTGACGCCACCTCGGGCGTATGGCGGCGCACTTCATCGAGCAGGCGGCGAGCAGTCCACGCGAAGAGCCCGCTGTTCCAGAGCGCTCCAGCGGCCATGAGGTCGAGCGCCGTGGCAGCGTCGGGCTTCTCCTGGAACCGCGCGACCGAGCGCGCCGTCTCATCGAGTGGCTTTCCCGGCACGATGTAGCCGTAGCCCGTTTCGGGACGGGAGGGGATCATTCCAACGGTGACGAGCCGGTCGTGCACGACCGCCGCTTCAAGCGCCTGCGAGGCTGTTCGGCGGAACGCCGCCGGGTCACCGATGGCCCAGTCGGCGTGGAGCGATAGCACCTCCGCCTCGGGATCCCTCTTGAGCGCCTCGTGTGACGCCCAGATGAGCGCGGGTCCCGTCGAGGCGGCCCTGGGTTCGACAAGGACGTTGGCGTCGGCGAGTCCGAGCCGGCTCTTCAGCTGTCCAGCCAGCGCGGCGCCGGTGACCAGCAGGATTCGCTCCTTCGGCACCAGGCCGTCCAATCGCGCGACCGTGTCTTCGGCGGTCGATCCCGGTCCGGTCAGTGGGAGCAGCTGCTTGGGATTGGAAGGTGAACTGAGTGGCCAGAAACGGGTGCCAGACCCACCGGCCAGCAACACGGCCCACTTCATGAGCGGGCCTGCGGCGGGCGCGACGTATGCGGGCGCGGGCTACAGCTGGGCAGCAAGGAGAGGGCCTTCCTGCCGGAGTTCAAAGAGGAGCTGGCCCACGTCCGCCGACGGTTCGGTGAGCACCAGCAACCAGTTGCCATCGCGGATGATGCCACCAAGGGCCAGCCCGGCGCCACATTCCACGACATAGCGCGCCGCGGCGCCGATGCGGGCGGTGTCCCCGAGCCGGGCGGAGGACCGCGCGATGGTAACCGTGAGTGCGGCGAGCGCTTCTGCATCGAGGGAGCTGCCGGCGCTACTGATGGGCAGCCCGTCCGGGCTGGCAACCACCACCGCAGTCACGCTGGGTCGGGCGGCGAGGTCATTGACCAGTTCGGCCAGGCTGGGCATCGGCTGCTCCTGCACGGAGGGGACGGACAAGGCGGGATTGTAGAAACCGGCCGCGGGGAAGTCAAGAAAAGATTGACCCTCCTGTGGCCCATCCTTACTCTTCACCGCACATGCGCATCCCGATTCTCTGCCTCGCCGGCGTGGCGCTCCTGTGTGCCTGCGGCGACCCGAATGCCTTGCCCGATCCGCAGATCGACAACGTGATGGATACCATTTCCATCTCGGCGTTGACGGGCACCCCCATCCAGCTTCCGAGTGCACTCTCGGTGGCAGGTCCCCGTGGCGTGCGCACCGATCTCAGTGCGGATTTTGACGTCGCGTTCGACATCCGAGGCGGAGTTCCGGTCTTCATTCCCCGGGCAGGACTCAATTTCCCCACCGGTGGTCTCCAGCCCGGGCTCATGCGGTCGGAGAAGGCCTTCGCGGACATTGAGCAGGGAGAGAGCAACGGCTACACGACCCGCGACACGCTCCAGTTGGCGGTGGGAAATGTGTTCGTGGCGCGCTCGCGCATCGTCTGCTCCGCGCTCTCGGTGCCGCTCTATGGCAAGCTCCGCATCCTGGAACTGGACGCGACGGCCCGCACGGTCACCTTCGAAATCCTGGCCGACCAGAATTGCGGCTATGTCGGGCTGGAGCCCGGCTTGCCCGACAAGTAATCGCCGCATGATTGACATCAAGCGCCTCCGGCAGGAGCCGGACGAGGTGCGCGCCGCGCTGGCTCGACGCCGGGATCCGTCGCTGGATGCCATTGTCGGCGACCTGCTTGCGCTCGACGCCGAGCGACGGTCACTGCTCTCCCGCGTGGAGACGTTGAAGGCCAAGCGCAACGCTGCGTCCGAGACGGTGGCCCGCCGGAAGAAGTCCGGTGAACCGGCGGATGACCTCCTTGCCGTGCTCAAGGCCTCGAGCGAGGAAGTCAAGTCGCTGGATGCACAGGTGCGGGACATCGATGAGCGGCTCGAGCGCGCACTCCTTCGCGTGCCCAACCTGCCACATGCCGCCGTGCCGGATGGCGGTGCATCGGCCAACCGCGTGGTGCGGACCTGGGGTGAGGCGCCCTCATTCTCTTTCGAGCCACGCCCGCACTGGGAGCTGGGTGAAGCGCTCGGGCTGTTCGATCTGCCGCGCGGCACCAAGCTGGCCGGTTCCGGCTTTCCGCTCTTCACCGGCCTCGGGGCCCGGCTGGTGCGGTCGCTCGCCAGCTTCATGCTGGACCTGCACACGCGTGAGCACGGCTATACCGAGGTGGCGCCGCCATTGCTGGTCAACCGGCAGTCGCTGGTCGGCACCGGCCAGTTGCCCAAATTCGAGGAAGACCTCTACCGCACGGCGGAGGATGACTTCTTCCTGATCCCGACCGCTGAAGTCCCGGTCACCAACATCTATCGCGACGAGATCCTCGAGGCGTCCGCGCTGCCCATCGGCCTCGTCGCGTTCACGCCCTGCTTCCGTCGAGAAGCGGGCGCCCACGGGAAGGACACCCGGGGACTGATCCGGGTCCATGAGTTCGATAAAGTGGAACTGGTGCGCCTGGTGCCTCCGCCGCAATCCGATGCTGAGCACGCGCTCCTCACCGGCCACGCAGAGAAAGTGCTTCAGCTGCTCGGCATTCCCTACCGTGTGCTGGAGCTCGCGGCAGGCGATACCGGATTCGCCGCGGCGCGCACCTTCGATCTCGAGGTCTGGGCTGCCGGCGTGGGGACCTGGCTGGAGGCGTCGAGCGCCAGCACCTTCAGCGATTTTCAGGCCCGGCGCGCCAACATTCGCTATCGTCCTGCCCCTGGTGCGCGCCCTGAGTTCGTTCACACGCTCAATGCTTCGGGCGTAGCCTTCCCGCGCACGATCATCGCCCTGCTCGAGAACAATCAGCAGGCGGACGGGTCGGTGCGGGTTCCCGAGGCGCTGGTGCCGTATCTTGGCACCGAGCGCCTCACCCCACGTGCCTGAGCGCCGGCGGCCCATCGGCCGCCTGGCACCGACCGCCGCGGTCCTGCTGGTGGCGCTGCTGGCCGGCCTCAGCCTGGGTACCGCCTTCCTCGTCGCGCGGCACTTCGGCGAAGACGCGCAGTCGATGAGCCGGCTCTATTCGGGCGTCTACTCCGGCCTCAACAGTTCGCAGGCGGGTGGCGAGGCTGATGCGCTGCTGCGTCTCGGGGAGCAGGTCCGGCGGCTGGGCATGCCGCTGGTGGTGACCGACTCGTCGGGCACGGTCACGGCGGCGGACAACCTGCCGTCGGCCCTGCGTGACCTGCCGCTCACCGATGCCCGTATCCAGCGCTACGTGGCGGGACTCGATGCCAGCAACCGGCCGCTGCTCGACTCGCTGAGCGGCCAGCAGATCCATTACGGTCCATTGCCGGCCAAGGGCCAGCTCACCGCCCTGGCGGTCCTGCAGGCGTTCATCATCCTCATCATGGTCGCGGTCGCGGCGTTCGCGTACCGGAGCGGCATGAGTGCCGAACGAGACCGGCTCTGGGTGGCCATGGCGCGCGAGGCGGCGCACCAGCTCGGCACGCCGCTCATGAGCTTGCAGGGCTGGATTGAATCATTGCGCGGCCGCCCGACGCCGCCCCAGGGCCTTGCCGAACATCTGGCCGCCGACGCCGAGCGGCTGGAGCGGGTGGCCAAGCGCTTCGAGCGCATCGGGAATCCGGCCCGGCGCGAGCCGGTGGGCCTCGGTGCGCTCGCGGAGCGGGTCGCCGAGTATTTCCGGCCGAGGTTGCCGCAGCACGCCAATCGGATCACGCTCCGGGTCGTGGCGCCGGGCGCGGGACCGACCGTCACGGGTGATCCCGTCCTGCTCGAGTGGACGCTCGAAGCCCTGGTCAAGAATGCCATCGACGCACTGCAGGGGCGTGAGGGCAACATCACGCTGCGGGTCGGTGCCGACCACGCGCGGGCCGAGCTGCGCGTTTCCGATGACGGGCCGGGCGTAAGCCGGGAGATGCGACGCAGTCTGTTCGAGCCGGGCGCGAGCAGCAAGCAAGGTGGGTGGGGAATCGGGCTGGCGCTCGCCCGTCGCGTTGTCGAGGATGCGCATGGCGGGGAATTGATGCTGGAGCCGGGGGATCATGGCGCCACATTTGTGGTGCGGCTGCCCCTGGCGGAAGAAAGGTCATGACTGAAGACGTACGAGACAGCTGGCTTCATTCGCTCAACCCGGCGCAGGCCGAGGCGGTGGAGCACGTGCATGGTCCCTTGCTGGTGCTGGCAGGCGCGGGGTCGGGCAAGACCCGGGTCCTGACCACCCGGATCGCGAGCCTGATCGAGCGCCACGGTGTGCCGCCCGACCGCATCTTCGCGGTCACGTTCACCAACAAGGCTGCCGGTGAGATGAAGGAGCGCATCGGCCGGCTCCTGAACCGCGACCCATCGGGACTCTGGATCGGCACGTTCCACTCGCTGGGAGCCCGCGTGCTGCGTCGGGATGCGGCCCTGCTCGGCTTCACCCGCCAGTTCACCATCTACGATCAGGCCGACTCGGTATCACTGGTCAAGCGCCTGCTCGAGCAGCGGGGCCACTCACCGAAGACCTTCACGCCCAAGGTGGTGCAGTCCATCATCTCCGGAGCGCGCAACCGGATGCAGTCGCCCGCTGACCTGCGGGCGGAGTCGCCCTTCGACCGGCTGGCCCACGTTGCCGCGGACGTGCAGGAGGCCATGGGTCCAGCGCTCAAGGCGGCGAATGCGATGGACTTCGACGACCTGCTCCTGCGCCCGCTCGAGCTCTTCCGGGAGCATCCGGACCGGCTGGAGTATTACCGGCACAAGTTCCAGTTCATCCTCGTGGATGAGTTCCAGGACACCAACAAGGCGCAGTACGAGCTCATCCGCCTGCTCGGCCGCCATGGCAACGTGGCGGCAGTGGGCGACGACGACCAGAGCATCTATGGCTGGCGGGGCGCGGATGTGCGCAACATGCGCCAGTTCCAGCAGGACTTTGGCGGCACGCAACTGGTGCGCCTGGAAGAAAACTATCGCTCCACCCGCCTGGTACTCGATGCCGCGAACGGCGTGATCGCGGAGAATGCGGGGCGCATCGGCAAGATGCTGCGAACCAGCCGTCAGGGGGGCGAGTCGCTGACCCTGGTCGCCGCCGCCGATGAGCGCGACGAAGCCGAATGGATCGTGCGGGAACTCGCCCGGCGCCAGGGTGCCGCCGAGTGGTCCTACGACGAAATGGCGATTCTCTACCGGACCAACGCCCAGTCGCGCGCCTTTGAGGAGTCGTTCCGCCGCAGTGGTGTGCCGTACCGGATCATCGGGGCCACCAGTTTCTACGCCCGTCGCGAAGTAAAGGACCTGCTGGCCTACCTGAGGCTCGCCGCCAATCCGAGCGATGACGAGGCGTTCCTGCGTGCCATCAACACACCCAAACGCGGCATCGGCGACTCCACCCTCGCGGCGCTCGTGGCGCAGGCATCGGCGTGGGGGCGCACGCTCCTCGACACGGCGACGCGAGCAGACGCCGTGCCGGATCTGCGGCCCAACGTGCGCAATGCGCTGCGGGATTTTGCGGGCATGGTCTCGCGGCTGCACGAGGCGGCCGCCACATGGACGCCGGCGCAATTGCTGGAGGAAGTCATCCGGGTCGCGGATTACGAAGCGTGGTTACGCGCCGAAGGTCCGGAGGGACTCGATCGACTCGACAACGTGCGCGAGCTGGTTGCGAGCGCGGCCAACTGGTCCGAGGTCGTAACGCCTGGCGCGGAGGACGAGGGGACGCCGCTCGAACGTTTCCTCGCCGAGGCGGCGCTGGTTTCGGCCAATGACAACATTGCCGGCGACGAGCGCGGCGTCACCTTGATGACCTTGCATACCGCGAAAGGGCTGGAATGGCCCGTGGTGGTCATTGCCGGGCTGGAAGAGGGCCTCTTTCCGCTCGCGCGGTCGCTGGAGCAGCTCGAAGGTCTCGAGGAGGAGCGCCGACTTGCATACGTGGGCCTCACGCGTGCCAAGGACAAGCTCTATCTCAGCTGGGCACGAGCCCGCCGCCGTGGGGGCGAGCTTCGGCCCGGAGCGCCGTCACGATTTCTCACGGCCATTCCGCCCGGGGTCATCGAGGAGCGACGGACGTCGGCGCTGTGGGCGCCAGACTGGGACACCGGCGCCGTGGGAGGTGCGCGACGGCCATCCTGGGGCTCACGCCGCGCCTCGATTCCCGCGCCCGTGCCGGTGGTGGAGGAGGGCTCGCAGGATTCACCGCGCTACGTAAAGGGCGAGCGGGTCCATCACCGGCGCTTTGGCGCAGGAACCATTCAAGGCCTGCGCGGCGCGGGCCGGGACCTCAAGGTCAGTGTGACATTCGACGATGCCGAAGTCGGCACGAAGGAGCTGCTGGTGGCCTACGCCGGACTGGAACGCGACTGGGAGAGCGCATGAGTATCGGCCGGGATGACGTGGCGCGCGTGGCCCAGCTCGCCGAGATGGCGGTGTCGGAGGACGAACTGTCCCCGCTTGTCCAGCAGCTGGAACGGATCGTTGCATTCGTCGAGCAGCTCGGTGAGGTGCACGATGACGACGCCGTGGCCCCGTTCGTGGCCGGACCGGCCTCGACGCCGTTGCGGGAAGACCTCGTGCATCCGGCCGCACTGGCACACCCGGTCGCGGAGATGGCGCCGGAGTTTGCGCATGGATTCTTTGTCGTGCCGCTTCGCAGCTCGATGGAGGAAAATCCTTGAGCGCCGCCCGCGAGGCGTCACGCGCCACGGCACAGGCGCTGGAGCAGGCCGCCGGCCTCAATGCCGCGCTGCACTGGTCGCCTGAGCTGCTCGACTCCGAGGCCCGGCGGGCGGACGCACTTCCCGATGCGACGAACCGTCCGCTCTACGGCATGCCCGTGGCGGTCAAGGACAACATCGTGACGGTGGAACAGCCCACCACGTGCGCGTCACGGATCCTCGATGGGTACGTCTCGCCATTCGACGCGACTGTCGTCGAACGGCTGCGCGGCGCGGGCGCCATGGTGGCCTGCAAGGCCAACCTGGATGAGTTCGCCATGGGATCGTCCACCGAGCATTCCGCGTTTGGGCGGGTCCGGCATCCGCTGGATCCGGAGCGCGTGCCGGGCGGGTCCTCTGGCGGCTCCGCAGCGCTGGTGGCCGCCGGCGTTGTGCCCGCGGCACTGGGCTCGGAAACTGGTGGCTCCGTCCGGCAGCCGGCGGCCTTCTGCGGCATAGTGGGCATCAAGCCGACCTACGGGAGGGTGAGCCGATATGGGCTCGTTGCGTTCGGCTCCTCACTCGACGCCGTAGCGCCGTTCGGCCGCACCGTCCTGGACGCGGCGCGGGTGCTCCACGCGATCAGCGGTCCCGACCCGCAGGACTCGACGACCCTTGCGCAACCGGCTGTCGCGGTGCCGGCCATGCCTCGCTCGCTGGAGGGGCTGCGTGTGGGACTGCCGAGGGAATATCTCCCGCCCGATCTCCACGCCGGCGTGGCCGCGGCGGTGGCGCGGGCGCGCTCGGCGCTGGAGGCGCTCGGCGCGACGCTGGTCGACGTCTCCCTGCCTCACAGCCGGTATGCCGTGCCGACGTACTATGTCGTGGCGCCGGCGGAAGCCTCCGCCAACCTCGCGCGCTTTGACGGCGTGCGGTACGGACTGCGCGAGAGTGGCGCCGGCGGCGACATGCGCTCGCTTTACCGCGCAACGCGCGGCCAGGGGTTCGGCGCGGAGGTGAGGCGACGCATCCTGGTCGGCACGTATGTACTCAGCGCCGGCTATTACGATGCCTACTACGTCAAGGCGCAGCGCGTGCGCTCGCTGATCGCCGAGGACTTTCGGCAGGCCTTCAGCGGCGGCATCGATGTCCTGCTGGCGCCCACCACACCCACCCCCGCATTCAAGGCGGGAGAGAAGACCAGCGATCCAGTGGCGATGTATCTGGCCGACATCTTCGTCTGCCCGGCAAATCTGGCCGGCATCCCGGCCGTGAGCGTGCCGGCCGGACGCAGCGACGGATTGCCGGTCGGCGTCCAGCTCATGGCCCCAGTGGGTGGAGATGACCGGATGCTCGAGGTGGCGCTGGCGCTCGAGTCGCGGCTCGACGCGGCGGCGGAGGTGCGCTGATGACCTGGGAAATGGTGATCGGCCTTGAAGTGCACATGCAGCTCAGGACCGCGAGCAAGATGTTCTGTGCCTGCTCCACCACGTTTGGCGACCCGCCCAACACCAACGTCTGTCCGGTTTGCCTCGGACTTCCGGGCGCGCTTCCGGTGGTCAATGGCCATGCACTCGAGCTCGCCGCGCGCGCGGCGCTTGCCCTCGGCTGCACCGTGCATGCGCGGAGTGTTTTCGCCCGGAAGAACTACTTCTACCCTGACCTGCCCAAGGGCTACCAGATCTCGCAGTACGACAAGCCCCTCGCCACCGACGGCAGCGTGGCGTTCGAGTCGCCCGAGCGCGGCCGCGTGGCGGTGCACATCCAGCGCCTGCACGTGGAGGAGGACGCCGGCAAGTCGCTGCACGATCGGCTGCCGGGGCGGACGGCGGTGGACCTCAATCGCGCCGGCGTGCCGCTGGCGGAAATCGTCAGCGGACCCGACCTCCGGACGCCGGCGGAAGCGCGGGCGTGGCTCACGACACTCCGACAGATCCTGCTCTATTCGGGCGCCAGCGACTGCAGCATGGAGCAGGGAAGCCTGCGAGTCGATGCCAATCTCTCCGTACGGCGTGCCGGCGCCTCCGCCTTCGGCACCAAGACCGAAGTAAAGAACATGAACAGTTTCGCCAACGTCGAACGGGCGCTCACCGCGGAATATGCACGCCAGGTAGCCTTGCTCGAGCGGGGCGAGCAGGTCCGGCAGGTTACGCTGCTCTTCGACGCATCATCCGGCACCGTCCGGCCGATGCGCTCCAAGGAAGAAAGCCACGATTACCGGTATTTTCCGGATCCTGACCTGCCACCGCTGGTCCTGAGCCAGGAGTGGATCAGCCGGCAGCGGGATTCGCTGCCTGAGCTGCCCGCGGCGCGCCGCAGGCGGCTCGAGGCCGAGCACGGGATCTCCGCCTACCATGCGAGTGTGGTGAGCGGCGAGCCGGCGCTCGCCGATTACTACGAATCGCTGGTGGCTGCCGGCGTCGAAGGCCGGCAGGCGGCCAACTGGGTCACCGGCGACGTCATGACCGCGTGGAACGAGACGGGCGGCTTTCCGGTGAGCGCCGAGCGGCTCGCGGCGCTGATCGCGCTGGAGCGTGACGGAACCGTCAGCCTGCAGGCCGCCAAGCGCATCTTCGCGGAACTCCGCAACGGCGAGGCTGATCCGCGCGCGATCGCTTCCAGGCTGGGCCTGATGCAGGTGAAGGACGCGGACGCGCTCGGCGGCTGGGTGGATGAAGTGCTTGCGGCGCACCCTGGCGAGGTGGAGCGCTACCGCGGCGGCGAGAAAAAATTGATGGGATTTTTCGTGGGGCAGGTCATGAAGCGAAGTCAGGGCAAGGCCGATCCAAAGGGTATCCAGCCACTGCTGCAGGAGCGTCTCGAGTGACCACAGCCACACCGGTAATGCCGCTCGCGGAAGTGCGCCGGCGCTTTCCTGCGTTTGAACGGCAGATCGAGGGTAAGCCCGTCGCCTATTTCGATGCGCCCGGAGGCACCCAGGTGCCTGACACGGTGGCCGATGCGGTGCGCGACTATCTCCTCCACCAGAACGCCAACACGCACTGGGCCTTCCCGACCAGCGTCGAAACCGACGCCATGATCCTCAGGGCCCGGCAGGCCGCCGCCGACCTCCTCGGCGCCTCGGCGGGCGAGGTCGCCTTTGGCGCCAACATGACCACGCTCACCTTCCACGTGGCGCGTGCACTGGGACGCGAGTGGGGACCCGGCGATGAAGTGATCATCACCGAACTGGACCATCACGCGAACGTCGCGCCCTGGCAGGCGGTGGCACGCGAACGCGGCATAGCCCTGCGGACCGTGCCGCTCGCGGCTGACATGCGCTCCCTCGATCTCGATGCATTTGAGCGAATGCTGGGCCCGCGCACGCGCCTCGTTGCGGTAGGCGCGGCATCCAACGCAATCGGCACGATCACTGATCCTGCGGCCGTCACCGAGATGGCGCACGCGGCAGGCGCGCTGGTCTTCACAGACGCCGTCCATTTCGCTCCGCACGAGCTCGTGGATGTTCGCGCCATGGGGTCAGACGTGCTGGCGTGCTCGGCCTACAAGTTCTGCGGCCCGCACGTGGGCCTGCTCTTCGTGCGCAGGGAGCTGGGCGAGGAACTCGATGTGCCAAAGCTGGCGCCGGCGCCCGACACCGTGCCGGAACGATTCGAGACGGGCACGCTCAACCATGAGGGGATCGCCGGCGTGGAGGCCGCAGTGGATTTTCTGGCCGAGCTTGGTGGTGCCGAGGGCAGCCGGCGAGAACGGCTCGCTGCTTCCTACGCCTGGCTGCACCGCCAGGGCGAGGCCCTTTTCCGGCGTATGTGGGAAGGGCTGGCGGCCATTCCTGGCGTGCAGCTCCATGGCCATCCGCCGGGCGGACAACGCCGCACGCCGACGGTGGCCTTCACAGTCGGCAAATTGCCGTCGAGCGAAGTGGCCTCGGCGCTTGCATCCGAGGGGGTGTTTGTCTCGGATGGCGACTTCTACGCGAGCACGGTGGTACAGCGCCTGGGACTCGCGGAGCAGGGGCTCGTGCGCGCGGGATGCGCCTGTTACACGAGCGCGGAAGAAGTGGAGAGACTGGTGGAGGGGGTGAAAGAGCTTGAGCTATGAGCTGTGAGCTGTGGGCTAGGCGCTGTGCGCTGTTGATAGCTCACAGCTCACAGCGCCCAGCCCACAGCTTTCAGCTTTCAGCTTTCAGCTTCTCCATCTCGGGCCAGTATCGCAGCTCACCGGTCGGCAACCCGTAGTGTTCGGTGGCGGCCTCAACCAGGCGATCCGGCGCCCGCCGGCCGAATTCGCGCAGCGTGTTGCGACGGATCTCCTTCGCCACCTTGAGCGGCCGCTCGCCGGACGGATCCAGCCGCCGAGGCGTGGCGTCGTCATTCCCCAGCAATTCCATCATGTAATCGAGTGAGCGGGACAGGTGCTGTTCCACGTCGCTGTCCGTCAGCTCCCAGCGGCTCCGCTCGCGCGCCGCCTGCATGCCGCGCTGCCAACCCGGCGTGTTGGTAAGGTGCACCATCCCCCGGAACAGCCGGCGGTTGGTGCGCACGCTGAAGATCGTGGGTGAGATGATCCGATCGAGGTGTGCGTCGGCCCGGTCGTGGTCCATCCTGATCAGGTCGCGCGCCGCTTCCGCGTAGTGCTCGCCGACGTGAGTCTCCACCCGGCTTTCCCAGTACGAGTGTCCTACTGACGACGTGCTGCTGGTGAGCACCAGCTGCCTCGGCACGAAGTAGTTGTGCGCCACGGTGTCCGCGGCGAGGTGGCAGAGGTAGCCCCAGCCAAAGGCCCCCAGCGCATCGGTATCGGCCAAGTCGTGAATTTCCTGGCCCACGTGCCAGTAGTGGCAGTGTCGCCCGACGGGTGCGTACTTCTTGGCGATGGACGAGTCGGCGGCGATGTTGCCGTACAGGAAATCGTAGGGAAAGGCACGCAGCAGGTCAGCGACCGACGCCGGCAGGAGCCGCAGGTTGGCGAGCACCGACTCGCCAAGATAGATGTGCGTGCCAGGTGTCCAGGCATGCGCCGTCGCCGGAGCCGCGGCGAGGATCAGGCCCACGACCGCAAATGCGCCGAGCAACCGCCATCCTCTCATCGGCGAAGCAGGAAGCGTGTCATCCGGCCGGCGATGCCGCGGCCACGCCGGATGCGCCGGAGGCCCGTGGCCACGTCCAGCGCGGTTTCTTCCACTTCATCGTGCACCACATCGTAGAGGGCCTCGAGATCCACGAGGCGCGCCTCGATCCGATCCATGCCGCGGTTCACCTTCTTCCGGAGGCGCCGGCCGGTGCGCAGGAATGCGCCCGCCTCGTCGCGCACCATGTTGGCGATCCGCTCACCGTCGCCCACCAGCTTGCGGATGCTCTCCATCGTTTCCTGTGCGTCATGACTCAGATTATTGAACAACGTCCGGCGCTCTTCGATCTCGCTCGTGAGCCGCATGGCCAGCCGGATCGCGCCGATCGTAAGCACCAGAACGGACAGAGCTATCACGAGCAGCGACAATGCCGTCACCGTGCCGGCCCAATTCGGGACCGTGAGCACTGTCTGCTGTTGCAGCATCAGCATCGCACCACCTCCTGTCAGGCGTTGGGCCTGCCCCCGAAACATAACCCGCGCGAGTCCACCCAGCGACGCGCGCCTTGACCCCGGGGCTGGATGGGCGCGAGGTTTGGCCATGCCTCCGCATTTTCTCGTCCGTGGCGGGCGCCAGCTCCGTGGCGCGATCCGCCCTGCCGGCAACAAGAACGCCGCGCTGCCCATCCTCGCCGCCACCGTGCTGGCCGACGGACCGGTCGAACTCGACAACGTTCCCAGGATCCGCGACGTGGATACCATGGCGGCGCTGCTCGCCGACCTCGGTGCCGACGTCGCGTGGACCGGGCCCAATCATCTTCGGGTCGATGCGCGACCGGTGCGGCCCAAGCCGCTCGACCCGACGCTTTGTGCCAGGATTCGCGCCTCCATCCTGCTCGCCGGACCGCTGGTCGCCAGGTTTGGGCAGTGCGTGCTGCCGCCGCCCGGCGGCGATGTCATCGGCCGGCGCCGGGTGGATACGCACTTCCTGGCGCTCGAAGCACTGGGTGCCACGGTCGAGCTGGGCGAGCGCTACGAGCTGGAGGCGCCGAAGGGGCTCGTGGGCCGGGACATCTTTCTCGACGAGCCGAGCGTGACGGCCTCGGAGAATGCACTGATGGCGGCCACCCTGGCGCGCGGTCGCACCGTGCTGCGCAATGCCGCGGCCGAGCCGCACGTGCAGGACCTCGCGCGCTGCCTGGTCGCCATGGGGGCGCAGATCGAGGGCATCGGCTCCAACGTTTACGTGATCGAGGGCGGACGTCCGCTCGGTGGCGCGTCGTATTCCATCGGCCCCGATCATATCGAGATCGGCAGCTTCATCGGGCTCGCCGCAGTCACCAATGGCGACATCACCATCGAGCCGGTGAGGGGCGAAGACCTCCGCAGCACGCTGCTGGCCTTTGACCGCCTCGGCATCCGGCCGGTGCTCGACGGCAGCCGGCTCCATATCACGCCGGGTCAGGAGCGACGGGTGCGCCCTGATCTGGGCGGCCATGTGCCGAAGCTCGAGGACGGCCCCTGGCCTGCCTTCCCGGCCGACGTGATGTCCACCACGATCGTTGCCGCCACCCAGTGCAGCGGCATGCTGCTCGTCTTCGAGAAGATGTTCGAGAGCCGGCTCTTCTTCGTGGACAAGCTGATCAGCATGGGCGCCCGGATCGTGCTCTGTGACCCGCATCGCGCCGTTATTGCCGGGCCATCTCCGCTCAAGGGCAGCGTGGTGGAGTCACCCGACATCCGGGCGGGCATGGCCATGCTGACAGCGGCGCTCGCGGCCGAGGGGACCAGCATCATCCACAACATCGGCCAGATCGAACGCGGCTACGAAAAAATTGACGAGCGGCTCCGGGCTCTCGGTGCCGACATCGAGCGCCGCGATGCCTGAAGCGGCCGCGGTGCTGAGCGAGCAGGCCCGCACGGGCGACGTCCCGAGGTTCGAGCTCGACGAGTGGGCGGAACGGTTCGGCGTCATCGCTGGCATTACGGCGCGCGGGGACGGCCCGGGACGCGGCTTCGACCTCGGACTCTGGACTGACGCCCCCGCGGGAGAAGTGATGAGCCGGTGGCGCGCGTTCCGCGCAACCGTCCCCGGGTTCGGCGGAGTCGTGCTCGGAACCCAGGTGCACACGACCGAAGTCGTCTGGCATGAGCGCCTCACGGGCTGGGTCCAGCTCGAGGGCGTGGATGGTCACGCCACGGCAACCCCAGGGCTCCTGCTCACGATTACCGTGGCGGACTGCATCCCGGTCTACCTGGTGGCGCCGGAGCGGCGGGCCGTCGCGCTGCTTCACGCGGGCTGGCGGGGCACGGCCGGTGGCATTCTGCAGCGCGGTCTCGACCTGCTGAAAGTGCGTGCCGGCGCTCGGCCGGGTGACGTCGTAATGCACTGTGGGGTTGGAATTTGCGGCTCCTGCTATGAAGTGGGACCTGAGGTGCTTGAGATGCTTGGGCTTCGGGGTGACGATCGGGGACCGTGGCACGTGGACCTGCGCGAACGGCTGGTGGAGCAGGGAGAGGCCGCCGGCATTTCCGAGATCAGCGTGTCGTCCTGGTGTAGCGCGCATCATCGGCCGCTGTTCTACAGTCATCGCGCCTCCCGCGGAGCGGACGGGCGCATGGTGGCGTATCTCGGCATCCCGTCCGGTGTTGACGAGGCCGGAGCGGCGCGGTAGCTTTTCATGCTGTGTGGTCGGCCCGCCCGGGTCGGCGCTGCGGATGTGGGGGTGTTTTCCCCCACATTTTTTTTCGGATCGCCCCGTCGTCCCCTTCTCCAGGTGCGAATCGAGCGACTCGCCAGCCGGCCGGGCCCTGGAGCCATGCTGGGTCGTGAGTCGCAGGTCATATGTCACACGATTTGTGACTGACGACAGAAGACCCATGAATCGCCCTCAGGAGCGAACGAAGCATGTCAGGATCTACCGAAATGCTCGCGGCCTTCCGTGAGCTTACCAGTACCAAGCAGCTCGAGCGGTCAGACCTGCTGGACCTCCTGCGCGACGGCATTCACGCCGCCCTGGTCCGCAAGTACGGCCCCAACGTCCGCTTCGAGCTCAGCGTGGATGAACTCAACGGCTCGATCGAAATCGCCCGGCTCCGCCAGGTGGTGGCGGTCGTTGAGGACGAGAGCTCGCAGGTGTCAGTCGAGGCCGCGCGCTTCATCGATCCCGACTTCCAGGTCGGCGACATGCTGGAAGAAGAAGTCCCCTTCCAGGAGTTCGGGCGGCTGGCAGTGCAGGCGGCCAAGCAGCGCATCATCCAGCGCGTGCGCGAGGGTGAGCGCACCCGCATCCGTGAGGAATTTGCCGACCGGGTGGGCGAGTTGCTGGCCGGCGAGATCCAGCAGATCGAGCGCGGCAAGCTGGTGGTCATGCTCAACAAGTTCCGCGAGGCGGAGGCAATCATGCCCTATCGCGAGCAGAACCACCGGGAGCACTTCCACCAGGGCGACACGATGCGCGCCGTGCTCAAGCGCCTCGAGGAGACACCCAAGGGGCCACGCCTGATCCTGAGCCGGGCCGACCCGCTCTTCGTCAAGGCGCTGTTCAAGCTGGAAGTGCCCGAGATTCAGCAGCAGATTGTCGAAATCCGGGCCATCGCGCGCGAAGTGGGGAGCCGCACCAAGGTCGCCGTCATCTCGCGGGATGACGCCATCGATCCGGTCGGCGCCTGCGTTGGCCTCAAGGGCTCGCGGGTGCAGGCCGTGGTGAATGAGCTGGGCGGCGAGCGCATCGACATCGTGCCCTGGTCGCCGGACCCCGAGCGCTTCGCCCGGCTGGCACTGGCGCCCGCGCGCGTCGCCAAGGTGTTTGCCGATTCGGCCGGCAAGACGATCCAGGCGGTCGTCGACGAAGACCAGCTCTCGCTCGCCATCGGCCGCAACGGCCAGAATGTGCGGCTGGCCTCGGAACTCACTGGCTGGAAGATCGACCTGTACTCCAGCCGTGAGTGGATGGAGCGCGGTGGTGAGGGTCCGCTCTTCGCGCCGCTGCCGCCCGAAGACGCGACGGCGTCGCAGGTGCCGCTCGCCGAACTCGAGGGGCTCTCGCCCGAGATCGTCGCCATCCTGGCGGGCGCCGGCTACGAGACGCTCGACGACGTCTTTGACCTCGACCGCGAGGAGCTCTCCGCGGTGCCCGGTCTCTCCGGTGAGCAGGTCGACTCGCTCATGGCATTCCTTGCCGAGTTGGCCGACGAGGACAGCGAGGAGAACGGCGCACCGGCGTGAGCTCGCTGCTGGGCCTGCTGGGGCTGGGACGCAACGCCGGGACACTGGTGATCGGCGCCGATGCCGTGCACCGCGCGCTGCAGCAGGACCGGATTTGTTGCGTGGTGCTGGCGTCTGACGCCAGCGAACGAGCGCGGGATAAAGTGGTGCGACTGGCCAGAGCCCGGAACGTCCCGCTCGTGGCCGGTCCGGATGCCGACGCGATCGGTGTCCAGCTGGGAAAACCGCCTGTGATGGCGGTCGGTGTCCGGGATCGCGCATTAGCCAGTGGCCTGGTGGCCCTGGCTCCGGACAGCCCTGAGGAGGCATGAGTGGTCAAGACTCGAGTACATGACCTGGCGGCGGAATTCGACATTCCACCCGAACAGCTGATGCAGCTGCTTCGTGACATGGACATTTTCGTCCGCAGCCACCTGTCGGCGCTGGAAGGCGATCAGGTCTCGGCGGTGCGCGTTCGCTGGGAGCGCGAGAAGCGGCGGAGCGCCACCGAAGCGCAGCCCAAGCGTGGCCGCCGGAAGGCCAAGGCCGCGGAGCCCGTCGCACCTGAGCCGGCCAAGCCGGCCCGGCGCCGGCGTACCGCAGCCGAAGTCGCCGAGGCTGAGGCGCTGGCGCAGGCCGAACGGGCCGAGGCCGAGCGCGACGGACTCGAGCTGGAAATCGAGCTGCCTCGCCTGGAGCCGGAAGAGCCCAAGGTGTCACGCACGCTGGAAGAGCGTGCCCGTGAGCTGTTCAAGGATCTGCCGCCCGCTGCGGCCGGCCCGGAGGCCGAGCCGCAGGAACAGGCTGCTGCGCCAGAACCGGCCGAGCCTGCCCCCGAGCGGATCGCCGCCAGCGCTCCACCGGCGCCTGCCGTCGATGAAGCACCAGCGGCGCCAAAGCCCGCACGTGCGCCATTCATCCCGCCTCGCGTCGCACGGCCTGCCGCCGGCTCCCGCCCGGCTGGGCCGCGTCCGGTCTTTTCCACCAGCACCCCCGGATCCGGCACTCGCGAGCGCCCGGCGCCGGCGCGTCCCGGAGAGGAGCGTCCGGCACCGGCCAGCGGCGGCGCCGCCGGCGGTCGCCGCAAGGGCAAGAAGGGGCGGCGCGGCTATGTGGACCAGGATGCCGTGCAGGAGAACATCGCCAAGACGCTGCAGGGGCTGAAGGGCGGCACCGGGCGCAAGGGCAGCCGCCGCTCCGACGAGCCCAGCTACCGCGACATCGTGGCGGGGCGCGCCAAGGAAGAACGGGAAAAGGAGAAGACCCGGATTCGCGTCAACGAGTTCATCTCGGTGAGCGAGCTCGCGGCCGCGATGAAAATTCCGGCCACCCAGATCGTCCAGTTCGCGTTCAAGGAACTGGGCCTCATGGTCACCGTGAACCAGCGGCTGGACTTCGACCAGATCGAGCTGATCGCATCGGAGTTCGGGTTCGAGGCAGTGCGTGAGCAGGAATACCAGGCCGAGGTGGAGGAAGCCGCGGAGCCGGACAAGCCGGAAGACCTGGTGCCCCGTCCGCCTGTCGTCACGATCATGGGCCACGTGGACCACGGCAAGACCTCGCTCCTCGATTACATCCGGAAGGAAAACATCGTCGCCGGCGAGGCGGGCGGCATCACCCAGCACATCGGTGCCTATCACGTCGTCTTGCCCCGTGGGAAGGAAATGACCTTCCTCGATACGCCGGGCCACCAGGCCTTTACGGCCATGCGTGCCCGCGGCGCCCAGGTGACCGACATCGTGGTGCTGGTGGTGGCCGCTGATGACCAGGTCATGCCGCAGACGATCGAGGCCATCAGCCACGCCCGCAACGCAGGCGTGCCGATGGTTGTGGCCATCAACAAGATCGACCTCCCGTCGGCCAATGTGCCGAAGGTGAAGCAGGATCTTCTCCAGCACAGCGTCGTACTCGAGGAGTTCGGCGGCCAGGTGCTCTCGGCGGAAATCTCCGCGAAGAAGGGCACTGGCATCGACCACCTGCTCGACCAGGTGCTGCTGCAGGCCGAAATCCTGGACCTCAAGGCCAACCCGGAAGCCCGGCCGCAGGGCACGGTGCTCGAGGCCACGCTCGATCCGGGCAAGGGGCCGCTCGCCACGGTGCTGGTCCAGCGGGGTACGCTCAAGGTGGGCGACGACTTCATCTGCGGCATGTTCAGCGGGCGCGTGCGCGCGCTCTTCGACGAGCGCGGCAACGCCGTGACGGAAGCCGGCCCCACCATTCCCGTGCAGGTGCTTGGCTTCGACGGCGTGCCATCGGCGGGCGACACCTTCCTCACGGTCACCGATGCCGCTGAGGCGCGTGATATCGCCCAGAAGCGGCAGCGGCTCGAGCGCGAGGCCCAGAGCCGGCGCAGCCAGCGGGGGACCAGTCTCGAGGACTTCAGCCGCGCGCTCAAGGAAGGCGAAGTCTCCACGCTGCCCATCATCATCAAGGCGGACCAGGGCGGTCCGGCCGAAGCGCTCGCCGATGCGCTCGCCCAGCTCAGCACCAGCGAAGTGCGCGTGGATGTGGTGCTGCGAGGGGTCGGCGCCATCAGCGAGAGCGACGTGCTGCTCGCGCGGGCATCGAACGCCATCATTCTTGGCTTTCACGTGCGGCCCGATTCCAACGCGCGGACCGCGGCGGAGCGCGAAGGCGTTGATGTGCGGACGTATCGCGTGATCTACGAAGCCGTGGACGATGTGCGAAAGGCACTGGAGGGCCTGCTCAAGCCCGAAGAAAAGGAAACGGTGCTGGGCGAGGCCGAAATCCTCCAGCTCTTCAAGGTGAGCAAGGTGGGCACCATCGCGGGTTGCCAGGTGACACACGGCGTGATCACCCGCGGCTCCAGGGTGCGTGTCATACGAGACGGTGTCCCCGTGTACACCGGCGAGATGTCCAGCCTCAAGCGCTTCAAGGACGATGTCCGCGAAGTGCGTGAAGGGCAGGAATGCGGCATCGGGGTCGAGAACTTCAACGACCTCAAGGTGGGCGACCGGATCGAGGCGTACCGCATGGAGGAAGTGAAGCGGACGCTGGAGTCGGCAGGAGCGCCCGGGGCGGCCTGACATGGTGGTGGGCGTCGCCGAGTGGCAGCTGCACCTGCCGGGGTGTCACTCGCTCAAGGAGAAGCGCAGCGTCATCAAGCCCCTCGTGGCCCAGCTGCGACAGCGGTGTAATGTGTCAGTCGCCGAGACGGGCCGGCAGGACCGGTGGCAGGAATCGGAGATTGCCTGCTCCGCCGTGGGGTCTGACCGGCGGATTGTCGAGGAAACCTTGCGGGCTGCGGATCGCGTCATCGAGGGCGCGGACGGGGTGCGTATCATGGATTCAGTGACGGTGTATCGGTGAAGGGTTCATCACGGCGCCCCGAACAGGTGGGCGAAACCATCCGCCAGGTGGTGGCCGACGCGCTCACGCGCGGGGAGCTGCGTGACCCGCGGATTGGCCTGGTCACGGTGACGCGCGTGGATGTCAGCGGCGACCTCTCACATGCGTATGTCTTTGTCAGCCCGCAGGGCGACGAGGACGAGCGCACCCGCGCCATGGAAGGACTGGAGAGCGCCTCGGGCTTTCTTCGCTCGCTGGTCGCGAGGGTGCTCACGACGCGCTCGGTCCCGGAGCTGCATCTCGAACTGGATCGAGGGCTCCAGCATGCGCAGCGGATCGAACAGATCCTGGCCGATCTCCGTCGCGAGGAGCAGCGCTGACGGGCGCCCTGCTCATTGACAAGCCATCGGGACCGACGTCGCACGATGTCGTGGCGCGAGTCCGCAAGCTCTTTGGCGTTCGTCGGGTGGGGCACACGGGAACGCTCGACCCATTCGCGAGCGGGTTGCTGGTAGTGCTGGTGGGCCGGGTCACTCGGCTCGCGCGCTTCGTCGAGGATCGTGAGAAGACCTATCTGGCGACGGCGGAGCTTGGCGTCACCACCGACACTGATGATCGCACCGGCCAGGTGACCGGTGGATCAGCCCGGGAGGTGAGCGATGCGGAGCTGGCAGCCGCGCTGCGGTCGCTCTCGGGTGTGCAGCAGCAGCGGCCGCCGGCCTTCTCCGCTCGGCACGTCGATGGCCAGCGCAGCTATCAGCTGGCGAGGCGGGGCGTGCTGCTCGACCTCCCGCCGGCGCAGATTGAAGTGCATGCGCTGGAAATGATGAGCCGCTCGGGCCAGCTGGTTACGATGCGCGCTCGGGTGAGCCGCGGCACCTACATGCGGGGGCTGGCTCGCGACCTGGGCCAATTGCTCGGCACCGGCGCCCATCTCACCGAGCTGCGCCGGGAATGCATCGGTGATCTGGACGTGACCGATGCGACGCCCCTGGGCGAGGTGACCGGCAACACCCAGCTGCGGCCTGCGGCGGAAATGCTCGCACACCTGCCAGCGGCCCAGCTCAGCGCCGGCGACGCCGTGGCCGTGCGGCACGGGCGAGCGGTGCCGTGGACCGGCGAGTCGGCGCCCGCGGTTGCGCTCCACGCCGAAGGCCGGCTCCTTGGTGTCGCGCGGGCCAGCGCGGACCAGCTGCAGCCGGTCATCGTGCTGGAGGATCCAGCGTGAGTGTCGTCACGGTCGGCTCATTTGATGGCGTGCACCCGGGGCATCGTGCGGTGCTGGAGGAAATCAGCCGGCGGGCGGCGGCGGCCCGGACGCAGAGCATCGTGGTTACCTTCGAGCCGCACCCGTTGGAAGTCGTCAATCCGCGGGCGGCACCGCCGCTGCTGGCGCCGGGCGAAGAACGGATCGAGGTGCTCGCCACGACGCCGGTGGACCGGGTGCTGATCCTGCGGTTCGATCACGCGCTCGCGGCGCTCAGTCCCGAGGCCTTCGTGCGGGAGGTCCTGCTTACGCGGCTTGGCATGACCGCTCTGGTGATCGGCCATGACCATGGATTCGGCCGGGGACGCAGCGGCGACGAGGCCACCTTGCGCGCGCTCGGCGCGGAGCATGGCTTTTCGGTGGACGTCGTGGATGCCGTCGACCTGGGCAATGGGCCGGTATCGAGTTCGCGGATCCGGCGTGCCGTTGCTGGCGGCGATCTCGATGGTGCGGCCAGCCTGCTCGGGCGCCGCTACAGCGTGAACGGTGTGGTAGGCCGCGGAGCAGGCCGGGGTCGCACGCTGGGAGTGCCGACCATCAACATCGGCGGGGTGCCGGCGCAGAAACTGCTGCCGCCAGATGGGGTGTACGCTGTTGAGGTGGAAACACGGCGGGGCTGCTTCGGCGGCATGATGAACCAGGGCGGGCGGCCCACGTTCGGTGATTCGGCCCGCACGCTCGAGGCGCACCTGTTCGGCTTTGCCGGCGATCTCTACGGTGAGCGGGTGCGGCTGACGTGGATGACTCGCCTGCGGGAGATTCGCCGCTTCCAGTCGGCGGACGATCTCGTGGCACAACTGGCGCAGGATGGCGCCGACGCCCGGGCCGCATTGGCCCGGGTGCAACGGAAACCTTAGCGGGCCTCGGGCCCGCGCTTCTGGGCGGCCATGTTCGATTCCATTCGTACCAGGCTGATCATCATCGGCCTGCTGATCCTGGCGAGCGGGTATTTCCTCTTTCCGCGGTCCATCATCACGCGGGTGCCCACCGCAAGCGGCGCGATGAAGGACTCGGTGGAAACCCGCATTCCCATCAAGCGCGGCCTCGACCTTCAGGGCGGCATGCACCTGGAGCTGGAGCTGGACCAGAGCAAGCAGGTGAGCTCCGACGTCAAGCGCGACATCGAGCTGGCCCTGCAGGTCCTGCGGAAGCGCATCGACGAATTCGGCGTCGCCGAGCCGCTCATCCAGAAGCAGGGCGACACTCGCATCGTGGTGGAGCTGGCCGGCATCACGGACCCGGATCGCGCCAAGGACATCGTCCAGCAGAGCGCATTCCTCGAGTTCAGGCTCACGGACAAGACCAATGCGCTCGACAAGTCGCTGCCTGCCATGGACCGCGCATTGCGGAACCTTGGCATCACGGGCGCGGCACCAGGTGAGAAAGCCAAGCCATCGGCGGTGCAGGAGCTGCTGGGCGGTGACACCACCGCCCGCGCCGATTCGGCCAAGGCCGACTCCACCGCGGCCGATTCCTCGAGCACCGGCTCCGGCATCCTGCAGGACCTGATCCAACCCTCGGGCCAGATGCCCGGCGAATACGTGGTGCGCGAGGCGGCCTATCCGAGGGTCGACAGCCTGCTGCACGTGCCCGAGGTGGAGCGTGCGCTCTCGCGAGGCGTGACCCTGTTCTGGGGCTCCGAGCCCGTGAGCATCGGGGTCGAATCGTTCCGGTACCTGTACGCGCTCGACACGCGAGCCATGATTACCGGCGACCGCCTGGTGGACGCGCAGGCCCAGCTGGATCCGATCACCAACGGCCCGGTGGTGAATTTCGAGCTGGATCACGCGGGTGGCCGCCGCTTCGGGGAGGCCACCGGCCGCCACATCGGCGACTACATGGCCATCATCCTCGATGGCGAGGTGCAGGGCCGCCCGCCGGTGATTCAGGACCAGATCGGGCGGAGCGGCCGGATCACCCTCCAGGGCAAGTCGATTGAGGATGCCAACGACCTGGCGCTCACGCTCCGGGCCGGCTCGCTCCCGATTCCGCTCAAGATCGTCGCCGAAGGGCAGGTCGGCGCGAGCCTGGGCGCCGATTCCATCAGCGGCGGCCTCACGGCCGGGCTCGTCGGCACGCTGCTCGTCGTCCTCATCATGGTGGGCTACTACCGGATGAGCGGCGCGCTGGCGGTGCTGGCGCTCATGCTCTACCTGCTGTTCACGCTGGCTGGCCTCGCGGCGCTGGGGGCAACGCTCACCCTGCCGGGTCTCGCGGGCCTCGTGCTCTCGGTCGGCATCGCGGTGGACGCCAACGTGCTGATCTTCGAGCGCATCCGCGAGGAGTTGCAGCATGGCAAGAGTGTCCGGCTGAGCGTGGACGAAGGATTCCGGCACGCCATGAACGCCATCGTCGACTCCAACGTGAGCACGGTGCTGACGGCGCTCTTCCTCTTCCAGTTCGGCACCGGTCCCGTCAAGGGCTTCGCGGTCACGCTCATCATCGGCATCATCGCCTCGATGATCACCGCCATCTTCGTCACCCGTACCTTCTTCCTTCTCTGGCTGCAGCGCCGGCCCGAGATGGCAACGCTGAGCATCTGACCATGACCCGATTCTTTGCCCACGCGAACTACGATTTCATCGCGCTCCGGAAGTGGGCGTATCTCATCACGGCGCTCTTTGTCATCCCGGGGCTGATCGTCCTGGCCGTTCGCGGGCTCAACTACAGCGTCGAGTTCACTGGCGGCACCATGATGCAGGTCCGTGCCAACCAGCCGGTGGATGTCAGCAACCTGCGCAGGGGCCTTGACCAGGCCGGGGTGAAGGGCGCCGAAATTCAGTCATTCGGCTCCGATCGGGATTACGTGATCCGGGCCGGGCTGGAGGCATCCGGGGCCGATTCCACCAACACCCAGTCGGTCTCCGCCGAGGTCACCCGGGCGCTGGACGCCACACTGGGGAAGGGCAACTACCAGATCCGGGACAAGCAGGCGATCGGTCCGAAAGTGGGCGGCGAGCTTCGGAGCAAGGCGTTCCTGGCCATCTTCCTGTCATTCTTCGCGGTGCTCGCGTATCTCGCCTTCCGGTTCGAGTGGCGCTTCGGCGTCGCCGCCGTGCTGGCCACGGCGCACGACATCCTGGCCACCATCGCGTTCGTCTCGTTCCTGCACCTCGAGGTGAGCCTCACCGTGGTCGCGGCAATCCTGAGCATGGTGGGCTACTCGCTCAACGACACGATCATCATCTTCGACCGTGCCCGCGAGAACTTGCACAAGCACAAGGAGATGTCCTTCAAGGACATCCTCAATCGCTCGATCAACGAAACGCTCCCGCGCAGCGTGCTGACGCACGGGACCACGCTGGCCTCGCTTACCGCGCTGACGATCTGGGGCGGCGAGGTGATCCGGCCGTTCGCGCTGGTCATGCTCTTCGGCGTCGCGACCGGCACCTTCTCATCCATCTACATCGCCAGCCCGCTGCTCATGTGGATCGAGGAGAAGTGGCCGGCCGCGCACATCCGGGCGACGAGAAAAAGGGAACAGTCGTCTGCCACCAATCGGCGGCGGACCCAGCCGGCTTCCTGATGGTGCTGGTAGACACGCACTGCCACCTCGGTGATCCCGCGTATGATGCGGATCGCGCCGAGGTGGCAGTGCGCGCGTGGGAGGCCGGCGTGGCACATGTCGTGGTCGTCGGCGATGCCAGGGAGTCCTCCGACCGCGCGCTGGAGCTGGCGCGCGTCAACCCGCGGCTCTCCGCGACGGCCGGCGTGCACCCGCATGTCGCGTCCGCATGGTCGCCGGAGGTCGGGACGTGGCTCCGCGAGCGCCTTCGCTGTCCCGAGGTCGTTGCGGCCGGAGAAATGGGCCTCGATTACCACTATGATCATTCACCCCGTGAGGTGCAGCGACGCGCGCTCGGTGCCCAGCTGGCGCTGGCCGCCGAGGCAGGCAAGCCGGCGGTCATCCACTCACGGGAGGCGGACGACGACATGGCGGCCATCCTCCGCGAGCACCAGGCCACGCGCTGCATCATGCATTCGTACAGCAGCGGCGATGCCTTGCTGGACACCGCGCTCGAGCTGGGTCACTTCGTGTCCTTCAGCGGGATGATCACCTTTCGCGGCTGGCACCAGGATGATGCCATCCGGCGCGTGCCGAAATCCTCGCTCCTCGTGGAGACCGACGCTCCCTACCTCGCGCCCGTGCCGCATCGCGGCAAGCGCAATGAGCCGGCGTTCGTGACGAAGGTGGCCGAGCGCCTGGCTGGGCTGCTGGAATGCAGCGTGCCGGACATTCACGAGCTTACCGGGCACAACGCCCGCCGAGCATTTGGTCAACGCATCGCAGCCTGACGCCAGGAGATGACGTGAGCAAGGTGCCCTCGGATATCGAGATCGCGCAGTCCGCGAAGCTCCGCCCCATAGCCGACGTGGCGGCTGAGGCGGGGCTGGGTCCGGATGAATTCCTGCCATATGGCCGGTTCAAGGCCAAGGTCACGATGGAGGCCATCCGGGCCCGCAAGCCTTCCGGTCGCCTGGTGCTCGTCACCGGCACCAACCCGACGCCGGCGGGTGAGGGAAAGAGCACCGTCACCGTGGGGCTGGCGCAGGCGCTACGCCGCCTCAAGAAGCGGGTGATGGTGTGCATCCGGGAACCGTCGCTCGGGCCAGTGTTCGGCGTGAAGGGTGGCGCGGCCGGGGGCGGCTACGCCCAGGTTGTGCCGATGGATGAGATCAACCTCCACTTCACCGGTGACTTCCACGCCATCACCTCGGCGCACAACCTGCTCTCCGCGCTGCTCGACAATCACATCCATCAGGGCAACGCGCTCGGCATCGATTCACGGCGCATCACCTGGCCGCGCACCATGGACATGAACGACCGCGCACTGCGATCCATCATCGTTGGGCTGGGCGGGCTCAACGGCGGTCCCACCCGCGAAGATCGGTTCGTGATCGTGCCGGGCAGCGAGGTAATGGCCATCCTGTGCCTGGCGACCGACCTCGGTGATCTCGAGGCGCGCCTCGGCCGGATCATCGTGGGGCTCCGTCGCGACAGGACGCCGGTGACGGCCAGCGACCTCAAGGCCGAGGGCGCCATGACCCTGCTGCTGAAGGATGCCCTGCTGCCGAACCTGGTGCAGACGCTGGAGGGCGGCCCCGCACTCGTACATGGCGGACCGTTCGGGAACATCGCGCATGGCTGCAACAGCATCATGGCCACCAAGCTCGGTCTCTCCCTGGCCGATATCGTGCTGACCGAAGCCGGGTTCGGCGCTGATCTCGGAGCGGAGAAGTTCTTCGACATCAAGTGCCGGTTCGGTGGGCTCAACCCGGAGGCCGCGGTGGTGGTGGCCACGATCCGGTCGCTCAAGATGAACGGTGGCGTGCGGAAGGACGCGCTTGGCACGCCCGACGTGGCAGCGCTCACGCGCGGCCTCGCCAACCTCGAGGCGCACGTCGCCAACGTCCGCAAGTTCGGCCTGCCGGTGGTGGTGGCGCTCAATCGCTTCATCACCGATACGCGGGAGGAGCAGGACACGGTGCTGGACGCGGCCCGCAGCTGGGGCGTCCGCGCTGCCCTGAGCGATGTCTGGGAAAAAGGCGGAGAGGGCGGGGAAGCGGTGGGTCGCGAGGTACTGGCCCTGCTCGAGGAAGGGGGCAGCAATTTCCATCCGCTGTATGATGCCGCGTTGCCGATCAAGACCAAGATCGAAACCATCGCCCGTGAGATTTACGGCGCGGATGGCGTCACATACCAGCCTGCGGCCGAGCGCTCCATCGCCCAGTGTGACGCCATGGGGCTGGGCCAGACTCCGGTCTGCATGGCCAAGACACAATACTCCTTCAGTGATGACCCGACCCGGCTCGGCCGTCCACGCGGCTTCCAGATTACCATTCGGGATGTCTATGCATCCGCCGGCGCCGGCTTCGTCGTGGCGCTGGCCGGCGACATCATGACCATGCCCGGCCTGCCCAAAACACCCGCAGCGGAGCAGATGCACGTCTCCGCCGACGGGACAATCGAGGGACTCTCCTGATCATGAATTTCATCTCGACCGAGCGCGCGCCCCGCGCCATCGGACCCTACAGCCAGGCCGTAGTCCACGGCGGGCTGCTCTATTCCGCGGGACAGATCGCACTCGATCCCGGCAGCATGGAACTCGTGGCCGGTGACACCGCCGCACAGACCGAGCAGGTCCTTGCCAACCTCAAGGCGGTGCTGGCGGCTGCAGGCAGCGGCCTTTCGTCGGTGCTGCGAACCACGGTGTACCTGGCGGACATGGCTGACTTCCAGTCCATGAATGCGGTCTATGCCCGGCACTTCGGTGAGCACCGGCCAGCCCGCAGTACCGTCGCGGCGGCCGCCCTTCCGAAGGGCGCGCGCGTGGAAATCGACGTCATCGCGGTGGTCGCGGGCTGAGCGATGCCGTCATCGCGCCTGGCGCATGCGGTGCGCAGTGGATTCCTGGGGCTGGCCGGCTTCATGCTGGCCGCGACGGGGGCAAGCGCCCAGGACTCCACCACGGCGGTGCCGGCGGCGGCAGACACCGTGCAATTGGAGACGCCGGACTTGACCGCGGGCCACAAGCCCAGCGCCACCGGCAACATGCTCAAGTCGCTCGTGGTACCGGGGTGGGGACAGCTCTCCCTCGGCCGTGAACTCACGGCATTGGTGTTCATCGCGGGTGAAGCCGGCACGCTCACCATGGTGATCAAGAGCCAGAAGGACCTCAACCGAGCGCGCGATGCGGGCGACGCCGAACTCGTCGATCAGTACACGCGGAAGCGCGAGGACTGGCTGGTCTACATGGGAATCAATCACGTCCTGAGCGCGCTCGAGGCCTATGTCTCGGCCAAGCTCTGGGACTTTCCCGGCGACCTCGACCTGCAGGTGGCGCCGGGCGGCGTCGGTGCCGGGGCGCGCATTCCCATTCACATTCCATGAACTCCGCGCCAATCGGGATTTTCGATTCCGGCATCGGCGGACTCACTGTCGCGCGGGCCATCTTCGACCACCTGCCCGCCGAATCGACGATCTACTACGGCGACACCGCCCGGGTGCCCTACGGCCCGAAGTCGCCCGAGACCGTCCGCCGCTACAGCCGGGAGATCCACGCGTGGCTGCTGGAGCAGCGGGTCAAGGCCGTGGTGATCGCCTGCAACACCAGCACGGCACATGCCCTGGCCGACCTGCAGGCCATTTCCCCGATTCCGGTCATTGGCGTGATCGAACCAGGCTCGCGTGCAGCCGTGGCCGCGAGTCGCTCGGGCATTGGCGTCATTGGCACGGCCGGCACGATCGCGAGCGAGGCGTACCCGCGCGCCATCCGGGCACGGAAGGCCGATGCACGGGTGAACCAGGTGGCCTGTCCGCTGTTCGTTCCCTTCGTTGAGGAAGGGTGGTTCGATCATCCATCCCTCGAACTGGTGGCGCGCGAGTATCTTGCGCCGCTGATGGAGACCGGGCTCGACGCGCTGGTATTGGGATGCACCCATTACCCGCTGCTCAAGCCACTGCTGCAGCGAGTCGTGGGACCCGACGTGAGGCTGATCGATTCGGCGGAAGAAACGGCGCGAGCGCTTGGTGAGATCCTCCAGCGGCAGGCGCTCGAAGCACCGAGCGGCGCCGCCGCCACCCATCGCTTTGTGGTCAGCGATGACGAAGCACGATTCCGCACGGTGGGAGCCCGGTTCATCGGCGAGCGGCTCGATCGGGCCGAGGTGGTGCCGGTGGGGTGAGGAAGGTCGAGCGGTCGAGGAGGTCGAGCGCTCGACCCCTCGACTTCTCGACTTCCTGGACCTCCTAGAAGTGACGCAACCTCGCCCCGTCCGCTGTCACCACAGCGTAGCACTGCTCGCCGATCCAGGGCCCCGGGTTCAGGTAGTAGCGGCCGGGCGACAGCTCCTCGAACGCGGCCAGATGCGTGTGTCCCATGACAAGCATCCACGGGTCGGGCTCCGTCGCCAGGCGCTGCCGGGCGTAGTCCAGTTGCCGAGCCGCGCTCGCGGCTTTCTGGGCAGGTGTCGAGTGGAGTTCACCCAGCCAGGGAGAGAGCCGGTCTACCAGCCAGGTGCCCAGGTCGGGATGCAGGAGGCCGAAGGTGGCGGCCGTCAACGGATGGCCCACGATGCGGTGGGACCACGAGATGCGTCCAGCTCGCTCCGCGACGCCGTCACCATGGAGTGCGAGAAGCCGTTTCTCGCCCAGCTGGAGATCGAGCTGGCCGCGCGACCACGTGATCCCGGCATCGTCGGTCCAGCCCGGCCGGCCCCAGCGATCATGATTGCCGCCCACCATGCTCACCGGCATGCGTGCCGCAGCTTCGGCGAGCGCCGCGGCGACCGCAAAACCGCGGCGGGGAATCACTCGGCGCCAGCCGAACCAGAATTCGAAGAGATCGCCGGCCACGAGGAGCGCGTCACCCATGCCCGGTGCCTGCCGCAAAAAGCGAAGCAGCGCTGCCTCGTTCGCCTTCGGCGCGCTCCCGATGTGTGCATCCGCGATGACCAGCAGTCGTTGGGCAGGCACGGCGCAAGATACCGGGCGCCGCCAGTTGCCCGCAACGCAGAGCGGCCCGCGCATCGCCAGTATCCCAGGGCCGGAAGCGAGATTCGATGAGCCAAGCTGACGTGTCCAGTGTGACCGTACGTGTCAACTACTCCGAGACTGACCAGATGGGCGTGGTCTACCACGCCCGCTATGTGGTGTGGCTCGACGTGGCTCGCACTGAGCACCTGCGCCAGGCGGGGATGAGCTATCGTGAGCTTGAGGCGGCGGGTTTCCGGCTGGCCGTTGGCGAGCTCGCCCTCCGGTACGCCCGCCCCGCCCGCTATGACGACCTCATCCGCATAAGGACCTGGGTACGCGAGGCCGCGTCTCGACGGGTTACCTTCGGCTACGCCATCGAGCTGGCTGATGCCGGGACGCTGCTTGCCACAGCCCGGACGTCCATGATGGTGCTGAACGCGGGCATGGAACCTGCCCGCTTGCCAGCCCACGTTGCGAAGTTGCTCACGGTGTCCCCTGATCCGGTTCGCCTTGGGTGCTGACCTCGGAGGATTGATGCGCCTGATCGCCGTCCCGCTCGCGCGGGTGAGCCTTGGTCTCCTGCTGGTCACCGGCCCAATCGTCACGGTGGCCGCCGCGCAGGAGAGTGCACTCATCGAGGTGCTGGCGCCCGTCCTCCAGGCCGAGGACAGCCGTCACTTCGATGATGCGACGCTCACGGCGGCGATGAGTCATCCGGATTCATTCGTGCGCAGCACTGCGGCCATCGCCATCGGGCGTATCGGAGACGCGCGCGGCCTCGACCTGCTCATTCGCGGCATGGCCGATCCCGATACCACGGTGCGCCTGGCAGCCGTCTTCGGGCTGGGTCTTCTGCGTGACACCGCGGCGATCGGGCCGATTCTCGAGCGCCTGCGCACCGAGCCGGTGCTCGACGTCGGGAGCGCGGTGGAGGCGATGACGACCCTGGCCAAGATTGGCGGGCCGCAGGTCGGCGACATTTTCCGCGCCATTCTCGACGGCCGTGCCGCGCTGGACCTCCCGGCGCTTGAACTTCTTCGCCGGCAGATCGCGATCGAATCGTGGCGACTGGGACCCGACGCGCCCGTCGCCTCGCTCCTCCCGCTGGCTTCGGATACGAGCAGCGACATGCGCTGGCGCGCAGTCTACTCGCTGAGCCGGTTGCGACCGGTTGCCGCGGCCCGGCGCCTCGCCGAAGCTGTGCGGGACCCGCTGGCCTACACGCGAGCGGCGGCCGTCCGGGCATTCACCCGCGCCTACGTGGACAGCGCCGGTCTTGGCCGGACCACGGTCGCACGACTCCTCGCGCCGCTCCTCACCGATGAGGACGACGGCGTCCGGATTGCCGCGCTCCGCGCCGTGGGCGCACTGGGCGACACCAGCCTGGTTGGCCGGGTGGCCGACCGGCTCAACGATCCGCTTCCGAACGTGCGCGTCGCGGCAATCGAGGCGCTGGGAGACCTCGGCGGGCCGCTCGCCGCGCGCGAGCTGGACAAGCTGCTCGACGGGAAGCCGGTGTTCGCGATGGGTCGCGCCGGCCTGATCGCGCTCGCGCGCGTGGACAGTAGCGCGGCCCGTCCCAGGCTCGCCGTCTGGGCAGCCCGGCCCGACTGGGCGGGACGAATGGCAGCGGCCGAAGCAGGGGCGGCCCTGGCCGGCCGGCCGGCGTTGGTGGATGACCGTGACCCTCGCGTGGCGGCAGCCGCGTTGCTGGCGTGGTCCTCCGGTGCATCCTCCCCGGGGAACGACGTGCTGGCGGAGTCCCGCGCTCGGTTGCGCTCGCCCGATGCCGTCGTCCGCGCGGTCGCGGCCGGGATTCTGGCGCGGGTCCACGACCCCGCCGATGTGAGTCAGCTGGCCGACGCATACGGCCGCGCGGCTCGCGACTCCTTCCCGGATGCGGCGCTCGCAGCTCTGGATGGGCTCCGCCAGATTGCCGAAACAGGCCCCGGTGCAGCGGCGGATGTGCAGCGACTGTTCCTCAGCCGTGCACGTCGGCCCGACGATTACGTCATCCGTGCATGGGCCGAGTCGGCCTGGCCTGCGGCGGCGGCCCGGTGGGGTCCGGCCTATCCGCTCGATCCGGGCCATACGCTGCAGGACTATCGTGAAATCGTCCGGCGCTACGTCGTCGCTCCCGACTCGGTCCGGCGGCCGCACGTCACCATTGAAACCGAGCAGCGCGGCAGTATCGAGCTGGAGCTGATGGGGCCCGAGGCTCCGCTCACTGTCGCCAACTTCCTGTCGCTGGTGGATCGCCACTTCTTCGACGGGAATCGCTGGCACCGTGTTGTTCCGGACTTCGTGGTGCAGGACGGCGATCCGCGTGGAGATGGCTGGGGCTCGTCAGGCACGCCTATACGTGACGAAATCAACCGGCAGCGCTACGTCCAGCCGCTGATCGGCATGGCGCTTTCAGGCCCCGACACGGGGAGCAGCCAATGGTTCATCAACCTGAGTCCCCAGCCACACCTCGACGGCACCTACACGGTATTCGGCAAGGTCGTTGCCGGTTACCAGATCCTGGCGCGCATCACGCAGGGCGACATCATCCGCACCATTCGGCGCTGACCGGCACGCTGCGCGTCGCGGCGCTGCTGGTTGGCTTCCTCGCGCTCGCCCGACAGGCCCGCGCGCAGTTCTTCGAATTTGGCGAGAACAAGATCCAGTACCGTGCGTTTGACTGGCGGACCCTTCGGGGTCCGCACGTCGACCTGTACTACTATCCCGAGGAGGCCACGCTCGCCGCGAGCGCGCTGCAGTGGGCCGAGGCCAGTTACGATACGCTGGCGCTTCGGTTCGGGCACGAAGTGGCGACCCGCATTCCGCTGGTGATCTACGCGTCGCACATCGATTTCGAGCAGACCAACATCCTGCCGTTTGTCCCGCCGGAAGGACTGCTGGGCGCCACCGATTTCATGAAGCGCCGCGTGACCATGCCCTTCCGGGGCAACCTCGCCGAGTTCCGCAACACCCTGCGCCATGAGATGGTGCACGTCTTCCAGTTCAGCATGATCAGCGAGGCCTATCACCGGGCGCCGAGAGCACCGCAGTTCAATGCGCCCCTCTGGTGGACGGAAGGGCTCGCCGAGTACTGGTCGGGCGGACAGGATGCGCGGGACGAGATGATGCTCAGGGACCTGACCTATTCCGGCAGGCTGCCCACCTTCGACCAGCTCCGGTATTACACCGGCTTCCTGGTCTACCCGCTCGGCGGGCGGATCCACCAGTGGCTTGCTGACACCTACGGCGCGTGGCGGGTCTCGCTGCTCTACCGCGAGCTCAATCGGTACGCCTCGTTCGACGATGCCCTCCGCGGAATCTATGGCAAGTCGTCGGATGAACTCAGCGAAGCGTTCCAGTATTACATGCGACAGCAGTACTACCCCATGGCGGCCACCCACGCGCCACCCGCGCTCCTGGGCCGCGAGATCGCGGAGCTGGCCATCAAGCCGGCGTTGCGCGCGCTCTCCCCCGAGGGTGACAGCGCGCCCGAGGCGTTCTACACGTCGCCCGCGACGGGCTACATGACCGTGTACCGGCGACGCCTCGACACGCTGGGCCCGCAGCGTGAAGTGGTGGCGGCGGGGAAGTCCGAAGGACTCGAGTCCATGCATCCATTTGACAGCCGGGTGGATGCGAACCGGCCTGGGTACCTGCTCTTCAGCGCGCGCTATCACGATCGTGATGCGCTCGTGGTGTGGGACCTGACCCGGCGACGGCTGGCCGGCCGCTACCAGTTTCCCGGGATCGTCTCCATCCTGTCGCCCGCGTGGATGCCGGACGGGCAGGCGATCGTCTTCAGTGGGCTGGCCGACAACGGCATGTCCGATCTCTATCGGGTCTCGGTCCCGGGCGGCACCCTCACGCACCTGACCGATGACCGGTACCAGGATCTGGATCCCGCGCCTGACGCAACCGGCCGCCGCCTGGTCTTTGCCTCCGACCGCACCGCGGATGGCGAAACCGGTGCCGTCAATCTCTTCCTGCTGGACCTCGAGTCTGGAGCCATGCGCCAGCTGACCGCCGGTCGGTGGGTGGATGAAACTCCGGCCTGGGGCGCCGATGGCCGGATCTATTTCACGTCGAGTCGGGGCGATGTACTCAACATCTGGTCCATGGATACGTTGGGTCACGGCCGGCGGGAGTCCTCCGCCTGGAGCGGCGCGTTCGATGCGGTGCCACTCCCGAATGGCGGACTCGTCGCCGGGTCTTTCCAGCACGGCAGTTTCAATATCTATCGGCTGGCGCCCGATTCCACGGCGGAGACGGACACCTTCGCGCTGGCGCCGCACGCCGCGGCCGGCCAGTGGACGTGGGACGCACCCACCGAGGTGGCCACCACGGACACCACGACGGAGCGCTACGACCGGCGCATGACACTCGACTTTGCCACCGGTGGCGTCTCGGTGGCCCCCGGATATGGTGGCGTGCAGGGCGCCGCGTTTCTCCTGTCGGACCTGCTCAATGATCACCTGCTCTATGGCAGCATCGGCTCATTCCAGAGCCAGGAACTCGGATCATTCTTCGAGAACCTGAATGGAAGCCTGGTCTACGTGAACCAGCGCCATCGCATCAACTGGGGTGTCGGTGCCTATCGCTTTGCGGGCCGGGTATTCGAGGGCGACCTCTTCGCCTCCTACGAGGAGCGCTCCGAAGGGGTGCTGGGGATCCTGCGGTATCCGCTTTCGCGCTACTCGCGGGTCGAGGGCACCGTGACCATGGAGCACTCGAACCGCTTTGATTTTGACCTGCCCACGGTGGACGATCCACGCCGGGAAGGCTGGATCGGCTCGAATTACATCAGCTATGTCCACGACAACTCGCTCTGGGTGCCCACCGGTCCGATCGATGGCTTCCGCCTGGCGGTGACGGCGGGCGTTGCAAGCGACTTTTCCAACGCCCGATTCGACAATTACCTGCTGAGCGGAGACGTGCGACGCTACTTCCGGCTCGGCCGCCGGGTCACGTATGCCACACGCCTGTTCGGATTCTGGAGTGGCGGCGATCGGCCGCGTCGCATCAACATCGGTGGCACCACGGGCATGCGGGGCTACCCGAATTTCGGCCACATTATCGGAGCCAAGACGTGGATGGTGAACCAGGAACTCCGCTTTCCATTGCTCAATCGCCTGGTGCTGGGCACACCGGCGGGTGACATCGTCTTCCCTGAATTTCAGGGGGCGCTCTTTGTGGATCTGGGGCAGGCCTGGCTGGTTGATCGCGACGATCGGCCGATGCTGGGGAGCCTGGGCGGAAGCGTCCGGCTCGCGCTGGCACCGCTTGTGGTCGTCCGGATGGATGCGGGCATGCGCTTTGGCGCCAACGACAGGTTAGGTTACGGCCTCAGCCCGAAGCAGCGTGATCGGGGATTCTTCCAGGTCTTCTTTGGCTATAACTACTGATGGCGCAACGTTTTCTTGTTGACCGCCGATGGGCGGCTTCCTATCTTGCGATTATCCTCACGGCGTGCACGGTAGGGTCGCCGGTGCCGGTGGTCGCGCCGGATGCACCGGTGGCCACGTCGGCGCAGGTGAGGCGCTGGGTGGCACGAACGGCGCCTGAGGCGCACCATGTGCTCAAGTTCCGATGGCAGATTCAGGATGACCGGGGCGCGGCCGGCGGGCGTGGCTCCGCGCGAGTCGCTGCCCCTGATTCGATCCGCCTCGACGTCGCGGGCCCGCTTGGGAGCGGGCGCGGAGCTGCGGTGGTGATCGGTGATTCGGCGCAATGGACCGATCCACCCGACATCATTCGCCGGCTGGTGCCCAGTTATCCGCTCATGTGGGCGATGCTAGGCATCATGCGCTCGCCACCGGCCGATGCCGCAGCCCAGGGCGTGGAAGACTCGACCGGCGTGCGATGGCAGTGGAGCAGCGGCGCCGACACGGTGCGCTACGCCTGGCCGCGATCGGGGTCGACGCTTCGGGCGGAAGCGCGGCGCGGCGGCGAGCTGGTTGGCTGGGTCGAGACCACTTTCAGCGACCACGCGCCGGCACGAAGCCAGTTGATTGCACCGTCGGCGTCCACCAAGCTCACCCTCACCTTCAGCGAGAGCGAATCCCCTGATTCCTTTCCGCCGGATCTCTGGCGCCCTCCTCAGCCTTAGCGTCGTCCTGCTCGGGGCGTGCTACGGCTTCGCGGGCGGCGGCTTCCCGCCCGAAATCCGCACCGTGGCGGTCCTGCCGTTCGACAACCGCACGCCCGAGCCGACGCTCACGCAGGAGGTGAACGCCGCGGTGCGCGATGCCGTGGAGGGACGACTCGGGCTGCGCGCGGCCGGCGAAGATCAGGCCGATGCGATCGTGCGCGGCAGCATCCAGCGGTATGAGCCGGACGTCCCGGTGGCGTATTCCGGCAACGACGTCGGCAACTCGGTGAACGTGACGCGCCGGCTGGTGCAACTCACCGTGAACGTCGAGATCGTGGACCAGAAGCGCAACCGCACCCTGTGGCAGCGTTCCGGCCTGCTGGTGGAGGGCGACTACGAACCAGGTAGCCAGACGGAACAGCAGGCGCGTGACGAAGCGCTCGAGAAGCTCAAGGTCACCATCGTCGAGGGGGCGCAATCCCAGTGGTAGGCCGGTGCCGGCGTGGCAGCAGCACCCTCGGGTGCCTCGTCTCCCTGGCGCTCTTTGTTGCCGCGCTGTACTACGGCGTCAACATCGGCGAGGTGTACATCAAGTATTACCAGCTCCTGGACGAGATGCAGTCGCAGGCTCGTCTCGCCCCCAGCCTCTCTGACGCGGTCATCCAGCGGCGCGTCCTTGACAAGATTGACGAACTCGGCCTGCCCGCCGAAGCGCAAAATGTCACGGTCACGCGGACGGCCCGGCCACCGCGCATTCTCATCGAAACCCGCTACTCCGAAACCCTGCATCTTCCGTTCGTCACCCCGACGTTTCATCTGCATCCCCGCGCCGAAGAAGGGCTCTGACGGGGAGCACACCGACAGGCATCTCAATGAGCAGACCCGATCAGCGCGCCCCCGACGAATTGCGCCCGGTGGTGCTGGAACGCGGCGCCAATCCCTATGCCGAAGGCAGTTGCCTGATCCGGATGGGGGGAACCCTGGTGCATTGCACCGCCAGTGTGGAAGAAGGCGTGCCACCGTTCCGCAAGAATACCGGACTGGGCTGGGTCACGGCCGAGTACGCCATGCTCCCTCGCGCGACGACTGAGCGCACGTCGCGTGAGCGGCACGGTCCCGGTGGCCGCACCCAGGAGATCCAGCGCCTGGTGGGACGGTCGCTCCGTGCCGCCATGGGCACGATGGCATTCGGTGAGTACACGATTCGCATCGACTGCGACGTGCTCCAGGCCGATGGCGGCACCCGAACCGCAAGCATCACCGGCGGCTGTGTGGCGCTGGCGGATGCATGTCAATGGCTGGCCAACCGGACTGGCAGGCCATCGGCGTTCGGCAAGCTGGTCGCCGCAGTCAGCGTCGGGATCATCGAGGGTGAGCCGCGCCTGGACCTGATGTACCTCGAGGACAAGGACGCGGGCGTGGACGCCAACCTCGTCATGCTGGAGCCGGATCAGTTCGTGGAGGTGCAGGGCACCGGCGAGCACGGGACTTTTTCCCGTGCGGAGCTCGACCGGCTGCTGGCACTGGGGCAGGCCGGTATCCACCAGCTCTTCGACAGGCAGCGCTCGGTGCTCGCGGGATGAAACTGCTGGTGGCGACACGAAATCCCGGCAAGCTGGCGGAAGCGCGGCAATTGCTTGAGCCAGGGGGGATCGCCGTGGTGTCACCCGATGAGGCGGGAGTGACCTGGAGCGCCGCCGAGGAGCTGCTGGAACAAGCGGAGACATTTGAGGGGAATGCCTGCGCCAAGGCGGAGTATTTTGCCAAGCGGGTCGGCGGCTTGCCCACCGTGGCCGACGATTCGGGGCTCGAGGTCATTGCGCTCGGCGGCGCTCCCGGCGTCCGCTCCAAGCGGTGGGCGGGTGCCACCGGCAGCGCGCAGGATGTTGATGCGGCCAACAATCGGGAATTGCTTCGGCGCCTGCTGGGTGCACCCGACGCACGCCGGCGCGCTCGGTACCGCTGCGTGCTGGCCTTGGCTCAGCCGGGGCAGCTCGTTCCGCAGCTCTTCGAAGGCCTTTCCGCCGGCACGATCCTCACCGAGCCGCGCGGCACCGGTGGATTCGGCTACGATCCACTGTTCCTGAGCGACGAGTTGGGGAAGACCTTCGGCGAGGCGAGCCCCGAAGAGAAGAACGAGGTGAGCCATCGCGGGCGGGCGTTTCGGCAGCTGGTGGAGGCGCTGGGATCCTGAAGATGGACAGCTGGACAGCTGGACAGCCGGACAAATGGACGGCCATGACTACTGTCCAACTGTCCATCTGGCGCAGCACCCGCCGAGCCGATTATTCTGTGGCCGTCACCAGCACCGCGGGGTGTGGCGCAGTCCGGTAGCGCGCCTGCTTTGGGAGCAGGAGGTCCCGGGTTCGAATCCCGGCGCCCCGATTCGGGACGGACAAGACGGACGGGACGGGCGGGTCGGGCAGGTTGACGCGCTGGTCCGTGCAAGCACGTGTCCGTCCTGCCCGTCCT
>DASTFH010000167.1:0-22400 GCA_035708725.1 Gemmatimonadales bacterium | reverse complement strand
CGTTGCTCGCTCAGGGTGGCACGTTGACCGTTGACCACTGTCCAACTGTCCACCTGTCCAACTGTCCAACTATCTCCACCCTCCTCCCAGCGCCCGGTACAGCTCCACCGTGGACACCAGGTACTGCCGCTGGATCTGGACCAGCGCCAGCTGGGCCGCGAAGAGGCCGCGCTGGGCTTCCAGCACTTCCAGGTAACTCGAGATGCCGCTCTTGTAGCGCTCCTGCGCCAGGCCGAACGCGCGCTCGAGCGCCTGGGTCTGGGTGGCCTGCGCCACCAGCTGGTCGCGGTTGAGCCGCGCGCCGGCCAGCGCGTTGCTTACTTCCCGCAGGGCGTTGAGCGTGGTCTGCTCGTAGTCCGCGTTCGCGGCGTCCGCCGCCGCGCGCGCGGCACGCTGCTGCCCGGCGAGCCGGCCGCCGCTGAAGAGTGGCAGCGAGACGCCCACCTGCGCGGTGTAGATCTCGCCACTCCTGGAGAAGAGCCCATCAAAGTTGGGACGCTGGGTGCCGTAACTTCCGCTCACGAAGATGGACGGCAGGCGGTCGCCGATGGCGACGCCGATCCGCGCGGTGGCAGCCTGCAGCCGGCGCTGCGCCGCGAGCACATCGGGGCGACGAGCAATGAGCGATCCCGGCACCGAATCAGGCACCGACACCGCCGCCACGGCATCCTGCAGCGGGCCGCCCCTCGGCAGGTGTCCCGGCTCCCGGCCCAGCAGGAGTGCCAGCGCGTTCTCCTGCTCGACACGCTGGCGGGCAAAGTCGGCGACACGCGCGGCGGGATCGGCCAGGTCGGCCTCGAACTGCCGCACGTCGAGTTCCGAGATCACCCCCTGCGCATAGCGGCGCCGAGCGATGTCGAGCGTCGCCTTGCGGGAGGCGAGGGTGCGCTCCGCAATATCGAGATCGGCATCGAGCTCGCGGAGCTTGAGGTAGGCGGTGGCCACGTCGCTCACCAGCGTGATGGCGGTGGCCCGCGCGTCTTCCGCCGATGCTTGATAATCGAAGCGACCTGCCTGTGCCTGCCGTCGCAGCTTGCCCCAGAAATCCAGCTCCCACGAGAGATCGCCGGTGATGCGGACGGCGTCGAACTTGAACACCTGCGGCCCGAACGCCGACTGGTTGGTGCTGTACGCCCCGTTGACGGTGAGCTGGGGGAAAAGATCCGAGCTCGCCACGCCGCTGAGCGCGCGATACTGGCGCACGCGCGCCTGCGCCACGCGGAGGTTCCGGTTGTTGGCCACCGCACTGTCCACCAGCGCCACAAGCTGGCTGTCGCGCAGGACCGCGAGCCAGGCAAGATCGCGCTGGGAATCGACGCTGAGCGCCTGCTCCTCGGGGAGCGCGCGCTCCGTCGTGTCCGCGCGCCGAGCTGCCTCGGGGCGAGTGATCACCTCACCGCTCGGCTCCGCACCCGACTCGCGCGCCCTGGTCAGTGAATCGAGCAGAGCCCGGGTGCCCGGCGACATGACGCTGTCCCGCTCGGCAGTGACGGGATAGGTCGGCGGCGTCACCCTCGTGGACGGCCCGATGGCGCAGCCGGCCAGCAGGAGCACGGAGGTGATGATGATGGAGTTCCGCATGATCATCCCTCCCCGTCCGAGACGCGCTTCCGGCGCAGTCCGCGTTCCGACAGCCTCCGGATTCCCACGAAGAACAGCGGGATGAAGAACACGCCGATCACCGTGGCGCCGAGCATGCCGAACACCACGCTGACGCCCAAGGAGTGGCGGCTCAGCGCGCCGGCGCCGCTGGCGGTGAGCAGCGGGGACACGCCGAGGATGAAGGCGAACGAGGTCATGAGAATGGGGCGGAACCGTTCGCGCGCCGCCTCGACGGCGGCCTCGACGATGGTGCGTCCCTGGCGCCGCAGTTCCGAGGCGAACTCCACGATCAGGATGGCGTTCTTGGCAGCGAGGCCGATGACCGCGATGAGCCCGACCTGGAAGTAGATGTCGTTGGACATGCCGGCGAGCCAGACGGCGAGCAGCGCGCCGAAGACCCCGAACGGCAGGCCGAACATGACGGCGAACGGGATGGACCAGCTCTCGTACTGCGCCGCGAGCACCAGGAACATCATGACGAGACCGAGGGCGATCACCACGCCGGCGGCGCCCTGGGAAGCCTTCTCCTGGTATGACTGGCCGCTGTAGGCGTAGCCCACGCCCTGGCTGGCGTACTTGTTGGCGATGAGATCCTCGACCGCCTTGAGCGCCTCACCGGAACTGTGGCCGGGGGCCACCGAGGCCGAGATCATGGCCGACGGAAAACCGTTGAACCGGGTGAGGACGTTGGGTGCTCCGCGGATCGACGTCTGCACCAGCGCGGAGAGGGGGACCATGTCGCCGTGATCGCCGCGCACATAGTAGCGGCCGATGTCGGCGGGGCTCAGGCGGAACTCGGGCTTGGCCTGCGCCTGCACCCGGTAGGTGCGGCCGTAGAGATTGAAATCGTTGATGTAAAGCGTCGAGAGCATCGCCTGCAGGGTCGAGAAGATGTCCGAGGGCTGGACGCCGCGGCTGCGGGCTGCGTCCTCGTCCACCGTGACATACAACTCCGGCACGTCGGTGCGGATGCCGCCGCTGACGGTGGCGAGCGCGGGAATCTTCGACGCATCCTGCACGAATGCTCCCACCGACTGGGCGAAGTCGCGGAGATCGGTGCCGGTCCGGTCCTGCAGGTTGATCTCGAGGCCGGCGGTAAAGCCGAGCCCCGAGATCTCGGGCAGGTTGAACCCGAACGCCATGGCATCCTTCAGCCCGAACATGCGGCCGTTCACCCGCTGGAGGATGGCCTCAACCTGGTCCTTCTTGTCCGTCCGCTCGCCCCACGGCTTGAGCGAGGCGAAGATCGTGGCGCCGTTGGTCTGGTTGGAGCCGGCCAGGATGTCGAGCCCCACCAGGGACACGACGCTGCGGGTGGCGGGCTCCGACATCAGGATCTGCTCCACCTGCTTGACCACCTCGGTGGTGCGCTGGAGCGAGGCCGCGTCGGGCAGGTGGACGCTCACCAGGAAGACGCCCTTGTCCTCGCTCGGGATGAACGAGCCGGGCACCCGCTTGAACAGCACGGCGATCAGCACCAGCATCACGGCGAAGATCGCGAACCAGGCCCTGGGCCGGCCGATGATCCGGCGTGCCGCCGAGAGGTACTTGTTGGTGGCGAGCTCGAAGCGGTCGTTGAACCAGCGCGCCAGCTTGTTGTCGGTCTCCTCGGGCGCGTGCTGCAGCAGCAGCGAGCAGAGCGCCGGCGTGAGCGTGAGCGCGACGATGCCGGACAGCAGCACCGCGATCACGATGGTCGCGGCGAACTGCTGGAAGAGACTGCCGGTAATCCCGCCCATGAACGCCACCGGCACGAACACGGAGCAGAGCACCAGCACGATGGCAATCAGCGCGCCCGCGATCTGGTGCATGGCACGATTGGTGGCCTCGCGCGGCGGCAGGTGCTCCTGCGCCATGATGCGTTCGGTATTCTCGATCACGACGATGGCATCATCCACCACGATGCCGATGGCGAGCACCATGCCGAAGAGCGTCAGGGTGTTGACCGAGAAGCCCAGGAACTGGAGCCCCAGGAAGGTGCCGATGATGCTCACCGGCACCGCCAGGAGCGGGATCAGCGTGGCCCGCCAGCTCTGGAGGAAGGCAAACACCACCAGCGTCACCAGCAGCATCGCCTCGCCCAGGGTCTTGGCCACCTCGATGATGGATTCGGTGATGAACGGCGTCGTGTCGAATGGCGCCGCCCATGACACGCCGGGGGGGAAGGACCGGGCCAGCTCGTTCATCCGCTGGTCCACCGCCTGCTTGACCGCGAGGTCGTTTGCACCGGGGCGGCTGTAGACGGCAAACACCGCCGTCTCCTTCCCGTTGATCCGGGTGGCGAGGTCGTAGCCCTGACCGCCCAGCGTGATCGTGGCGAGGTCCCGCAGGTGCACGATCGAGCCATCCGGCCGGGCCCGGACCACGATGGCGCCGAATTCCTCCGGCGTGCTGAGGCGCCCGCGGGTGGTGACGTTGAGCGTGAGTTCGGTGCCGGGCGGTGCCGGCTCGCGGCCCAGCCGCCCGGCCGGCCTGGTGGCGTTCGCCTGCTGCACCGCCGCCGAGATGTCGTCGACCGTGATCCCGAGCTGGGCCATCTTGTCGGGATCGAGACTGATCAGCATCGAGAATTCGAGGCTGCTGAAGAACTGCGCATTGCCGACCCCGGGCAGCCGCTTCAGCTCGTTCTCGACATAGAGCTTGCCGTAATTGGCGAGATAGGCTGCGTCGTAGCGCGGATCGTCCGACTGCAGCGCGCCGAAGAACAGGGCGTTGGGATTGGACTTGGTGATGGTGACGCCGTTCTGCCGCACCGAGGCCGGCAGCTGCGGGAGCGCCAGGTTGATGGCGTTCTGCACGTCCACGGCGGCCAGGTCCTGGTTCCGCGAGATATCGAACGTGAGCTGCAGGCTCATCACGCCGTTGCTGGAGTTGGAGGACCGGTAGTAGAGCAGTCCTTCCAGCCCGTTCAGCTGCTGCTCGATCGGCGCCGCGACGGAGGTTGCCACGTCCTGGGCGGTGGCGCCGGGGTAGACCGCCGTCACCTGCACGCCCGGCGGCGTGATGTTGGGGTAGCGGTTCACCGGCAGGGTGCGCAGCGCGAACAACCCCAGCAGGGTGACGGCAATGGAAATCACGATGGCCAGTACCGGCCGGCGGACGAAGAGATACTCGCGCCGCCCTGCGGTGCCACGGTCAGGCTGGGTCATCGGGTGCTGTCCGCCAGCGCGACGGGCTTCACCACTGCGCCGGGGCGGATCTTCAGGATACCGTCCACCACCACGCGGTCACCCGCGACGAGTCCGCTATCAATGACCCACTTGTCGCCCACCCAGCCCGCGCCGACGACCGAGCGCACGGAAACCGAGTCGCCCTTGCCTACTACATAGACACTCTGGCGGCCGAGCTGCTGCATCACGGCGCGCTGGGGCACCACGATCGCGCTGTCGCGCACGAGGCCAAGGATGCGGACCCGCACGAACTGGCCGGGAAGCAGGAGATGGTTCGGGTTGTCGAACTTTGCCCGGTACTCCTGCGTGCCGGTGGCGGGATCCACCACCGGGTCCACATAGTCAATCTTTCCCTGTGTCGGGAACGTGGTCCCGTCGGCGAAGACCGCCTCGATCCGCGCGGTGCCGCCCGGCTGCATCGCTTTCCTGGTGCCTGGATCGCGCCGCCAGGCGAGCTGCTGCTCGCTCGAGGGACGGAAGCTCACGTAGACCGGATCGAGCACGTCGAGCGTGGTGAGCACGTCGCTCGAGCCGGTGACGCGCGTCCCCACATCCAGCAGCGCCCGGCCCACGCGACCCGAGATCTCCGCGCGCACCGTGCTCTCGGTCAGGTTCTTCCGCGCGGCGTCGGCGCGGGCCCTGGCGGCATCCACCGCCGCCTTGGCCTGCTTCACCGCCGACTCGGCGTTGTCCACGTCCTGCTGCGAAACTGCGTTGTCAGCCAGGAGCGGACGGAGCCGGCTGGCGTTGCTTTCCGCATTGGCCAGGCGCGCCTCGGCGTCGGCCGCCTGCGCCTGGGCGCTGCGGTAGTCGGCGTCGTAAGTGGTCGGGTCAATCCGGAACAGCACCTCGCCCGCCTTGACCTGGGAGCCCTCGCGGAAGGGCCGGGCAATGATGACGCCAGATACCTGGGAGCGCACCTGCACGGTGCGATAGCCCTGGACCGCGCCGGTCAGCTCGAGCGGGTCGGCCACCGGGCCGGGTTCCACGGTGACCACACTGACCTCGGTGGGCGGCATCGCGGGTGGCGCTCCGTTTTTGCCGCAGGCCGTCAGTGTGAGCAGGATGGGCAGGATGGGCGAGATGGGCAGCAGCGAAGCGAAACGCATGGAAGTCCACATTGAATTGACGTAGTCCCCAAACTGAGCAAGGGGACAAATATGGACGGGTCGGGGCTGGGATGCACGGGGGGTGGGATGGGCGGGATGGGCGGGATGGGCAGGATGGGCAGGAGTTTACCTGTCGTCATTCCCGCGCAAGCGGGAATCCATGAGGGCTTACCCGGACCGCTTCACTGCGTCGCACGCATCAGACGAGGTGAAGTACCATCTGCGATCCCCTCATGGATTCCCGCTTGCGCGGGAATGACGAGTGGGTGAACTCCTGCTCGCCCTGCTCGCCCTGCTCGCCCTGCTCGCCCTGCTCGCCCTGCTCGCCCTGTTTGCCCATCTTGCCCCCCATGCCCGCCCTCCTCACCCGCGCCCTCCGCCACCGCAACTACCGGCTCTTCTTCAGCGGCCAGGGCATCTCGCTGGTGGGGACCTGGGTCACGCGTATCGCGGTGAGCTGGCTGGTCTACCGCCTCACCGGTTCGGCACTGCTGCTTGGCATCGTCGGCTTCGCGGGGCAGATCCCGGCACTGCTCCTGGCACCGGTGGCCGGCGTGTTGGTGGACCGATGGGACAAGCACCGGATCCTGGTCTGGACCCAGGTGCTGTCCATGCTGCAGTCGCTGGCGCTGGCGCTGCTCGCGATCCCCGGCATCATCACCATCACCCAGATCATCCTGCTGCAACTTTTCCAGGGCGTGATCAAGGCGTTCGACACGCCGGCGCGCCAGGCGTTCGTGGTCGAGATGCTGGACGACCCGGCCGATCTTCCCAATGCCATCGCGCTCAATTCCATGATGGTGAACCTGAGCCGGATGCTGGGACCATCGATCGGCGGCGTGCTGATCGCGCTGGTGGGCGAAGGATGGTGCTTCATGCTGGACGCGGTGAGCTACGTGGCCGTGGTGATCTCACTCCTCATGATGCGGCTGGTGACCCAGGCGGCGACACGCGCCGAGACCAGCATGTGGGAGGAACTGCGCGAAGGGTTTTCCTATGTCTCCGGCTTTGCGCCGGCGCGCACGGTGCTGCTGCTCCTGGCGCTCATCGCGACGATGGGCACGCCGTATACCGTGCTGATGCCCGCCATCGCCAAGCTGCAGCTCCATGGCGGGCCGCACACCTATGGCATCCTCATGACGGCGACCGGCGTGGGCGCGCTGCTGGGCGCCGGCTACCTCGCCGCACGTCCGTCGATCCGCGGACTCTGGCGGCTCATGGCCCGCTCGGCGACGCTCTTCGGTGCCGGGCTCGTGGCTTTCGCGCTGTCACGGTCGCTGGCGCTGTCCCTCGTGATCCTGGCGTTCGTGGGCGCGGGGATGATGATGTCCATGGCCGCGGTGAACACCGTCCTGCAGACGATCGTGGAGCAGCGACTCCGGGGACGCGTGATGGCTTTCTACGCCATGGCGTTCCTCGGCACCGCACCGATCGGCAGTCTCATCGCCGGCGTCGTGGCCGACCACATCGGCGCGCCGAAGACCATTCTCCTCGGCGGGCTCGCCTGCGTGCTGGGCGCCGGCGTGTTCCGGCTGGCCATTCCCGGATTGCGAGCGCAGATTCGGGAGGTGTATGCGGAGCGGGGAGTGGGATGAAGGGATGGGCAGGATGGGCAGGATGGGCAACCGCCGGACGCCATGAACAACGGAGCCGCCCCGGTCGTCATTCCAGCGCACGCTGGAATCCACGAGGGATCTGAACACGGCACTCCACGCCGAATGACGCGTCCGGCGCACTGAATCGGCTCGGGCGGGCCCTCATGGATTCTCGCTTTCGCGAGAATGACGATGCGGCGCGACACCTCGACCCTCGACCCCTCGACCCTCGACCCTCGACCCCTCGACCATCTTGACTACCTCGACCATCTCTCTCCCAACCCCCGACGGCGCCTGCCGCTCCTTCGTCTTTCATCCCGACGGCACCGGCCCCTGGCCGGCGGTGCTCATGTACATGGACGGCATCGGTGTGCGGCCGGCGCTCCTGGAAGTGGCCGAGCGGCTCGCGTCATACGGCTATTACGTCCTGCTGCCCGATCTCTTCTACCGGTCGGGACCGTACGAACCGATGAATGCCAGGACCATCTTCACCAACCCGGAGGAGCGGAAGGTGCTGATGGAGAAGTTCATGTCGCTCGCCACGCCGGCGAATGTCATGGATGACACGCGGGTGTTCCTGGAATTTCTCGCCGAGCAGCCAGGAGTGAGCCCGGGGCCGATTGCCGTCACCGGCTACTGCATGGGCGGGCGGATGGCGATGATCGCTGCCGGCACATTTCCTGATGCGATTGCGGCGTGCGCTGCCTTTCATCCGGGTGGCCTGGCCACCGACAAGCCGGACAGTCCCCATCTCCTCGCGCCGAAGATCAAAGCCAGGGTGTATATCGGCGGCGCCATGGAGGACGCCTCGTTTCCGGAGGAGCAGAAGGAGCTGCTCGACAAGGCGCTCACTGAGGCCGGGGTAAGCCATGAGATCGAGACCTATCCTGCGAAGCATGGCTGGGTGTTCCGGGACACGCTGACATACGATGCGGCAGCGTGCGAGAGGCACTGGGAGAGCTTGACTCAGCTATTGGGGGAGATCGACTAGGGGTCGCGGGTCGCGGGTCGCGGGTCGAGAGTGTCATTGCGAGCCTCGCGAAGCGAGGCGAAGCAACCTTGCAGCCCTACCGCGATCTCATGGGCTGAGCTCCGCCGAGGACTCCGGTGTCGGGCTGCAAGGTGAGGGCGGCCGCAGGCCGGCATCGCCGCGGCGGGGCTGGATCGCGCGGGCAGTGGGGCGGCCGCAGGCCGCCCCTACACGGGCCTGGCGAGATCGCTGCGTCTGGCGACATCGCTGTTCGTCTGTCCGCCTCTGAGCGAAACGGAACCGACAACGGAGATCTGCCGAGCCACATTCGCACGCCGGAGGGGAAGCAACTGGCGACCTTTGGACCGGAGCTGGCGTCAGAGATCGAGCGCCGCGATGGCGCTCCAGTGCAGATGATGCACCTCCGGAACGGCGTTTTCGATCAAGCGCATGCCTCCATCATTACGTCCGCCACGGTCAGCTCACAGCTCACAGCTCACAGCGCTCAGCCGTTTCCATCCCACATAACTCACCGCCAGCATCGCAAGCAGCAACGCTACCTGCCCCACCACGTCAATCGGCGTCGTCGGGACACCCAGCGACGTCCCGCCGGCCACCACGAGCCGGCGAATGCTGATCCAGCCGTAGGTCAGCACCGCGCCGGTCGCCGCGGCCAGCACGTGTACCGGTCCCCATCCCTCCCGACGAGCCAGGGTCACGAACAGCACGACCGCCACGATCTCCAGGCCCAGCAATACGGCCAGTCCCAGTCCGGCATTGATCTCATGTTTCGGCGCGTACCCGAACCAGCGCTGAAATGCGCTGGCGAGAATGAGCGCGGCGACCAGCACGAGCCACACGGACGGTGCGCGATTGGTGCCACTGGCGGATTCAGCGGAGCGGTCGCGTCGGAAGAGGCGGAACGCCGCCACGATCGCAGCTACCGTGACGATTGCCACGCCGGCGAACTGGGCCGGCGAGGCAACAAAATGGAAAGTCCGAAGCGCGAAGCTCGCGGTGAAGGCGATGCCGATGAGCGTGAGGATCACGGTGACGATGAGGCCGGGGCGGCGGAGCCACGGTTCGCGCCAGCGCGCTCCCGCCAGCGCCTCGGCCAGTGCCACCGAACTGCCGACGCTCCAGACCACGTGCAGCGTCAGTACGTAGACCGTCCAGTTGAGCGACGTACCCAGTGACGAAATCCAGCCGTAGTCGAGCAGGCGCTGGCCGGCGTAGTTGGGGTTGAAGAGCGTCTGGTTGGCGAAGCCTTCCATGACGAGGGCGTACGCCAGCGCCAGCAGCAGCATCGTGGGCCAGCCACGGTGGGCTCGGCGGGTTACTTCACGCACGAGCAGGGCGCCGGCGCCGTAGACCGGAATGAACACGGCGATGAAGCCGATCTGCCGGATGTTGAAGTCGCCCAGCAGGAATTCCGCGACGAGCGGCGCGATGAGCAGCAGGGTCAGGGCAGGGGCGATTCGTCGGAGTGTTGTCATGGGTGTCCTCTGCGCTGTGCGCTATGCGCTATGCGCTGTGAGCTATGCGCTGAGCGCGCAGCGGAGCGGATAGCATCCGGGCTCCATGTCAGTCGCCCGCTTTCAAGGTCCGCCTCGATGCCGCGCAGCCAGGCGAGTTCCGCCTCGGTGATCTTCATCGTGTACTCGATTTCCAGCAGGAAGAGCCGGGGGACCAGGTCGGCGTGTTCCTCGAGCACTTGCGTCAAGCGCATGCGCCTGGCGTCGAGCGCATTGATCCGGCGAGCCAGGGTCTGTCGCGCTTCCGCCGGCTCGAGCAGATAAATGAAGGAGAGCGCGGCGGGGAACTCGGGAAACTCGGGTGCCGGCGTCCCGAGCATCTCCCTGAGCCAGGTATGCAGCGTCCCTCGGCCTGTGCCGGTGAGCTGGTAGAGGGTGCGTTCGGGGCGGTTCCCGGTCTGGGCGGTGCCGTGCACCTCGATGAGCCCGTCGCGCTGGAGCCGAGCGATGGTCTGGTACAGACTGGCGCGATGGCGGACATTGATGACCTCGTCCTTCCCCCGTTCCCGGATCAGCTGCTGCATGCGGTAGGGGTGCATCCGGTCCTCGTCCAGGAGGGCGAGGATGACGAGGGCGAGGGGCGACAGGCCCGTGGGTCTGTTAGTCATGACATTACTATAAATAGTAGTTGTATGACTATCAAGGTGGTCCGACGGCGATACTTGCGGAAGACACAATTGCGCTCGGCGCTCAGCGGCCGACGCCCGACGCGAGACAGCCATGACCCTCGACCCTCGACACATTCTCACTGCCATCGCCATCGGGCTTGGCGCGACGCTGGTCATGGACCTCTGGAACCTCTTCCTCAAGCGCGCGTTCGGGATCCCGTCGCTCAGCTACTGCCTGCTGGGGCGCTGGATCGGTCACATGCCATCCGGCAAGGTGCGGCATGCGAGCATTGCCGCCGCACCAGCCGTCCGCTTCGAGTGCACCATCGGACCGATTGCGCACTATGCCATCGGTGTCACGCTCGCGATCGGTTTCATCCTGATCGCGTCGCAGGCCTGGCTGGCTCGGCCCACCTTCCTGCCCGCACTGCTCTACGGCGTCGTCACCGTCGTGTTCCCTTTCTTCCTCATGCAGCCATCATTCGGCCTCGGCATCGCCAGCGCCAGGACGCCTCATCCGGCGCGGGCCAGGCTGAAGAGCCTGATGACGCACACCGTCTTCGGAGCCGGGCTGTACCTGAGCGCGCTGGGGATGCGGTACCTGCTGGGCGGGCAGTCGCGGGTCACGGGTCGCAGGCGCAACCCCTCGACCTCTCGACCCCTCGACCTCTCGACCCCTCGACCTCTCGACCCCTCGACTATTTTCTTCTCATGCCTGCATCAATGGCCTGCCTGACGACGCGCGGATGAAGATCTGGATTGACGCCGACGCGGCGCCACGGGACGTGAAGGATCTGGTCTTTCGCGCAGCCAGGCGATTGACCATCGAGACCATCCTCGTCGCCAATCGCCACCTCCAGACGCCGCCAGGCCATGCCCTGGTCAGCGCGGTGTGGGTGGATGGCGGCGCCGACGTGGCTGACCAGTACATCGCCACCCACGCCGAGGCCGGCGACCTGGTCGTCACCCAGGATGTGCCGCTGGCCGCCCTGCTGGTTCCGATGCAGGTTGCGGTGCTGGACCCCCGCGGCGATGAGCACACGGCCGAGACGATTGGCGAGCGCCTGTCGTTGCGAGACTTCATGGAACAGGCACGAATGGCGGGTGCCGTCACCGGCGGTCCGCCGCCCTACGATGCCCGGGCAAGGCAGGCGTTCGCTGCCGCGCTGGATCGCGTGCTCACGCGACTGAGAGCTGAGCGCTGAAGCCCTCGTCGGCGATCGGAGACAGCAATGCGGATCACCCACGCCATGGTCATGGTGAGCGACATGTCGCGCTCGGTGAGATTCTACCGGGACGTGATCGGCCTGTCGCTCAGGTTCGAGTCGCCGGGGTGGAGCGAGTTTGCCACTGATGGGGCGACGCTGGCGCTTCACTCCAGCGATGCGCCAGCCGCACCGGAAGGTGCGGGGCGTGACCGGGCGGGCAACTGCCGCCCGGGGCTGGCCGTGCCGGATCTCGATGAATTTCACCAGCGGATGATGGCGCAGGGCGTGCCTTGTATCCAGGAGCCGACCGTGACGTTCGGTGTCCGGCTGGCCCAGTACGCCGATCCCGACGGACTGGTCATCACGGTCAGTGCCGGCGCGGCGTCTGCTCGGGCGACTGCGAGATCTTCCTGTGCGAGGGCGCGCAAGGCGGCAACGGGAAGGGCAGCCACACGCAGACCCTCGGCCCCGATGGCGACGAGGTCGGCGACAAGGGTGTCTGGATGTCGGTCTGGGTGGAAGATGTTGACGCGGTGCACCGGCATTGCCGAGAGCAGGGCCTCGAAATCACCTGGCCGCCGACCGACATGCCATGGGGTGTCCGGGAGACGCATGTGCGGCATCCCGATGGGCACGTCTTCCGGGTGAGCCAGGGACTCGGCGAGGAACAAGTGCGGCCAGGTGAGCATCGCGGGCCACATGCATGAGGAGCGCCTTCATCGAGCCGATGTCACCGATGGAGCGCCGCTGGCGCCAGGCGCTCCCTCTTGCGCTGCTCGTCTACGGCCTCTGGTGCCTCGCTACATGGGACCGCTGGCACCTTCCCGATTTCATCAACCTGCCAATCCATGAGACCGGCCACCTGGTCTTTGCCTGGGGCGGTGAGGTGATCACCGCGCTCGGCGGGACACTCTTCCAGCTGATCGTCCCGCTCATGTTCGTGATCTACTTCTGGCGGCGCGGCGATCGCTACTCGGCGAGCGTGCCGCTCTGGTGGATGGGACAGAACTGCCTCAACATCGCGCGCTACGTGGCGGATGCCCGCGCCATGGAACTGCCGCTGGTAGGCGGCGGCGAGCATGACTGGAATTATCTCCTGAGCGTCTGGGGCGCGCTGCCGAGGGATACGCAGATTGCGCATGACATCCGGTTCGTCGGGGCCATCGTCGCGGCCACGGCGGTGTGGATCGGATGGCGGTATACCGAGACGACGGTTGACGGACGACGGTCGACGGTCGAAGTCGCCTGACCCCAAGGGCCAAGCCCTGCCGCCTACGCCTTACGCCCTGATCCCCACTTGACCCCTCCTTGACTCGCCGCTCGCAGGCTTGCTCGTCGACTTCGCCTGTCACGATGCCAAGCCGGTCCGGAGCGAGCCATGAGCGGTCAGTATCACTGGATCAACCTGCAGCGCGACGAGCACCGGTTCCTCCGGCCGCTCTTCGATGGCTTCGGCTTCGGCACACTCCGGCTCTGGGTCGAAGCGGAGGTCACCCGCGAGAGCTTCGAGCGCACCCGCTGCGGCGGCCTCATCACGGCGCTCGGCGAGTTCGAGGGCGGCCCGGTTGCGCTCGCGTGGAGTGACTTCCGCGTCAACGCCGCCGCGTTCGGCCACGAGAACTCCCGCCGGTTCGTCGCCTTCCTGCACGAGCTCTCGGTCCTGCCCGGCTCCATCCCGCTGGTCTATACCGTCAATTCCGCCGGGCTGAGCCTGATGGAAGGGCGACGGCTCTTCTCTGACGCCTTTGCCATCTGGCCCGCACTGCTGGGCTACGCCGACCAACACTCCTTCTTCACCTGCGCGGTCGGCAAGTGCCTGGGACTGGCGCCCATCCTGTTCGGGCTGGGGCATTATCGCGTTGCCGTCGCCGAAAACACCCAGCTCAATCTCACCGGTCCCGACGTGATCGCACGGTTCTTCGGCAAGCAACTCAACTTTGCCGAGGGCGCCTCGGTCCAGCGCTTCCACGAACGGAACGACCTGATTCATGAGATCGTCCCGACCGTTGATGACGCGTTCGCGCGGTTTCGGCAGCTGCTCACCCGCCGCGCCACGCTCGACACTGAACCAGTAGCGCTCGGCGCGCTCTCGAGCGTGGTGCTGCACGCCGTTCTCGACGAAGAACCCGCCGAGCTGATTCCGGGCTGGAGCAGCCGGGTGCGCGTCTTTGCCGGAACACGGCACGGGACGCCGATCGGCATCTTCATCAATCCGCCGGAGCGGTCCGACAACCTGATCACGGTGCGTACGCTCGAAAAGTATGCGGCCGGGCTCGATCTCTTCCGCGCGCTTGGCATGCCGATCGTGAGCTTCCTCGACACGCCGGGGATCGACCCGCGGTTCGAGCAGGGGGACGCCAACAATTTCCGGAAGATCCTGTGGGTGGGTGAGAAGATCATTCATTATCCCCACGGCTCGATGGGGATCGTGCTGGGCCGCTGCTTCGGCGGAGCCGCCACGCTGGGCTTCCCCAAGGTGTTTGGCGGCGCGCGGAACGTGGCGGTCGCCGGCTCGCGCATGGGGACGATGGATCCGCGTATCATCGAGCGCCAGCTGGGTGGCAGTCCCCGCCTGCTGACGCAATGGAAGGAGAGCGCCGCACGGCAGGACACCGGTCTCACCGACCTGCTGGCCAACGGCACCCTCGACGCGGTGGTCGAACTTGCCGACCTGCCGTCCGAAGTGGACCGTTTCCTCGCGAAGGTGAAGCCGGCGCTGCGGCTGCTGGCGCCGCGTCATTCGCGTGAACACGCGGTGCGGCGCAGCTGGCCCGGTCCTGTTGCCAATGAAGCCGGGTTCCGGAGGCAGGCGCTGTGAGAGCCTGCATCGCGGGTACCGGGCATTATCTGCCGGGCGCGCCGATTTCCAACGACGAGCTGATCGCCCGTCACGGCATTCGCGTGAAGCCTTCCTTTGTCCGCCAGTTCGTGGGTGCCGAGACCAGGCACTTCGCGGCGCCGGGGCAGGCGACGTCTGACCTCGCGGCGGAAGCGGCCGAACGCGCCATCGAGTCGAGCGGCATTCTGCGGTCGGACATCAGCCGGATCATTCTCGCGACCGTGTCGGGCGACTACCCGACGCCCGCGACGGCGTGCCTGGTGCAGCGGCGGCTGGGGCTGCGCGGCACGCCGGCGATGGACCTCATCGGCGCATGCTCCGGGTTCCTGCAGGCGCTTGATATTGGCGCGCGCTGCGTGGTGACGGGCACCGGCCCCGTGCTGGTGATTGGCGCCGACGTGCGCTCGCGCCAGCTCAATTTCAGCGATCCACGTACCGCGTTTCTCTATGGCGATGGCGCCGGTGCGGTGGTGCTCGCAGAGGCTGGTGGCGACGCCGGCATTCACCACTCGGTGCTGACGGCGGACGGAGCCGGCGCCGAGGAGGTCTACATCCCGGCTGGTGGCTCACGCGAGCCACTGAGTGTGGAAGGACTGGCTGGGCACCGGAACACCATCACCATGGCCAACGGGCGGCGGGTGGCGCTTGCCGCGCTTGCCGGCTTCCGGCAACTGGCCACTGACCTCACGGTGGCCTCCGGTGTCGCGCTGGACGAGGTCAGTTGTTTCTGCATTCACCAGCCCAATCTCTTCCTGGCGCGGCAAGTGATGGCCGAGCTCGGCATCGCCGAGTCACGGTGCTGGATCAACTTCCCGAAGTACGCCAACACCACATCGGCCACGCTGCCGATCGCCATGTCCGAGGCATCCGCGGCGGGACGCCTCCGCGCGGGCGAGTGGGTATGGCTCGGTGCCGTGGGCGCCGGCTTTGCCGGCGCGGCGCACCTGGTCAAGTGGGGGACAGCATGATCCTCGTGACCGGCGGGACGCAAGGCATCGGATTCGAGTGCGCCAGGCAGCTGCTCGAGCGCACTCCGTCCGAGGTGATGATCACTGGCCGCTCACCATACCGGCTGGCGGCCGCGCGGGCATCGCTGCCCCGGCCGCTGCAGCATCGCATGCGCGTCTTCACCTCCGACCAGTCCAGCAGGCAGGACGTGGAATCGCTCGGCGGGTTCCTCGCCAGCTGTACCGATATCGAAGCGGCCGTGCTCACCGTGGGCACCAATCCGATGTATGCCGAAGGTGCGCACCACCTGCACGCGGTTGGCTTCGACACGATCGAGTCCACCATCCGCACCAACTGCACGCACACGATGCTGCTGAGCGGCATCCTGCTGGATCAGTTCAGGAAGCGGCGGGCCGGGACGCTCATCTGGATCGGCTCCCAGGCCGGAAACGTGGGGATGCCCGGCGCCGGGCTCTATTGCGCCACGAAATCCTTCCTTCGCGGCCTGGCCCTGACGGCCCACAACGAGTACGCGTCCAAGGGCATCCGGGTCCACCTGGCGAACCCCGGACTGGTCCGGACGCCGCGCACCAACGCGTTCGCCGACCGGCTCTCGCAGCAGCATGGCGTCACGATCGGCAGCGCGAGGGAGACGGCGACGCGGATCGTCGGGCTCTACCTGCGCGGCGATGGCCCGGTGGAGGTGGACCTGTGATCGCGCTCGAGCTGCTCTGGTGGGCGGGAGGGGCCTACTTCATGGCGTGGTCGGCGCTGCCACTCCTGCTGGTGCCACGGCTGGGAATCATCCCCGGCATCATCATCGCCATGCTCCTGATGCCGTGGTCGTCGCTGGCGGGGATGGCACTGCTGCACCGCCTGCTGCCGGCCAGCGAGACCGGGCGGTTCCGCATGTTCGCGGACCGCGGCAGCGTACGCTGGGCGCTCAAGGGCTGGGCGCCCGGTCTCTTCCTCACGGTGTTCCAGCCGGTCTTCTTCCTGAGCGCCGGGTTTCAGCGGCTTGCCCTCCGCGCGTTCGGCGCGAGCCTTGGCGCCGGTGCCTGGGTGACCTCGCGCACCATCGTGCGTGAACCGCACCACATCCGCATTGGCCCGCGTGCACTGCTCGGTGAGCACGCGCACCTCGCCTGCTCCTATCAGCCGAGGCCGGGAACGCTGGTGGTGGAGCGGATAGAAATCGGTGCGGAGACGCTCATCGGCGCATACTGCATCCTGGCGGCCGGTGTGCGAGTGGGTGCGCACTGCGTGGTGGAGCATGCGGTGGACATGGCGGCGCATGTGCAGGTGGGCGACGACAGCCGCATCGGCTCGCGCACCAGCATCTACAATGGGGCACGCATCGGATCGCGCGTGCGCATCGGCAAGCACTGCGTCATCCTGGCGGGCGTAACGGTCGCCGACGACGCCATCATTCCGGATGGCATGATCGTGAACCGGAGCGGGAGCAACGCACGCGAAGGGCGGTGCGCATGATCACCTCGCATCTGCTCGCGTACGGGTACCGCCGCTTCCTCCGGCAGTGCGCCGACCCTCTCACGGTGCAGGCGCACCAGCTTCGCCGCATCCTGCGCCAGGCCAGCGGCACGGACTTCGGGCGCGAGCATGGTTTTGCCGGGCTCGCGCGCGTGGCTGGCCCGCAGATGCTGGTCAGGGAATACCAGGCGCGGGTACCGATCCGTTCTCACTCCGACATGCGCGCCGAGCTCGATCAGGTGCACGCGGGCCAGTGGCAACGGCTCTGCCCCAGCCGGCCCATCTTCTTTGCGCTCACCGCCGGTTCCACCGGCGACTTCAAGCATGTGCCGGTCACCCGCGAGTTCCGGCGGGAGATGTCGGCGGGGTCCCGCATCTATCTCGGCGCGCTCGAGGCGGCCTGCCCTGCGCTCCGCGGCATGAAGGCGCAATTCCTCGTGGGATCGGCTGAAGGCGGGCCCGCGCCGTGCGGCATCCCGCAGGGATTCTCGTCCGGTTTCAACTATCGCAACCTCCCGCGGATGGTGCGCCGGCGCTTCATCCTGCCGTACTGGATCTTCACGCTGGAGGACGCCGAGGATCGCGCCTATGCCGCCGGCCGCATCCTGGCAGGGCGAGCCGACCTGGGCGCGCTCTGCGCCATTTCGCCAGTGAACCTCATCAATCTCCGCGCTGCGCTCGAGCGCAACGCGGAGCGGCTCATTGCCGACATCGAAGCGGGCACGCTTTCGGGACTCGGTGCCGCGATGGTGCCCGGAAGCTGGCGCGGGCAGCCTGATCCGAGGCTCGCTCGCGAGCTGCGCACCATCTGGCGGCGCGACGGGAGGCTCCCCAATCATCTGCTTTTTCCGCGGCTCCAGCTGCTGGTCTGCTGGCAGGGTGGAAACATGAGCTACTACCTGGCTGAGCTGGACCAGGCATTCGGGCTCCGGCGGCACTTCGAGTTCCCGACGGCCGCGAGCGAGGGGATCCTTGCCATTCCCCACCGGCTCGACACACCCGGTGGCATCCTTGCCATCACGTCGCATTTCTTCGAGTTCCTGCCCGAGGGATCGGCGGGTGATTCCAGCACGCGGGCACTCCGCGCCGATGAGATCGAGGAGGGCGCAACCTACCGCGTCATCCTCACGACATCGGCGGGACTCTATCGCTACGACATCGAAGACCTGGTGCGCGTGACCTCGCACTGCCGGCGGACGCCGGTCATTGAATTCGTCTCCAAGGCCTCACGCGTGGTGTCGGTGTCGAACGAACGCGTCTCCGAGCGTGACGTGACCGTGGCGATGGACGGCGCGTGCCGGGAGCTTGGTGTGTGGTTTCCCGAATTTCTCTTCGTGCCCTGCTCGGACCGTCGCTATCGCGTTCTGCTGGATGAGGCTGCACTCGGCCACGCCGATCCGGCCACCCTCGCGCTCGCCGTGGACCGCCACCTGCGCGGCGCAGCGATGGGCTACGACTTCGAACGCGAAGACCAGCTGCTGCATCCGCTGGAGGTAGTCGCCACACGTGCGGGTGAGCTGGGCGCATTCCTGCACCGTGGCGATGACCGCGGGATTCCCAACGCGCAGATCAAGCCGATGCACCTGACGCCGGCCATGGATGCGCACCGATGCTTCCACGCGGCGGTGACCGATGCAGCTTAGCGCCCCCAACGTGCGCGTCGCCGCCGTCGAAACCTGTGATTTCGGCCTGCTCCGCCAGTACGAGACCGAGGAACTGCTTCGCGCGGCCCTGCCAGGCCGGTGGCGCCGCTACCTCGGCTCCTCCATAACCCGCGCGTTCATCGGGCGGCTGGGCGTCGAGACTCGCCACTTGAGCCATGTGCCGGGCCGGCCGCTTGCGTGCGACCGCCTCACGGCAATGGACCTCGCGCGCTCGGCCGTGGAGCGGCTCGCGCTGCGCCATCCATCCGCGCTCGATCATCTCGACGCCCTGATCTTCGTGAGCACCTCCAATCCCAATCCGTGCAACAGCCAGGCGGCGCTGCTGGCCCGCGAGTTTGGTGTTGCGCCCTCGTGCTTCGACCTCAAGGCCGGATGCAGCGGCGGTGTGCTGGGGCTGATCCAGGGCGCGCTGCTGATCGGCGCCGGTTGCGACCGGGTGCTGGTCGTGATGGCCGAGAACCTGTCGCAGCTTACCAGCGAGCACGACCTGCGGATGCTGCTCACGGTGGGCGACGGCGCTGCCTGCGTCCTGCTGGAGCGCGCGACCGGTCCCGGTTTCCTCGCGATGCTGCACGGGACAGCGCCGGCATTCGCAAGTGCGTTGACGGTGCGTGCCACGTTTCCGCCGGCGCCGCCAGTCACACGCTACGCCTATGAGCCGGGCGGCTGCCCCGGCCTCCCCGCCTTTCTCGCGGAGCGGTGGCAGTCGGTCTTCGCCGAGAGCCTGGCACTGGGCGGCGTGACGAGTGAAACACTGGGGCACTGGTTCTTCCACCAGACGCACGGCGAGCAGGTGGACCAGCTCACGCGGCGGCTCGGCGGCTGGTGCGGTCGCGCGCCGAGCGTCGTGACAACGCATGGCAACATGGGCACGCCCACCTTTGCCGTGGCGATGGCTCAGGGGCTTGGCGCGGTGCAACCTGGCGAGCGTTACCTGATACAGGCGGTCGGCGGCGGCGTGAGCTGGGCGGCCATCATGGCCGAGCACGGGTAGCCGGCGATGCGCATCGCAGAGCGGATCGTCGAGCGACGGGGATGGATAGCTGTCGCGTGGCTCGTCGGCGCGGTGCTGCTGCTGCCCAGGGCGAGGAGCGTGGAGCAGGTGCTCGACGTGAGCGCCTCGGTGGAGGGAAGCGAGTCCGACGCCGTGAAACGGCTGCTCGAAGGCCCGTTGCGCTCCCAGTACGCCCAGTTCGCGGTGCTGGTGGTGGGCGGAGTCGGCTCGCCCGCCCGGCCGGCGGGTGCCGAGGTGCTCCGGCGCATTACCGACCGGCTGGCCGATGACCCCGCGATCAGCGCGACATTCTCGTGGCTCGACAACCAGGACACCTTGTTCGTCGCGCCATCGGGGCGCGGCACTTTCATTATAGCGGGCCTTTCCGCGTCGGCCGGGCCGCCTGACCGGGTCGTGCCCAGGCTTCGGGCGGCGACGCGCGAGCTGCAGCGCTCGCTCGCCACAGCGTGGCCCGCACTCACGCTCCGCTGGACCGGCGAGATCCCGCTCAATGTTGACATGCGGGCCGCGAGCAGCGCGGATGTGGCACATGCCGAGCGGCGCGCCCTGCCGCTCACGGCGCTGCTGCTCTTTGTGGCATTCGGCGCCATTGCCGCTGGCCTCATTCCCGTGGTTTCCGGTGCGCTGGCTATTGCGCTCGCGCTTGGTGCCGCCGCCGTTGCCGCACGCATCTGGCCACTCTCCATCCTGCTGCAAAGCGTGGTGACGATGCTGGGCCTGGGCCTCGGCATCGACTACGGGCTGCTCATGGTGAGCCGCTTCCGCGAGGCACGGGCAGGGGGACAATCACCCAAGGATGCCGCCGAAACAGCGGCTCGGCACGCAGGTCACACCATCCTGCTGTCGGCGGCCGCCGTCGCGATCGGCTTTGTGGTGCTCCTCACCGTGCCGCTGAACGAGATCCGCGCCATCGCGGCCGGCGGGCTGCTGGTGGTGCTGACCTCGGCACTTGTTGCCACGACGCTGCTCCCCGGCATACTCGCCTGGCTCGGAGCCAAGGTCGACTGGGGACGGTTCCGGCGCCGCAGCATGGAGCAATCCACACAACGGTGGCGGCGACTCGGTGAGCTGGTCACCACGCATCCATGGACAGCGCTCATCGCCGGCATCATTCCGCTTGCGCTGCTTGCCACACAGTCGGCGCGCCTCACCATCGGCCTGCCGCGCGGCGACTGGCTTCCGCTCTCGCTTGAATCGACCCAGGCGCTGGCCGATCTTCGCACGATGGGCCGGAGCAACATCATCCAGGGAGTGCGGATCGCGGTGGAGTTTCCGACGTCAACGCCCATCCGGCGTTCAGCCGGATGGAATGCGCTGGCGCGTTTCACCGACACGCTCGCAGCGGATGCGCGGGTGGAGCGGGTGCGCTCGATCATTGGTGTCGCGCGGGCGGCAGGGATGGGGCGGACGGCGCTCGCGGTGCTTCCGGACGACGCCACCCAGGGACTGGTGGATTCCGCGGGTACGCGCGCGCTCATCGAGCTCTTTCCCGCCGAATCGCTTGGTGCGCAGCAACTGGTAGAATTTGCGCGGCAGCTTCGTCACGATGGACCGACACTGCTCGGCGTCGAGGGTGCGAGGATTCTGGTGGGAGGCCTCCCGGCCTTCAATGCCGACTACAGCGACGCGGCGGCGGGACGGTTCCCCGCGGTCGTCGGGCTCGTGCTTGCGGGAACGCTGATGGCGCTCTTCGCCGGCACGCGATCGGTGCTGATTCCCCTCAAGGCCGTCGCCCTCAACCTGCTTTCGGTGGCAGCAGCCTTCGGCGCGCTGACGCTGGTATTCCAGGAAGGCATTGGCTCGCAGTTGTTTGGTATCGCCGAGCCGCTTGGCGCGGTCTTCTCCACCCTACCCGTCATTGTATTCTGCATCGTGTTCGGATTGAGCATGGACTACGAAGTCTTCCTGATCACTCGCGTGCTGGAAGCTCGGCGCTCGGGGCTATCCGATCGCCGGTCCATTGTCGAGGCGGTGGCGACGACGGGGCATGTGATCACCAGTGCCGCCGGCATCATGCTGGTCGTCTTCGCGGCATTCACCCTCGGCAATTTTCTCTTCATCAAGATGCTGGGCTTTGCGCTGGCGGTGGCCGTGCTGGTGGACGCGACCATCGTGCGCATGGTCATCGGCCCCGCACTGCTGCAGCTGGCGGGCCGGTGGAATTGGTGGCCGGGTAGAAGGGGCTAGGGACGGCGGCTCGGCGGCTCGAGTCAGCCCTCATGGATTCCTGCGTGCGCGGGAATGACGAATGAGCGAGTTTCGGTGCCCACGCCCCACGCCCCACGCCCCACGCCCCACGCCCGAGCTCCTACTTCACCCCACCCATCAACCCCTTCACCGGCCTGATCATCACGAATGCCAGCAGTGATGCCGAGAGGCAGACGGCCGCGACCACGCCGAAGAGCTGGGGAAGTGGCGCCGACGAGATGAACCCGGCGGCGAAGCCGGCCACCTTGTTGCCCACGGAGTCGGCGAGGAACCAGACGCCGAGCATGGAGCCGACGATCTTGACCGGAGAGAGCTTGGTGAAGACCGAGAGGCCGACTGGCGAGATGCAGAGCTCGCCCAGTTCCTGGATGAAGTAGCAGGCGATGAGCCAGAAGGGGCTCACGCGGATGGCCGGCGTCGCTTCCAGGCGGAATGCGG
>DASTFH010000166.1:0-41492 GCA_035708725.1 Gemmatimonadales bacterium | reverse complement strand
GGGTCCCGCAACTCAAGACCCATGACTCGTGACCCGCGACCCTCAGTATCCCGCCAGCCAGCGCAGCCCGCGCACAATGTCGGAGGTCTGCGGCAGAACGAAGTCCTCCAGGACGGGCGCGTAGGGCAGCGGCACGTCGTGTGCGCAGATGCGCCGGACCGGCGCATCGAGCCACTCGAATGCGTGTTCGTTGATGCGGGCGGTGATTTCCCCCGCCACGCCCCCCGTGGCGGTGTCCTCGTGGACTACCAGCACCCGGTTGGTCTTCTTGACGGTGGCGATGATGGCTTCCTCGTCCATGGGCGCGAGCGACCGAAGGTCAAGCACCTCGACGGACAACCCGTCCTCCTTCTCCAGCTGTTCGGCGGCCTCGAGTGCCTTCCACACCGTGGCCGCGTACGTGATCACGGAAACATCGCGACCTTCCCGGGCCACGCGCGCCTTGCCAATCGGAACGGTGTGATCACCCTCAGGGAGCTGTTCCTTGATGCGCCGGTAGAGGTACTTGTGCTCGAAGAACAGCACGCAGTCTTCGTCGCGGATCGCGGACTTGATCAGCCCCCTGGCATCGGACGCCGTGGCGGGATAGACGATCTTGAGTCCCGGCGTGTGGAGGAAGGCCGCCTCGGGATTCTGCGAATGGAAAGGTCCGCCCCGCACGTAGCCGCCGGCGGGCCCCCGGACCACCATCGGGCAGGGCAGGAACGCCCGGTAGCGGGCAGTGGCGACGTAATTCGTGAGCATGTCATAGCCGCACGAGATGAAGTCGATGAACTGCATCTCGCACACGGGCCGCATGCCCATGTGTGCCGCGCCGGCGGCCGCACCGATGATCGCGGCTTCGCTGATGGGCGTATCAATCACGCGCTGCTCGCCGAACCGCTCGAGCAGGCCATCGGTCACCTTGAACGCACCGCCGTAGGCGCCGATGTCCTCGCCCAGGCAGAATACGTCGGGATCGCGCTCCATTTCCTCGAAGAGGCCCTGGCGGATGGCCTCGAGATAGGTGACCTCAGCCATCGTAGGTCCCCCACGATGCCGGTCGTTCATGCGCGTCAACCACGCGCCCGACGTCGCGCCGGAACCAGAGCTCCGGGGCGGCGGGCGGGTCCGCATACACGCCGAGCAGGGCGTCACGAGCTTCGGGCATCGGCGAGCGTTCCGCTTCTTCGGTGGCCTGGTCGACCTCGGTGGCGACGCGCGCGTCGAGGGCATCCAGCTCCGCAGCCGGCACGCCGGCCTGCACCAGCACCTGGCGGTAGCGGTCCACGGGATCGTTCTCCGCAGCCCAGCGCTCCCGCTCCCCAGGCGGCACGTAGGACTGGTTGTCGTGCTCGGCGTGTCCCTTGCGCCGGTACGTCACGAGCTCCACCAGCGTCACGCCGTCGCCCGCACGCGCGCGGTCCACGGCTTCCTTTGTCACCTGGTAGACGGCGAGCACGTCGTTGCCGTCTTCCCGCACGCCCCGGATCCCATAGCCCGGCGCCTTGGCCACGAAGTTCTCGGCGGCCGTCTGTTTCCGGGTCGGTGTGGAATAGGCATAGCCATTGTTCTCCACCACGACGACGAGCGGGCAGCGCTGCACGGCGGCCAGGTTGATGCCCTCGTGGAAGGCGCCGGTGGAGGTTGCGCCGTCGCCCACGTATACGAGCCCGACCCGGTCCTGCTTCCGGAGCTTGAAGGAAAGCGTGACGCCGGCCATGACCGGCACCATGTCGCCGAGGTGGGAGATCTGGCCGATGAAGCCGCGCTCGGTATCGCCGAAATGGATGTTCAGCTCGCGCCCGCGCGTGGGGCTGTCACCCCGGGCCATGTATTGCCGCAGGATCTCCACTGGCGTCGCGCCCTTGACCAGCATGGAACCGAGGTTGCGAATGAGCGGAGACATCACATCGCGCGGTTCCAGCGCATAGGCGCTGCCGACCGCGTCCGCCTCCTGCCCCAGCGACCGGAACAGGCCGCCAACGACCTTGGTCTGGCGATACAGCGCGACCAGGCGCTCCTCGAGCGTCCGGGTGAGCCGCATCCAGTAATACAGGTCGAGCTGCTGCGCAGGGGAGAGGCGGGGTGACTTTTCGGATTCCAGCACTGCAGAGGGCGTGGACATGACGTTCCAGACGGAGGTCGGGAGCCAGTGAACGCGCGGAAAATAGCAGGCAGAGGGCGTGGGGCATAGGGCATGGGAGACGAGCCCCCTACGCCCCATGCCCTATGTCCTACGCCTCTTTCTCAATCCTCATCCCGTAGAACGACCGCCAGACGAAGAACACCGAGATCAGGAAGAATACCGCTGCAATGACGTGCACGATGCCGGAGCCCTGGGTCTGCTGCAGAGACACGGCCAGCTCGACCGCGAGGAGCCCGAACAGCGTGGTGAACTTGATGACCGGGTTCATGGCAACCGATGACGTGTCCTTGAAGGGGTCGCCCACGGTGTCGCCCACCACGGTGGCCGCGTGCAGGTCGGTGCCTTTCTGCTTGAGCTCGACCTCGACGATCTTCTTCGCGTTGTCCCACGCGCCGCCGGCGTTGGCCATGAAGATGGCCTGGAACAGGCCGAACAGGGCAATCGACACCAGATAGCCGATGAAGAAGTAGGGCTCCACAAACGCGAAGGCCAGGGCTGCGAAGAACACCGTGAGGAAGATGTTCCACATGCCACGCTGGGCATACTGGGTACAGATCTCCACGACCTTCTTGCTGTCGGCCACCGAGGCCTTGGCCGCGCCATCCAGCTTCATGTTGCGCCTGATGAACTCCACCGCACGGTAGGCGCCGGTGGTCACGGCCTGGATGGAGGCGCCGGTGAACCAGTAGATCATGGCGCCGCCGGCAATGATGCCGAGCAGGAAGGGAGCGTGCAATATCGAGAGCTTGTCCACGTTCTCGGTGAGCCCGCTGGTGAGCGCTACCACGATGGAGAAGATCATGGTCGTGGCTCCCACCACCGCGGTGCCGATGAGGACCGGCTTGGCCGTCGCCTTGAAGGTGTTCCCCGCCCCGTCATTCTCCTCCAGCAGCTGCTTGGCGGTCTCGAAATCGGCGGTGAATCCGTGATTCTGCTGCAGCTCCGCCTGGATGCCGGGCACCTGCTCGATGAGCGACAGCTCGTAGATGGATTGCGCGTTGTCGGTCACCGGACCGTATGAATCCACTGCGATGGTCACCGGGCCCATGCCGAGGAAGCCGAACGCCACCAGCCCGAAGGCGAAGACAGCCGGCGCCACCATGAGCGCATCCATTCCCATGCCCGCGATCCAGGCGCCGATGCCCATGAGGCCGAGGATGGTGATGCCGAGCCAGTAAGCGCCGAAGTTGCCCGCCACGAGGCCCGACAGGATGTTGAGCGACGGACCGCCCTCCTGCGAGGAGGTGACGATCTCGCGCGTGTGCCGGGAGTCGACCGAGGTGAACACCTTGACCAGCTCGGGAATCAGCGCGCCGGCCAGCGTGCCGCACGACATGATGGTGGAAATCTTCCACCACATGGTGCCGTCACCCAGGTCGCGAATCAGCAGCCAGGAGACGAGGTAGGTCAGCACCATCGAGACGAACGAGGTGAGCCAGACGAGCGACGTGAGCGGTGACTCGAAGTTCATGCGTGTCGCCGCCTGATAGCGCGCCCTGGCCCATGCCTCGTTGGCAAGGTACGAGAGCCCGCTCGCCGCGATCATCACCACCCGCATCACGAAGATCCAGACCAGCAGCTGGACCTGGATGGTGGGATCCTTGACCGCGAGCACGATGAACGTGATGAGCGCCACGCCGGTGACGCCGTAGGTCTCGAAGCCGTCGGCGGTCGGGCCGACCGAGTCCCCGGCGTTGTCGCCGGTGCAGTCGGCGATCACGCCGGGGTTCCGGGCATCGTCTTCCTTCACGTTGAAGACGATCTTCATCAGGTCCGAGCCGATGTCGGCAATCTTGGTGAAGATGCCGCCCGCAATCCGGAGCGCCGTGGCGCCCAGCGACTCGCCGATGGCAAAGCCCACGAAGCAGAAGCCCGCGTACTCACCCGGCACGAACAGCAGGATGCAGAGCATCATCACCAGCTCGACGCTGATGAGCAGCATGCCGATGCTCATGCCCGCCTTGATCGGGATGGCGTAGCAGGGATACGGCTTGCCGCGCAGGCTGGCGAAGGCGGTGCGGGAGTTGGCGAAGGTGTTGACCCGGATGCCAAACCACGCGACGCCGTAGCTGCCGAGGATGCCGAGGACGCTGAAGGCGAGGATCACGATCACCATCGAGGCCGCGTAGTGCCGCAGCAACCCGAAGTAGAGGACGATCACCACGCCGATGAACAGCTCCAGCAGCATCAGGAAGCGACCCTGCTGGATCAGGTACGCCTTGCAGGTCTCGTAGATCAGCTCGGACACCTCCCGCATCGACTCGTGCACCGGCAGGCGCTTGAGCTGGCCGTAGCTCACCAGCCCGAACAGGAGGCCGAGGCCGCAGAAGATGAGCCCGTAGAGCAGGAGCGTGTGACCCGGAATGCCAAAGAAGCTCACGGTCGAGAGGTCTGGGACCTGCAAGTCCGTTTCGCCGCCGCCCGACGCCTGTGCAAGCGCCCTGGCCGGCAGGGAAAGCGCGGCCAGGGCGGCTGGGATGAGGCAAGCGAGCAGACGGCGCAGCGAGTGACCCAGGCGGGCCGCGCGGGGCATCATGAAGGCTCCGTGGTAAGGTGAGGTTGCACGAACCAGGTTCAGTAGGCGCCGATGGGCCGGTGCGACGGATGGGCACCGGTATGCAGCAGCGTCAGGAACCGCTTGGCAATCTTGTCGAGTTCGCTCTCGCCGGGCTGGTCCGTCGAGACCACGACGCGAGTGTAATGCCCACCCTCGGCCTCGACCGTGACGGTGAGCTGGCCCAGCGGGCTCGAGAACCGGCGCAGCCTGGCGCCCTCCTCGACCGGCGCGAGCCGCTGCCCGAAGTACCGGGCAGCGGCCTGAATGGCGTCATCGGGCGTGACGGACGTGCGATGAAAGTAGCGCATGGTTGTCGGGACGTAGGGCATGGCGCGTGGGGCATGAGACCCTGCGCCTCACGCCCCATGCCTCATGCCTCCTGATAATATTCGATCCCCAGGTGCGTGATCTGGTCCTCACCCATCATCCACCGCAGCGTGTTCTTGAGCTTGGTGAGCTGGATGAAGAGATCGTGCTCCGGGTACAGGTCAGGCCCGAATTGCGGGCTCTTGAAGTAGAACGACAGCCATTCCTGGATGCCCGACAGCCCGGCGCGCTGGCTCAGGTCAAAGAAAATGGCGAGATCCAGCACCAGCGGGGCGGCCAGGATCGAGTCACGGCAGAGAAAATCGACCTTGATCTGCATCGGGTAGCCCAGCCACCCGAAGATGTCGATGTTGTCCCAGCCTTCCTTGTTGTCGCCCCGCGGCGGATAGTAGTTGATGCGCACCTTGTGGTACATCTTGCCATAGAGCTCGGGATAGAGCTTGGGCTGGAGGATGTATTCCAGTACGCCCAGCTTCGACTCTTCCTTGGTCTTGAAGCTCTCGGGATCGTCCAGCACCTCGCCGTCGCGGTTGCCGAGGATGTTGGTCGAGTACCAGCCCGCCACACCAAGCATCCGCGCCTTGAACATTGGCGAGAGCACGGTCTTCATCATGGTCTGGCCGGTCTTGAAGTCCTTGCCGCCGATGGCCACGCCCTTGTCCTTGGCGAGCTGCACCATGGCCGGGAAGTCACAGGTCAGGTTGGGCGCGCCATTGGCAAAGGGCACCCCTTCCATGATGGCGGCGTAGGCGTACAGCATCGACGGCGCGATCGAGGTGTCGCTCGCGTCCATCGCCTTCTCGAAGGCCGCCAGCGACTGGTGCGTCGCGCCCGGCGCGATGAAAATTTCCGTGGACGCGCACCAGACCATGACCAGGCGGTCGCAGCCGTGCTTCGCCTTGAAGTCGCGAATATCCTGCCGCAACTGCTCGGCCAGTTCGCGCTTGGACTTGCCCTGCTTCACGTTCTCGCCGTGCAGCCGCTTGACGTAGGACTGGTCGAAGACCGCCGGCATCGGCTTGATGGCCGAAAGGAACTCCTTGATCGGCTCGATATGCTCGTGCCGGTCGAGCACGCCGCAGTGCAGGCACGCCTGGTAGGCGTCATCCGGGACCGGATCCCACGCACCGAAGACCATGTCGTCGAGATTGGCGAGGGGCACGAACTCCTTGATGAGCGGCGCGCGACCTTCAGTGCGCCGGCCCAGCCGGATCGTCCCCATCTGCGTAAGGGAGCCGATCGGCGCGGCCTTCCCTCGACGGATATTCTCGACACCGGCAATGAAGGTGCTGGCCACGGCGCCCAGGCCCACGGTCAGCACTCCGAGCTTGCCCCGGGCCGGCGCAATCTGCCGAGCGGTCGTCTCTGCCACTTCTATCGTCCTTTCGGGAGGGAGTCGTCCAGCGTCACGCCATTCGTGACGTGGAACACGTACATGAAGCGCTGGCACACCGTGATCAGCGACGCCAGCGCCAGCAACAGCACCACCAGCTCCAGCGCCTGCGCGCGGTAGGCGGCGCCAAAGATCAATGAGACCAGGCCGAGGCCAAGAATCCGCTCGGCGCGCTGCGCGATCCCGACCTTGCAATCCACACCCAGGCCTTCGGCGCGGGCCCGCGCGTAGGACACAAGCAGGGAAAACAGGATGGCCAGCATGCAGACGATGACCGCCGGCAGCCGCCACGCCACCTCGGGCGCCGTGAGCAGGTAGACCGCGATACCGATGAACGTGGCGCCATCGCCGACCCGGTCCAGCGTGGAGTCATAGAACGCGCCGAAGCGGGTGACCGTCGCACTTCCGCGAGCCACCTGCCCATCCAGCGTGTCCACCACGCCGCTGATCAGCAGCAGGACCCCGCCCCAGCGCACGTGGCCCAGGCCGTACGCCAGCGCGCTCACCAGGACGAAGAAGGTACCGACAGTCGTGATGGTATTGGGTCGCACGCCAGCCCGGATGAGCGCATCCACCGGTGGACGAACGATCGCGTAGTACGGGCGTTCCAGGGCGCCGAGCAGCTTCACCGTCGTCGGTCCGTCCTTCGCGGCGCGAGGGGGTGGTGCGGCCGTCTCCGGGGCGAAAGAATAGCGGAACTACGGGGTTCCGGCAATCGGCCGGGAGTGACTCCAGCACTCGCCCGGGCCCGCCGGCCGCATGACGCCGCCTTGACGCCTCGTCGGTTTGGCCGTATTCCCATGAGGTGCCCCCGAACCCTCAGCTCGAACCTGCCATGAAGCTCGTGACACTCGGTGCCCCGCGCCTTGACGGCCCTGACGCTCCTCCATCTTCCGCGCGGCGCAAGCAGCTGGCCCTGCTGACCTATCTCGCCCGGCAGGAAAACCGCGAAGCCACGCGCTCGCAGCTCGCGGACCTCTTGTGGGAAGAGGGCGACCGGGCCCGCGCGCGCCACTCCCTGCGGCAGGCAATTTCAGGCCTCCGGCCCCTGCTCGGTGATCTTCTCACCACCGATGGTCAGCACGTGCGGCTGTCAGGCGCCCTGCCGCTCGACCTGGCGGAGCTGGAACGGCATCATCCGGATGACGCCCAGGCCGGTGCGGCGCCCGCCGAACAGGAATTCCTCGCGGGATTTGACGATGTGGGCGGGGAGCGCTGGCGCTCCTGGCTGCGCCGGGAGCGGGATGCCGTCCGCCGCCGATTCCGCTGGCGCACCGGGCCCAGCGTCAACCGGGCCAAGCGGGCTGCGGCCCATCGCGAAGACCGGATCCTTGCCGACACGCTCGACGCTGCCTGGGAGGATATCGCTCCGGGGGGTGCACTGGTGGTTGACGCACCAGCCGATGCCACGCGGGCCGCTCTCTGCGAGCAATTCGCCTCGGCCCGTGCCGCTGATGGGGGGCTACTTGCCGCGGAGGCGAGTGGTCCGGTCATCAGGCCGTGGGGCTACCTGAGCCGCCTGTGCGCCCGGCTGCCGGAACTTGACGGCTTGGCCGCCGCACCTGCCTCCGCACTTGCAGCCTTGCGGCGATTCTCGCCGGGCCTGGGCGAGCGGTTCCCCAGGCTTCCACTGCAGTCCAGCTTCTGGCGCGACCCGGCGGCGGCGCTGGCCGAGACGCTGGCTGCGGCCGCAACGTCGGGGCCGGTGACGGTGGTTGCGGCCGACCTGGACCGCGCCGATCACCAGAGCCGTGAAGTCATTTCCCAGCTGGTGCGTGCTCGCCCCACGAACGTCGCGCTGGTCCTCATAGGATCGAGCCGGGACGCCGATGCCGGGGCAGAGTTGCGCGCGCTGGCGCGACTCCCAGGCGTCAAGGCCCTTCGGCTCGGGGTCGCGCCCGACACTCCGATTCCTGAACCCGTTCTCGCGGAGCCACTGCCGAGCGCGACCGGCCTCAGCAGCCGCCTCAACCCGGCCGACCGGCTGCTGCTGGCAACCGGCGGCGTGATTGCCGTCGTGGTGCTGGTGCTGGCGATACTGGCAATGCGGTAGTGGAGATGGGCAGGATGGGCAGGATGGGCAGGATGGGCAGGGCGAAACTCGCCCATTCGTCACTCCTGCGACAGCAGGAGTCCGTGAGGGCCCAGGGCATGGTGATTCACCACCAGTGAGTCCTCATTGATTCCCGTGTTCGCGGGAATGACGACCCACGACAACCTGCCCATCCCGCCCATCCTGCCCATCTAGTACAGCAGATACTTCCCGATCCGCTCCCTGAAGGCCTTCCGCTGCGCCGCCCAGCCGGCGGTGAGCTGCGCCGCCCCCAGACCTGACTCCAGTCCCACCCGCAAGGCCGACGTGCCAGCCAGCCGATCGAAATGCGGCGCGCTGATCCTGAAGCGCTCCGGCGAAACGTCGCGAATGGCCGCGAGGAGGAGCACCGCGGTCTGCACCGGGTCGTAGGCGGCGCGGTCGGTCACGTGCAGGCGAATCCCCGCCACGATGGTGTCCGCGTATTTCCCGTCGCCGGGCGCGTGCGGCGTGAAGTGCAGCGTGTCGAACCGGACGCCCGTCGGGTTGGCGAAGCGCAGCTGCGCCAGCACTCGTCCCGGGTCGAGCCAGGGCGCGCCGATCTGCTCGAATGGGTGATCCGTTCCCCTGCCGACACTCAGGTTGGTGCCCTCGAAGAGACACGTGCCCGGATAATGGATCAGGCTCTCGAGCGTCGGCAGATTGGGACTCGGTTGCACAAACGGAAGCCCGGTTTCGTCGTAGTACTCATCCCTCCGCCACCCATCCACCGGCACGACCCGAAGGTCGGCGCCGATGCTCATCTCATCGTTCGCGAACCGCGCCATCTCGCCCATGGTCAGCCCGTGCCGCATCGGCACCGGCAAGCGGCCGACAAAGGAACGATACGCGGTGTCCAGCACATTGCCCGCCATTGCGCCGCCGATCGGATTGGGGCGATCGAGGATGACGACCGGCATGCCGAGGCGCGCGGCGGCGCGCATCACTTCGGTCGCAGTCGCGATGTAGGTATAGTACCGGGCGCCGGCGTCCTGCAGGTCCACCAGCATGATGTCCACGTCGCGCAGCATCGAGTCGGTGGGTGACGCAGTGGGTCCGTAGAGGCTGTAAATTGGGAGCCCGGTGACGGAGTCCCGCGTGGACGCCACCGATGCCCCGGGAGCAGCCGAACCACGAAATCCGTGTTCAGGACTGTAGAGCGCCGTAAGGCGCACGCCGGCCGCGAGCAGACGATCCACATCGCTTGCACCGCGGCTGTCGATACCTGTCTGGTTGGTTACCAGCCCCACTCGGCGGCCAGCCACGAGAGGCATGCTGTCGCTCAGCAGCACGTCGATGCCCGGCCGCACCATCGGCCCGGACGGCAGAACCCCCGGCTGCGCGGCGCAGGCCAGCGTAGCGGCCATCCCGCATCCCAGGACAAATGCATGGCGCGTCAAAGATTTCTCCTTCCGGGTGTGATCCTGCTGCTCGCCGCGTGCACGGCGGCGCCCCCTCGCACGAATCCCGCGCCGATCACGTCGAGCATCGACGAGCTGCTTGACTCGCTCTCGATACGTGACCGGGTGGCACAACTCATCATGCCATGGATTCCCGGCACCTATGCCGCACTGGACGAACCGGGTCTCCAGCAGGCTGAGCGCTGGGTGGACTCGCTGCACGTCGGCGGCATCATCATTTCCGTTGGCTCACCGCTGGACGAGGCCGCCAAGCTCAATGCCCTGCAGCGCCTCGCGCCGCTGCCCCTGCTGGTGGCCTCGGATCTCGAGAGCGGCACCAGCATTCGCCTGCACGGCGGCACGCGGTTCCCACCCAATATGGGCGTTGCAGCCGGCGGGCGGGAGCAGGATGCATGGAGAATCGGCAAGATCACCGCGCTCGAAGGGCGTGCCGTGGGCATTCATATGGCCTTCGCGCCCGATGCCGACGTGAACAGCAACCCTGCCAATCCCATCATCAATACGCGGTCGTTCGGCGAGGACCCGGCCACGGTATCCGCCTTCGTGACCAGCGCGGTGAAGGGCATCCAGGACAACGGGATGCTTGCCACTGTCAAGCATTTTCCCGGTCACGGCGACACGGAGACCGACAGTCATCTCGCACTGCCAGTCGTCGGAGCGACGTGGGACCGGCTCGACACGCTCGAACTGGTGCCTTTTCGCGCCGCCATCAAGGCGCACGTGGATGCGGTCATGTCGGCACACATTGCGCTGCCGGGCATCGATAGCGGCCGGGTGCGCCCGGCCACCGTCAATCCGGACGTGCTGACGGGCGTCCTGCGCGACTCCCTCGGATTTGGCGGGCTCACCGTCACCGACGCGCTCAACATGCAGGGCGTGGTGAGCAAGTACGGCGCCGGGGAGGCGGCCGTGCTCGCGTTCGAGGCCGGCGCCGACCTTCTTCTCATGCCAGCGGACGTCGGTCAGGCGCTTGACGCGCTCACCGACGCCGTCAACAGCGGGCGGGTCAGCGAGGCGAGACTGAACCAGTCGGTGCGAAAGCTCCTTGCCGCCAAGCAGCGGCTCGGACTGTTTCACCGTCGCGAGGTGGACCTGGACAGCGTGATGGCGGTGGTCGGTCGCGCCGACTTCCAGCTCTTCGCCGATTCGGTCGCCGTTCGCTCCATGGTCCTTGCCCGCGACGACGGCACGGTCGATTCCCTCCGGAGTGCCCCGCGAACTGTCGCGCTGATTGAATACGGCGAGGGCACAGCCGACGACGTCGGTACCACCTTCGCCGCAGAGCTCAGGCGCAGTGGCGTCACGGTCAACACGTTCCGCCTGCTTGCCCAGAGCGGCACGGCGAGCTACGACTCGGCGGCGGCGGTCATCGCCGGGAGTCCGTACGTGATCTTTGCGGTCGCGGTGCGCGCCGTGGCCTGGCGTGGCTCCATCGGCCTGCCCGCCCCGCTCGTCAGCCTCATTGACTCGGCTGCCGCGAGGCAACCGACACTGCTGGCGTCCTTCGGGTCGCCCTACGTGATCATGCAGTCGCCGACCGTCGGCGCCTACCTTGTCGCGTGGTCATCCAATCCCGAGAGCGAACGCGCGGCGGCGCACGCGCTCCGGGGTGCTCCTGTCAGCGGCCGCCTCCCGATCACGATTCCGCCCGACCTGCCGACCGGCAGCGGGCTCACGCGGAGCGGTCAATGAAGCGCATCGCCGTGCCACTGCTCCTGCTTGTCGCCGGCTGCGCACGCTCGAGCCGGATCGGCAACCCTGCGCCGTTGGCCGATCCGCTGAGCCTGGCAGCATCGTACCTGGATTCGATGGTGGTGCTGGACAGCGCGTCCCCCGGAGCCGTGGTCGGCATCAGCGTGCATGGCCGGCATTACTTCCACGCCTCGGGCCAGCTGGGCGTTGACGATGCTCGAACGCCGGATTCGTCCACGGTCTATGATCTCGCGTCGCTCACCAAGGTCATCGGCCTTACCACCGCGATGATGATCGCGGTGGACGAGCATCGGATCGAGCTGGATGCGCCCATCCAGCGGTACGTGCCGGCATTCCAGGGCAAGAACAAGGAGCAGGTGACGGTGCGGCACCTGCTCACGCACTCATCGGGGCTTCCCGCCTGGCGCGCCCTGTATCGCCAGGCCGCCAGCCGGGCCGATGCATACGCGCTGGCGGACACGACGCCGCTCGACACCCTGCCGGGCACGCGCTTTGTCTATTCGGACCTCGGCGCCATCGTGCTGGCCCAGGCCGTCGAGTCGGTGTACCACGAGCGGCTCGATTCACTGCTCCACCGGCGGCTCTTTGCGCCGCTCGGCATGGATGACACGCGGTATCTCCCGCCGGACTGCTGGCTTCCGCGCATCGCACCAACAGAAAATGATCCCTGGCGCGGGCGGACGCTGCGCGGCGAAGTGCACGATGAGAACGCTGCACGCCTCGACGGCGTCTCCGGCCATGCAGGGCTCTTCTCCTCCGCCCGCGACCTGCTCCGCTTCGGCGACTGGCTTCTGGAGGGACTGGGCTCGCACGACACAAGCGCCACCTACCTCTGGCCGCCACCGCCGGCGAGCGAGCGACGCTTCGTCATCCGCCAGGACATCCCGGACGGTTCCAGCAGGGCGCTGGGCTGGGACACCCCTTCCGGCCTCAGCAGCGGCGGCAAGTGGATCTCCCGGGAGCACAGCTTCGGCCACACCGGCTTCACTGGAACATCGATCTGGATCGATCCGATGCGAGACCTGGTGATCGTGCTGCTCAGCAACCGGGTGAATCCAACCCGGGACAATGATCGCTGGGGGCCGGTCCGGCGGAACGTGGCGGACCGCGTGGTGGAGGCGCTGGAGGGTCGAAGGTCGCAGGTCGCAGGACGCTAGGAGGGTCGCGAGTCGCTGGCCGCAAGTCCTGCGTCATTGCGAGGAAGGCCCGCAGGGCCTGACGAAGCAATCGAGCGGCTTGAGAGATAAGCGCGGGCGACCCGATTGCTTCGCGCCTTCGGCGCTCGCAATGACTCGACCCGCGGCCTGAGGGCCGCGACCTTCAGTTGACACCACCGTGCCCGTTCCCTTAACGTTCTCGGAATTCGGCACCACCCAGGAGCGCAGTTCATGAGCGGAACAGACCAGGCCATTTCCGGCTTCAGCATCAATCTCTCCGACGCAGCGGTCGCCGAGGTGCGGAAGTTCATCGCGGCCGAGCAGGTGCCGGTGGAAACGGCGGGGCTGCGCGTGAGCGTGTTGCCGGGCGGTTGCTCCGGCTTCAAGTACAGCCTGAACATCGAGGAGCAGCCGCTGGAGGACGACATGGTCCTCGACGTCAGCGGTGTCCGGGTGCTGGTGGACGGCTTCAGCGCACAGTACCTCAACGGCGTCGCCATCGACTACGTGACCTCCATGCAGGGCAGCGGCTTCACCTTCAGCAACCCGAATTCAAGCGGCGGCTGCGGGTGTGGCAGCAGCTTCACCGCATAAGCCGGCATCCGAACCTGGATGTTCGCGCACGAAAACACGAAAGAACGAAATCATTGGGAGTCATTTCGGGGAGGCATCGCTGCCTCCCCTTTTCGTGTATTCGTGACGTTCGTGACCCTCGTGCGTTCGTGAGTCCATGACCACTCTCGACTTCGCCGTCATCGCCGCGTACTTCGCCGCGATGGTGGGCATCGGCTTCTGGGCCACCCGGCGCCAGAGTACCGCTGGCGACTACTTCCTCGGCGCACGCGACCTCCCCACGTTCGCGGTCCTGTTCTCGATCGTGGCCACGGAGACCTCCGCGCTGACGGTCATCTCGGTTCCCACCATCGGCGCTCGTGGCGACCTGACCTTCATCCAGCTTGCCTTCGGCTACCTGATCGGCCGCATTGGCGTGGCGGCCTGGCTCCTGCCCGGCTACTTCGAGGGAACGCAGGAAACGGCCTACCAGCGTCTCGAGCGACGCTTCGGCGTTCGCTCACGGCGGGTGGTGTCCATTGTCTTCCTCATCACGCGCTTCCTCGGCGACGGCGTTCGCATCTTTGCCGGTGCCATTCCGCTGGCATTGCTGACCGGCTGGAGCATTCCCACGGCCATCGTCGCCATGGGCATCGTGACGCTGATCTACACCTGGTTCGGCGGGCTCAAGGCGGTGGTCTGGGCGGACGTCGTCCAGCTTGCCATTTACGTCGCCGGCGGCGTGGTCGCACTCTGGATTGCGTGGAACATGGCCGGGGGCATGGGCCATTCGTTCGCGCTCTCTGCCGCCGCCGGCAAGCTGCGCGTCCTCAACCTGCACGTGAACCTGACCGACACGTACACACTGGTTGGCGGTATCGTCGGCGGGGCGCTGCTCTCCGCGGCGTCGCATGGCACCGATCATCTCATTGTCCAGCGGCTCCTCGCCACGCGCTCGTTGCGTTCCGCGCAACGCGCGCTGGTCGGAAGTGGCGTGGTGGTCATCCTGCAGTTCCTGCTCTTCCTGCTTGTTGGATCGGCCATCTGGGCGGCCGGCTTCGCGCCCGACAATGTCCAGGGGGACACGATCTTCCCCCGGTTCATCATCGAGCACCTGCCGAGCGGCCTCGCGGGCCTGGTCGTGGCGGGCATTCTTGCGGCGGCCATGAGCACGATCAGCTCGTCCATCAACGCACTGGCGTCCTCCGTCACGCATGACCTGTACGCCGGGATCACCGGGCGCACGGATCCGGCGCACCTGCTCAAGGTCGGCCGTGCCTTCTCGGCCGCATGGGGGCTCGCGCTCGTGGGCGCCGCCCTTTTCTTCTTCTATTTTGCGAGCGGTACTGACACGCCGGTGGTCGTGCTGGCGCTCAGCATCGCGTCCATCACATACGGCGCGTTGCTGGGCACCTACATACTGGCCGGACGGTGGCCGCAAGCGGCCGGGCAGGACGCCATCCGCGCCGTTGTCGTGACGGTCCTGGTCATGCTGGTGGTCGTCTTCGCGAAGCAGCTTGCCGGGATCAGCGGCCTGGCGTGGCTTGCCCCGATCGGAAAGCTGGCCTGGCCGTGGTACGTTCCGTTGGGGACAGCAGTAGCGGTAGGCGTGGGCGTCGGGTCGAGCATGATGAGGAGTCGGAGCTGATGGCTGACGTGGTAATTGCGGCCGATGTCGGGGGAACCAAGACAGTGGTCGCCGTGCAGGTGGACGGTACCGAGCGGGTGCGCGTTCGCGCGACCGGCGCGGCCGTGCGGCCGGGCCGCGCGATGGCGAGCGCCGCCACCATTGCGGCCGCCGCTCGCCAGGCGCTGGCGGAAGCGGGCCAGCTCCGGGGCCGCCTGCTGATCGTGGGAGCCGCGGGCGCCGGCCGGGAAGCGGAGGCCGGCGAACTCGCCCGTGCGCTTCGTGGCGAAGACGTGGCCGACCGGGTGCATGTCACCACCGACATCGAGCTCGCGTACCGCGCGGCGTTCGGGAATGATCCGGGGATCGTGCTTTGCGCGGGCACTGGCAGTATCGCCGCGGCGCGTGACCGCAGCGGCACCATCACGCGCGTTGGCGGCTACGGCTGGCAGATGGGCGACGGCGGGGGTGGTTACGATGTGGGCCGGACAGCCCTCATGCGCGTGAGCCTGGGTCACGATGGTCTGGCCGCGCCGAGTGGCCTGGAAGAGCGGCTCGTGCGCGCGGCCCATGCCGGAGACTTCGATGGCCTCGTACGGTGGGCGGGCGCGGCGGGACCCAAGGAGGTGGCCGCGCTGGCCCGCGTGGTGATCGACACTGCCGGTGACGGCGATGCGGCGGCACAAGCTGTCGTGAACCACGCCGCCCGCCAGCTTGTGGAACTGGTGACCGGCCTGGCCGATCGCACTGGCGTTCGCCGTGTGGCGCTCACCGGCGGCCTCCTGCAGGCCGGCGCCCTGCTGGAGGCAGTCCAGCGTGCTCTCCGCAGCTCTGGCCTGGATGTGCTGGAGGCGGAGGTGGATCCGATTGAAGGGGCGTGGGGGCTATGAGCTGTGAGCTGTGAGCGGTGCGAAGTTGCCGCTCATAGCTCACAGCTCACAGCTCTCAACCCTCAGCCCTCTTCCTCAACCTGCTGTGCGTCCACCCGTACCCCCAGTAGAAGGCCAGCCCCACCAGCAGCCAGATCCCGAAGCGGATCCACGTGATCCTCGGCAGGAACGCCATCAGGTAGATGCACGCGCCGATGGAGATGAGCGGCGTCCATGGCACGAACGGCACCCGGAACGGCCGGTGGCGCTCGGGCTCCTTGTATCGCAGGACAATCACGCCAACAGACACGAGCACAAAGGCAAAGAGCGTCCCGATATTGGTGAGGTCCACCACCTCGGCGATGTTGGCGAATGCGGCCACCACGCCGACGAAGATACCGGTGATGATCGTGCCGACATGCGGCGTCTTGTACTTGGGATGCACCTTGGCGATGAACGGCGGCAGGAGGCCGTCACGCGCCATGGAGAAGAAGATGCGCGGCTGGCCCAGCTGAAAGACCAAAAGCACGCTGCCCATTGCAATCACGGCGCCCAGCGAGACGATAAAGCGAGAAAAACTGAGCAGGCCCGCCGATCCATCGGCATGTTGCAGCGCGGTGATCATGGGCTCCGGCGTCCCCAGCGTCTGCCACGGCGCCACGCCCGTCATCACGATGGAAAGCGCGATATACAGGACCGTACAGATCACCAGGCTCATGATGATGCCAAACGGCATGTCGCGCCCGGGATCCTTGGCCTCTTCCGCGGCGGTTGATACCGCGTCAAAGCCGATATAGCTGAAGAAGATGATGGCCGCGCCGGCGCTGATGCCGGCAAAGCCGTTGGGGGCAAAGCCGCCGGTGGACGGGTTGGTCCAGTTTTCCGGCCTGATGAGGAACGCGCCGACGCCGATGAAGAAGAGGATGATGACGATCTTGAGGATCACCATCGCGTTGTTGGTATTGGCCGACTCCTTGATCCCGCGCACCAGCACCCAGGTGATGACCATGACGACGAGGAACGCCGGCAGGTTGAAGATGATCGGGATGCCGAAGAGGCGGGGCGCGTCGGCGACCGCACTCGCGAGATAGGTCACGGAGGGACCGGTGGCGCCGCCCGCCACGGACTTGACGGCATCGAAGGCCGTCCGGTAGTCGGTGCCAAGCCACGCGGGAAGGGTGACGCCGAAGTGGGTCAACAGTTCCCGAAAATAGCCCGACCACCCGATGGCCACGCCGATATTGCCCACTGCATATTCGATGATGAGGTCCCAGCCGATGATCCACGCCACCAGCTCGCCCAGCGAGGCGTATGCATAGGTGTACGCGGAACCGGCGATCGGCACCATCGAGGCAAACTCGGCGTAGCAGAGCGCGGCGAATCCGCACGCCACGGCCGTGAGCAGGAACGAGAAGATGATGGCAGGACCGGCGCCGGGCCGGAGGGCGTCACCGACGATGGCCGTACCGGTGGTGGCGAAGATGCCGGCGCCGATGGTTGCACCAACGCCGAGCGCGGTGAGATGCCACTTGTTGAGGGTGCGGCGCAGGCCGCCCCGCTCCGCAATGTCATTCTCGCAATCGGCGACCGACTTGCGCTGGAAAAGTTGGTTCATTGCTTTGGGTGAAGGAGAAGAAAGGACGGGCAGAGAGGCCCGGTCGGCTCATTTGCTCGGCAGCGTGAACTGCGCCGAAAAGACGTACGGAATGGCTGCACCAGCGCTGGTGCGTGCTGGCCGGAATCTGGTCTTCATGGCCATATCGGCAAACTTCTCCCGATACTTCTCGTCATCGATCTTCGGATCGGTCTCGAACCGGTCGACGGAGCCATCAGCCTTCACCCAGAACGTCACGTTGACGACCCGGCCACGGAGCTCCTTGGGTGCCTTTTCAGTCGGCGGCACAAAGTACCGCAGCTGGGGCGGTGTCACGCTAGAGCTGTCGCCCCCGGTGCCGGGACCCACGCCGGCACCCGCTCCGGTACCGTTGCCACCCCCGCTTCCACCGCCGCTTCCGCCGCCGTTGCCGCTGTCGGTCCCGGAGCCTGTCCCGGCGCCATCGCCGCGGGAGGCAAGCGTGGTCGCTCCATTTGCCGGCGCCGGCCGACTGACGGCCGGAACGGGAGGCGGAGGAACGGGCGTGGGCTCTGGTTTCGCTTCGACTGGCGGCGGGGTGACCACTTCAGGCTCCGGCTCGGTGGTCTCCTCCGCCGCCTTTGGCGCGGCCGCGCCAAGTGACGGCAGTTCAATATATGACACCCGGCTTCCCCCGCCACCGCCACCACCACCCGCTGGGCCGGGACCGAAGCCGGTCCCGAGGCCGGTGAGCATCCTCTGGCCGCCGAGAACGCCGCCAGCAATGAGTAGAACCAGTCCCAGGTGGAACAGCAGCGATACCAGCAGCCCCGCCGGAGACCGTCTGGTCTCAGGGAGCGCAAATGTGGGCCTCGGCAGGCGGGTGTGGGGATCTGCAGCCATGAGCTCTGTGAACAAGGTAGCACCTCCAATGCTTGAGACGTGCGACCTTGCGTCCGGAAACACGCGCGGGGGCCTCGCTGGACCCCCGCTGTGTGTCTGTGCCCTCTGGGGGCCCTACCTGTACGCCTCGATCGGCGTGAAGCCGATTACCTGGATGCCGGCGCCATACGCCACATCCATGGCGGCGATGACATCCTTGTACTGCCGGCTCTGGCCCGCCTTGACGAAGAGCAGCTTGCGCGGCCGCGGATCGTAGATGGTATGCAGCTGCTGCGCGAGCTGATTGACCGGCACCGGCTGGGTGTTGATCCGGTAGCCGCCTTCATCCGGCAGCTCGAGCACGATCTGGTCATTGCTCGGTGTCGCGGTGCTGCGCGTGTCGGGCGGTGCCACCTGGATATTCATGGCTTTCCGGTCCATGGGCTGGGCCACCATGGAGATGATGAGAAGCACCAGCAGGATGTCGATCATCGGAACCACGTTCGGTTCCGCGCTCATCCCGCCGCCGCCCCCGACTGACATTGCCATGGCGCTACTCCTTCTTCTCGTCGTTGCCGAAGAGCTTCTCGGTGGTCTTGGAGTCCGTGATGGAAGCCACCACCCGGGCGCCCGCCCGGCGCGCAATCTCGATTCCCTTCTGGACCTGACCGTACTTCAGGTTCTGGTCGGCCTTCAGGTAGACGATCTTGTCCTCGCGGCCAGCGTACATGGCCCGAAGCTGGTCCTCCAGCTGGGCATCCGGAATGGGCCGCGTATTGAGGAAGAACGCGCCGTTCTCATCGATGCCCAGCACCACCTCGTCATCCTTCTCGGGACTGGGCTGCAGGTTGTCGGCCTTGGGCATGGTGGCCCGGAAGCCGGCAGCGATGAGCGGCGTCACGATCAGGAAGATGATCAACAGCACCAGCATGATGTCGATCATCGGCACGACATTGGGTTCCGACTTGATCGAGGTCTGTCCCGCACTACCCGTGGACATGCCCACTGCCGGTCACCGCCTTCTGGGTCTGGAACTCCTTGGTGAAGATCGAGCGCCCGAACTCGCTCCCCACGCTCTTGATCAGGTAGTCGATCAGTTCCTTCGAGGTATACGTCATCTCGACGGAGAGATTTTCGATCTTGGTCGTGAAGTAGTTGTAGGCCCACACCGCCGGGATGGCCACCATGAGGCCGAAGGCGGTGGTGATGAGCGCTTCGGCGATACCGGCCGAGACGCCGGCCAGGCCGCCCGAGCCCGCGCCCGCCGCCATGCCCGTGAACGCATTCACGATACCCATCGTCGTGCCGAGCAGGCCGACGAACGGCGCCGTGGAACCGACCGTCGCGAGCACGCCCGTGCCGCGCTTGAGCTCTGACAGCACGATCAGCATCTGCCGCTCGACCGCGCGCTCGGCGCTATTGATGTCGGCGGCCGTGATGGTGGCGCGGTCGCGCAGGAGGGGCTTCACCTCGGAGAGCGCCTCGCCCACCACACGGGCGACATGGCTCTTCTTGAACTTCTCGGCCAGCGTGATGGCCTGGTCGAGGTTCTCCTCCTGGATGGACCGGGAGAACTGCGGGGCAAACTTCCGGGTCTCACTCTGGGCCCGGCGAAACTGGATGGCCTTGCTGACCATGATGGTCAGCGACCAGATGGACATCGCCGCGAGGATGAACACGATGGTCTTGGCGAACGCACCCATCGAATGCCACAGGGTCAAAAGATCTACACCCATCTGCCGGTACCTCCCCAATGCTGGGATGAAAGCCGCCAGCCCCGGCCAGGGCTGGCGGCACTGTTAAATCAGCCGCCTGCGGTGAAACTGATGTTCTGCGACACCTTTACGCGAATCGGATGGCCGGCGAGCCGGCCAGGCTTGTACACACTCTTGAGCAGCATCGCCTTGGCCGACTCGACGAAGATCTGGTTCGTCGACTCGAGCAGACGGACCGAATTGGCTTCGACATGGCCCGTCGTATCGACAATGAACTCGAACTTTACCCGGCCCGGAACGCCGCCCATTCCAGGCGGAGTGATCTTGGGCCCAGCCGACAGCAATGACGGTGGCTCATCAGCTTCCGCCGACGTCACCACGCTGTTGAGGTCCACCGGCCCGGTGCCACCCACGACGCCGGTGGCGATGCCGCCCTCAACGCCCTTGCCGGTAAAGTCGCTCGGATTGAACGCCTTCTCGTTCAGGTTGACCGGCGGAATGTCCTTCGGGATGTCCGCGACCGCGACCACCGTCTGGAAGCCCTTTGGCGGCGGATTGGCGCTCACGATCACTTCTTCCGGCGGCGGCGGTGGCGGCTCCGGCGGCGGCTCCGGCGGCTTCAGGAAGCTCATCGTCGTATCGACTTCCGGCTTCGCGTCAGCGGTGGCCACCACCTGCGTGGCCTTGACCGCCAGGAAGATGAGCACCGCGTGCACGGCGAGCGAGAACAGGGTCTGCCCGAACCTGCGCTGCCTCTTCTGCTTGGATTCGATCAGGTTGTCAAACACGCACGTCCCTCCACAAGGATGGAACTCGACTGCATCCAAGCTACCAAGACGCCAGTTAGCAGGCGTTCACCGGTAGATGACAAAATCATGACAATGGGATGAGGACTGGCCGGTGGGTCGGGGTCAAGGTGGTCGAGGGGTCAAGGTGGTCGAGGGGTCAAGGGTTTCGTGCCTGACCATCTCGACCGCCTCGACCACCTCGACGACCTCGACCTCTCGACCACCTTGACTACCCCGCGTCACCACCCCGCGGCAGGGTCACCGTAAAAGTCGTCCCCCGGCCCGGGCGGCTGCTCACCACGATCGTTCCACCGTGCGCCTCGGCGATCCACTTGGTGATGGCGAGGCCGAGGCCGACGCCGGGCCGGTCGCCAGTGCGGGAACGGGCGGGGTCGGCACGCCAGAAACGGTCGAAGATGTTGGGTAGGTCGCCAGGGGCGATGCCGATCCCGGTATCGGTAATCCGGAACCGGGCCAGCGCAGCCTCATCCTCCAGCTCGATGGCGACCGAGCCACCTGCGGGCGTGTACTTGACGGCGTTGGTCACGAGGTTGAGCAGCAGCTCACGAATCCGCTGCCGATCGACGGCCATCGTCACGGGCTGACTCGGCACCTTGCTGGTGACGTCCACGCCCTGGGCTTCGGCGAGCAGGCCCGCGGTTTCCGCGGCATCCGCAACCAGGTCGCGCATGTCCACCTCCTCGAGCGTGAGCGGGGCGCGCCCCTCATCGGCGCGCGCCAGCGTAAGCAGGTCCTCCACCATTTCCGACATCTGGTTCACCTGCTCCAGCGCCTCATCGAGTGCCTCGATGCTTTCCGAAGGTGTGCCGGGGTGGGTCAGCGCACGTTCGACTCCGGCTCGAAGCACCATGAGCGGCGTCTTCAGCTCGTGGCTCGCATCAGCCGTGAATCGGTGCAAGCTGCCGAAGCTCGACTCCAGGCGAGCCAGCATGCCGTTCAGGGTCAGTGCCAGGCGGGCAAGTTCATCGTTCGAGAGCGGCACCGCCAGGCGGCGATGGAGGCTCCGTCCGTCCTTGATGGCGTCCATCTCGTCCATGATGAGGCGGACCGGTGCCAGCGCAGTTCCAGCCAGCCAGTACGCCAGCGCCACGGCGAACGCCACGACGATGGGAGAGACCACGAGAATGGCGCCGAGGAGGACCTGTGGATCGAACGTGGTGTTCGTGAATGGCGCCGCCAGCAGTATGGCACCGATGTCTTCACCGGCGCCGGTGACCGGTTCCACCGACAGGCGCACGGCGCCACCGGGAGCCGAGAGGGGCAGCGTCGTGAACGGCCGGGACGAGAGCGTGACGGGGATCTGGTCTGTCAGCTTGCGAAGCGACTGAAATGAAAGGGCCCGCGCCGACTGGGAGAGGAAGAGGATGTTGCGCGCGCGATCCACGATGATCAGGTAGTCGCGATAGGCTTCGAAGTAGGCGCTGATGCTGGGGCTGAGCGCCGGGCCGGTGAGCTCCGTCTGCCCCGCCGCCGAACTCGCACCGGACATGAGCGTGTCGTCGAGCACCAGTCGGCCAAGCACCCGGTGCGAGTCCTGCAACCAGCGAATGGCCAGCTCCGCCTCGAGCCGCAGCCGATTGTCGAGTTCGAGCTCGCTTGGCTTCCGCAGCTCGATGTAGAGCGCCGCGGCGAAGGCAGCGAGCGCCACGAGCAGGGCGGCCGTGTACCATGCCGTCAGCTTGCCGCGAATTGTCCGCATGTCAGGGAGTCCGGACCACGTACCCCACGCCGCGCACCGTGTGCACCAGCCGCGTGCGCTGTCCCGAGTCCACCTTCTTGCGGATCCGGTTGATCACGACGTCCACGATGTTGGTCCCGGGATCGAAGTGATAGTCCCAGGCGTACTCGGTGATCAGCGTTCGTGACATGACCCGCGGCGAATGGCGCATCAGGTATTCCAGCACCGCGTATTCCTTGGGCGTGAGCTCGACGGGCTCGCCCGCCCTGCGGACCTCGCGCGTGGCCGTATCGAGCTCGAGATCCGCCACCCGCAGGACCGGCGACTGCAGCTGCGGCGGGCGGCGCCCCAGCGCCTCGACGCGCGCGAGCAGCTCCTCGAACGCGAAGGGCTTGGTCACGTAGTCATCAGCCCCGGACCGCAGTGCCGTAACCTTGAAGTCCAGCGCGTCCTGTGCCGTGAGCACAAGGATGGGCATGGTAAAGCCCCGGTCGCGCAGGGTGCGGAGCACTTCAAGGCCCGTCATCCCGGGCAACCGGAGATCGAGCACCAGGAGCTCGTAGTTCCCGCCCGAGGCGAGCCGCAATGCCTCCATGCCGTCGTCCACCAGGTCCGCATGGAAGCCGTGCTCCTCCAGCCCCCGCTTGACGTACTGGCCGACGGTGCGGTCGTCCTCGATGACGAGGATCTTCATCCGGCCTCCCCCACCATCGGGAACCTCACGCGAAACCGTGCGCCGGCGCCCGGTTCGCTTTCCACGTCGATCATGCCCTGGTGCTCCTGCACGATGCCGTAGCAGATGGACAGCCCGAGGCCGGTGCCGCGACCGGGTTGCTTGGTGGTGAAGAAAGGCTCGAAGATCCGCTGCCGCGTGGCCGCGCTCATGCCGGGCCCTGAATCTGCCACGGCCACGAAGACTCCGCCATCTTCGGTGCGCCCGGTGGTGACGGTCAGCCGCCCCGCCCCTTCCATGGCGTCGGCGGCGTTCATCATGAGCGAAACGAGCACCTGGATGATCTGCTCGCGGTTGACCATCGCCGGTGGAAGGCCGGGATCGAGCGCCCGTTGGACGCTGACGCCACGAAACCGCTTCTGCGGCTGGAGCAGCGTCAGGGTGTGCTCGACGAGTTCATTGAGACTGGTGCTGGTCTTGGCATGCGCGCGCGGCCTGCTGAAGTCGAGCAGGCCGTCCACGATGCTGGTGCATCGCTCCACTTCACGGGTGATGAGGGCCAGGTAGTCGGCCACGGTGCGGTCGTCGAACTGCGCGTCCGAGAGCCGGCCCTCGATGGCGGCGGCGCAGGCTCCAATGGTGGCGAGCGGATTATTGATCTCGTGCATGACGCCAGCGGCGAGCTGGCCCACCGCCGCCAGCTTCTCGTTCAGCAGGATCCGTGCTTCCGCGGTACGCCATTCGGTCACGTCCTCACCGATGGTCACCACGTGGCTCACCTGATCGCCGCCCAGTCGCATGGGCAGGCGGGTCTGCCGATACACCCGAACGCCTTCAGGCGTCTCGACGTGCAGCTCGCTGCGCAGCATGGCACCGTCATCCAGCACCCGATCGAACTCGGCGCGCAGCTCGTCCGCCGGCTGTCGGGTCAGCACCTCGAACACGCTCCGGCCCATCGTCGCCTCCCGCCGGAGGCCCTGGGTCCCCGTTTCACGCTTCCGGTTCCAGATGCGGATGCGATACTCGCGATCCACGACATAGAGGCCCACCGGCAGCGAGTCGATGACGAGGTCCGCGAAGCGCCACGCCTGCTCCACTTCGCGATTGCGCTCGGCGACTTCAAGGGCAAAATCTTCGGCGGTACGGATGGTGCCGAGATGGAGGGCGAGCATCGGCACTGCGGCGTCGAGCACGGCGGCCTCGGCACGCGACCCGGGCGTCACTTGCAGGACGCCCAGCAAGTGGCCGTGCCGCTCCACGGGGCGTATCACGCCGCCAGGATCGAGATGCGGCAGCAGGGCGGGATCAATGACGGACGGCTGACCGCGGCCGCCCTTCGGCGCCTGACCGATGGCAACGAGTGCGCCGCTCGTGCGCTCCACCTGCCAGACCGTCACCCGGTCGGCATGGAGGCCATCCAGGAGCGCGGCGGCTGCCCGTTCCGCACCGCGCGCGGGATCAGTGGTGCCGGCGAGCGCCCCGGCGAGCCGCGCCAGGGTTGCGGTTCCTGCGGTCATCGCTGCGGCATGAGGTACAGTCAGCGGCCGGATGTGGCCGGGACGCTGGCGATGCTCCCGATTTCCCAGGTGCCCGCCTCGCGCTGCAACAGGAGGTGCGTCGTGCGCGCGACGGCCGGCCCGCGCTCCTGGACCCACGCGGAAGCCAGGTCATCTTCCTGGCGGATGTCGATGCGTGAGGGTTCGCCAACATGAACCGTTGCGGCATGGGCGGCGGCCTGCGCCCACGCGGCGGCGCCACGAACGTGCCGCCAGCTTCCCCCACCCTCGATCACGACCTGGACTGAATCAGACACGGCATTGGCCACCGCAGCCGAGTCCTGGTCGAGCGCGCCATGGTAATAGCGGAGGATGACGGCCCGGATGGTTTCCTCTTCCTGCACCGGCCCGGCCGGAACCCGCTTCTCGATCTGGCACGCGGCAAGCAGGGCAAGGGCGGGCAGGCACAGGCGCAGTAGGGAGGGCATGGCTAGAGCCGCTTCGCAGCCTCGGCCCAGTTGAGGACGTTCCACCACGCCGTGATGTAGTCGGCGCGCTTGTTCTGGTACTTCAGGTAGTATGCGTGCTCCCACACGTCGATCCCGATGATGGGCTTCTTGCCCTCCATCAGGGGCGAATCCTGGTTGGCCGTGCTCTCGATAGCGAGCGAGCCGTTGCCGCTGGCCACCAGCCAGGCCCAGCCGCTGCCGAAGCGTGTCGCCGCGGCCTTGGCAAACTGCTCCTTGAATTCCGTCAGGCCGCCGAAGGCCTTCTTGATCCCGTCGGCCAGTGCGCCCGACGGCTCCGAGGGACCGCCCGGAGTCATGATTTCCCAGAACAGCGTGTGGTTGGCATGCCCGCCGCCATTGTTGCGCACGGCGGTGCGGATCTTCTCGGGCACGGCATTGATGTCCTTGAGCAGCGCTTCAACGCTCAGCTTCTGGAGCTCGGCGTTGCCCTCGAGCGCAGCATTCAGGTTATTGACGTAGCCGGCGTGATGCTTGTCATGGTGAATCCGCATGGTCTGTTCATCTATATGCGGCTCGAGTGCGGCGTAGTCATAGGGAAGAGGAGGAAGCGTGAATGCCATGGGCAGCTCCTGAATGAGCAGTCGGATCGGGTGAACCAGCGGAATATATCACCGGCTCGCCGACATCCGCGCCAAACACCAGCACCAGGCCCGCAATTGCGGTGACCGCAGCGTACACCACCTGGTGCGCCAGCAGTGCCGCAAGCGCTGCGGCAGCGCCCGCCGCGCCAGATGCTGTCGCCAGCAACCGCAGCACGAGGGAGACACCGCCGTCGCCCGCCACTCGATGGCGAATCACCAGTGCCAGCGCCGCCGTGCCCAGCAGCCACGCTCCCTCGGGCGCTGCAGGAGTCACGACCATGGCTGCCATCCAGGCGGCAATGCCCGCGGCCGGGCTCCAGGCGCCAGCGACCGCCGCAAGCCAGAACAGCGCGACACCGATCGGAATGAAGAGACTTTCCCAGCCCGGCAGCGCATCGCCGAGGAGCGGATGGCCGATGCGCAGCATCAGGGCGACGCCGACCAGCGCGAAGGCACTGCCTGGCAGCCATCGCCGGAGCGCGATCGGTCCGGCGAAGAGCCCGGCCGCGACCACGAGTGGCGGCGCGAGCATCAGCTGGGCCGCCGGACTGAGCGGCACCTCAGGAAATGCGGCGACGGCCAGCCCGACCGGTCCGGCAATCACCGTGAGGTAGTACGCCACGACCAGCAGAAGGGGCACCGTGAGGATTGGAAGCAGCGGCAGCTTCCCGACGGCGCCGAGCCAGCGGAATCCCGCGTGCGCCGCGACAGCTGCGAGCATGGCGCCCGCCAATATCAGCAGGCCATGCGGAGCCACGATGCACAGGAGCAGGCCGAACGCAGCGACCCCAAGCCAGGGAACGCTGCGTCCAGCCGAAGCCGCGGAATGAGGCCCACCCCACAAGGTCCGGCACAACCGGCGGGAGACGTCTCGCCACCCGGTGTGGTCGCCCAGCCAGAGTGCGAGCAGACCAGCGGACGCGACGATGATGACGACCGCAAGTGTCGCCGCCCAGCTGCCCGACCGCATCAACTCCGTGGATGCATCCGCCGACATGACAAGTCCGGCAAGGAGCAGCAACGCGAGCGCCCACTGCCTGATCGTGGAGACGTGACGCAAGGCGCCAGGAAGCGCGCTGGCTACGGCCAGCAGCCCCGCCGCGGCAAGCCCGCCATCCACGGCACGCGAGCTGGACGCGAGCGCAAGCAGCTGATCCGCCGTGAGAATGGCTGTGGGAGGAAGCTGCAGGGCCACGCGCGCGCTCGCCGTACCGAACGCAAGCGCCAGAATCCCTGCGCCGAGGAGGCGAGCAGGACGCCCGCCCGCCAGTGCCGCGGCGGCGGCGAGGAGCACGAGACCCGGCCCTTCAGGTGGGATTGCCATCGAGCAGGAACAATAGCGCCGGGCGGTATCGGAGAAAACAATCGCGCCTCCCGGACTTCAGGAGGCGCGAGCGGTGTCGGGCGACCGTCAGCGTGCCCGGCGCCGGCGCATGGCCGACATGCCGCCCATGCCCGCAAGCCCCGTGGCGAGCAGCGCCATCGTGACCGGCTCGGGCGTGGTGGTGCCCGGAATTGTCGGGTCCGGATTGGTGAGCGTCGGCGGCAGCGGCCCTGGTTCACCGTTCGGACCGCCATCCTGGGGCGGAACGTAGGGACCGGACGGGTTGTCGCTCGACGGGATGGATGTACCCCCCGGAGGGCTGGTTGGATTGCCGCTGCCCAGGATGGGGCTGTCTCCGCTGTTCAGGACGAAATAACCCGCGAGCCCGAGTGCGCCGCCAGCAGCAGCCAGCAGGATGGTTGGTGCCTTGGTACTGTCGCTCTCGACCTTGGCCTGCGTCTGCCGCAGCAGGGCCGCGAAAACGCTATTGGAGTACGTGCCGTCCGGCAGCACAGTTACCCCAGGACTCTCGGCACGGGCAGGCTGCACCGCGAGGGCGAGGGCAAGACCGGCCACGATCATTAACAAACGGACACGCATTGAACACTCGGTGTGGAGGATGCCGAGGGTAATGGCAACCCGCGGGCCAGAGCGTCAGCTGCGCGTCAAATCTTTGTGGTGAAATAACTTGGACGTTGGAACAGCGCGACCAGACAGTTCGGCGGAGCGGATCGCCGCTACAGCGCCGCAGCGGCAACCGGCCAGGAGCGTGGCGGTCATCCACCATGGAACGGCGAGCGTGCAAGCATCTGCACAGCGGGAAATCCTGAACATGGAGCGGAGGGGGATCGAACCCCTGACCCCCGGCTTGCAAAGCCGGTGCTCTCCCAGCTGAGCTACCGCCCCGGCCGCGGGAAAAGTAATGAGCGGAGCTGAAAGCGGGAAGCTGAGAGCTGAAGTCTGAAAACCGTGGGAAGGTTATGCGCATAGCGCATAGCGCCCAGCGCATAGCGCATAGCTCTCAGCTCATAGCTCACGGCTCCCAGCTCACTCCGCCTCCAGCATCCCGACCGCACCCTTGGTCGCATCCGCGAAGGCGTGCGAGACGAAAGGATAGATCCCCTTCTCTGCCAGGTGGGTCTCGAAAATCATGCCGCCGCCCGTCGGGACATCGAACGTCTGGACGCCCTGCAGTGGGTGGTCGGATCCGTCGAGATACACCCGATCGAAAATCGCGCCGACGACGTGGAAGGCCGAGATCCGGTTGGGACCGGCGTTGATGACATAGAACCGAAGCGGCTGGTTGACCTTGACCTCCAGTGGGTGCGAGGCGTACTGGTTGGCGAGGCCGTTGAAGACGACGAAGTCGGGCGCGTCGTTCAGCATGCGTTTCCAGTCGAGCGACTGCACCGAATCCGGCCCGTGCTTGGGGCCCAGGTAGAACTCGCTCTGGATCAGCACGTATTCGGTTGCCCTGGACCGCGGCGTGACCGGATCCACGATCAGCGCCCCGTACATGCCGTTGGCGATATGCGCCGCGGTGGGCGCCGTGCCGCAGTGGTACATGAAGGCGCCCGGCACGCGCGCCACGAACCGGAACCGCAGCGAATCGTTGGGCAGGATGTTGACGTACGCGCGGCTTGGCGCGATCTCGGCGGCGTGGAAGTCCATCGAATGCGGAATCGGCGCCTTGTTGACGATAGTGAAGTCCACCGTGTCGCCGACCGTCACCCGAAGGACCGGTCCCGGCACCTGACCGTTGAAGGCCCACGCTTCGTACACCCGGCCCGGCGAGATGACGTGTCGGACATGTACGGTCTCGAAGCGCACCTTATGGAGACGGGACGTCGAACGTGGCGGCGCGAGGGCGGTCTGTTCCACCGTATCGCTCGGCGTGCCAACACGCGCCTCGCCATGCGACATCGAGGCCGGCGGGCTCTGAAGGTTGGGGGTGCCGGTCGTCGAGACGCCGGGCGCCTGCGCCGTGTCGGACTGCGGTGGAGCGTTCGAGTCGGCGGGCTGGCCCGGAGACTTGGACTGACCTTGGCAGGCCATGATCAGTGCGACAAGAAGAACTGCGGCAGAGCGTCGGGGCATGAAACTCTCCGGCTCGGATCAGGCTCGGGCTGCGCGGCCTCGTTCCCTCCGCGCGCCAGGAATGGCCCAATCACGTACATGGAGCATGTCCTGGAGCCGCGCGCCCGGTGAATGTGCCGGAAAGTCGGTCGAACAGGGCCACGATGCAAGCGGGGGAAGACTCATGAGGACACTGTCCATCCGCGCTCCGGTCTCGAGGCCGAACCGGGTCCCGCGATCATGCAGCAGGTTGAACTCCACGTATCGGCCCCGCCGAAAAAGCTGGAGCGCCCGGTCTTCGGCATCGCTCGGCGTCTCCCGCCGAAGCCGCACGATCGGCGCATAGGCGGCACCGAGGCACCGGCCTACCGCATCGACGAACGCCTCGAGCGCCGACTCCTCGAGATCGTCACCTGGCACCAGTTCGTCAAAAAAAATCCCGCCCACGCCCCGCGCCTCGCCCCGGTGGACATTTACGAAATATTCGTCGCACCAGCGCTTGAACCGGGCGTAGAACCGCGGATCGTGTCGGTCGCAGAGGTCGCGGAGGGCGGTGTGAAAGTGGACCGCGTCCTCTGGATGCGGCCACGTGGGGGTCAGGTCGGCACCACCGCCAAACCAGCGCGTGCGTCCACCGTCAGCGTCCTCGCGCTCGAGATAGCGCACGTTCAGGTGCACCGTGGGGACGTGGGGATTCCATGGATGGGCCACGAGGCTGAGACCCGCCGCGAAGAACGAGCCGGCTCCGTCGCTGCTCGCGCCATGGACAACGGATCGGTTGATGCCCGCCTTCTCGAAAGTCCGCCCGTTCACCAGCAGGCGCGACACGCCACCACCGCCGCCCTCGCGCGCCCATTCGGTCGAGTGGAATAACTCGCCCCCGTCCAGCTCCTCGAAGAGCGTCGTGGCCCGCTCATGAACCGAAGTGACCCACGCTCCGGCGTCGCGACGGTTCATGCCGCTGGCCCCGTCGGAGTCCCGGAGTGCCGCCACTGCTGGACCGTCTCCACAAAGACCTGCGCGTGCTCGGGCGGCACGTCGGGGAGGATGCCATGGCCCAGGTTCGCCACGTAGGCCGTGCCCTCAAACTGCCGCAGCATCTCTCTCGTCCGCCGCTCGACCTCTTCCGGCGCGGCGTGGAGCGCGCAGGGGTCGAGATTGCCCTGCAAGGCTACAGTGGTATTCCGGACGGCATCGCGCGCGGCCGAGATCGGCGTCCGCCAGTCCACGCCAAGCACATCCGGCTTCACCGTGCTGCAGGTCTGCGCGAGATGCGCTCCCGCGCCTGGAGTGAACACCACCGCGGGAACACCCGCACCTCGCACTCGCTCCACGACGGTCGCGAGCGCAGGAAGGACGAACGCCTCATAATCCGACGGCGACACGATGCCGGCCCAGGATTCAAAAACCTGGACCATCTCCGCGCCGGCCCTCACCTGGTGCTCCAGATGAACCGCGATGGCGTCGGCGAGCGTCGCCAGCATCCGTCGCGCGAATGCGGGCTCCTCGATGAGGCACCGGCGCGCTCGCGCGAATTGGCGGGTGCCGTGACCCTCGATCATGTAGGCAAGCAGCGTCCACGGACCGCCGGCGAAGCCAATCACGGGCACGCGGCCTGCGAGCGCCCGGCGCGTCTGCTCGATGGCGCGATAGACGTACGCCACGGACGATGGATCAAATGGACGGAGTCGCGCCGCATCGGCCGGCGAAGCCAACGGCGCGGGAAAGCGAGGCCCCGCACCCTCCTCCACGACCAGCTCCATGCCGAGCGCCTCGGGAATCACCAGGATGTCGCTGAAGATGATGGCCGCATCCACACCCAGTCGTTCGACCGGCTGAACCGTGACTTGCGCCGCAAGCTCAGGCGTGCGAACCATCTCGAGAAAGCTGGACCGTTCGCGGACTGCCCGATACTCGGGAAGAAAGCGGCCGGCCTGGCGCATCATCCAGACGGGCGGACGCGGCACCGGCTCGCCCCGGACGGCGCGCAGCAGCAGGGACTGCGTCACCGTCGGGTCCCGTCAAAGAGGTTGAGCGCACCGTGAAGTGCCTGGAGAAGCGACGGAATGGTTGGCTCGTCGGCCACCGCCGCGGGATGCCATCCCGCCGCGGACGCAGCCTGCGCCGCCACCTGGCCAAGCGCCACCAGCTCCGGGCGCCCGGTGCTCGGAACGGCCTCGGCGAGGGCGCGAGCCACTCGTCCACTGGCCACGACGATCACATCACCGCTTGCCGCTGATTCCCGCAGTGCCTCCACCGGCGCGATCACCGCACGATAGCAGACCAGTTCCACCACCTCGATCCCGACCTCACGAAGCCTGCTCGGCAGGACGTCCCGGTGGGCCTCACCGCATGGAAAGAGGACCGGCCCGGTGACACCACGCCTCACCATTATCTGGGCAAGCGCGGCGGCCGCCCCATCGCGAGCCGGCGACTCGACGAAATGCGCCGGGGTAAGCCGCCGCACTTCGCGCGCGGTGCCGGGGCCGGTGGCCCATACCGGAGGCGAGACAGCTCGCGCCTGGCGGATCGCCTGTGCGTAGAGCGCCGCACTCCGCGGCGAACTGAGTGCCACGGCCTCAAAGCGATCCAGTATGGTCATGGCTCCTGACAGCGCCGCCTGGAACCCACCGGCCTCGAAGGTGAGCAACGGCTTGTGCACCCATGATGCTCCCAGCCGATCGAGCGAGCGATCGAGCCCGTCGAGGGTCCCGTCGCTGAGGGTGAGCACGATGCGAGCGCCGCTCATGGAACACCGCCCGGCTGCAAGCGGGCTTGGCCAAGGAGCCGATCTGCACCCTGCTCGAGAAATCGCCGCCCGAGCCGCAAGCCGGCGGCCGCCGGCGCATCACCTGATGCCGACGCTTCCTCGATGTCATCAAGGCACCGACTGCCATCCAGCGAAAGCACCCTGCCCCGCAGGCGAAGTGTGCCATTTTCAGAGTGGGCGAATGCCGCAATGGGAACGTGACATCCTCCCTCCAGCGCACCCAAAAAGGCGCGCTCGGCTGAGACTGCGGCTGCCACGTCGGGGCACTGAACCGAGTCGCGAAGCAGCCGACAGGTCCGGAGGTCATCACGCCGGGCGGTCACTGCGAGCGCACCCTGCCCCGGCGCCGGCAGCACGAGGTCGATCGGAAGGCGCTGGCTGATCCGATCGCCCAGCCCGAGGCGGTCGAGTCCGGCCGAGGCGAGCAGGACGGCCGACCAGTCCCCATGCTGGTCCAGCTTCGCCAGCCGTGTCTCCACGTTGCCGCGGAGATCGGGCACATGCAGGTCCGGTCGCGCGCGGAGCAACTGCGCGCGGCGCCGGAGACTGCTGGTGGCGACCACGGCACCCGTCACCAGGGTCGCCAGCGCCGCGGGGCTTCGTGCCACCAGTGCATCGCGCGGATCAGCGCGCTCGCCAATGGCGGCAATGACCACTCCATCCGGCAACCGGGTCGGCAAGTCTTTCAGGGAGTGCACGGCCAGGTCGATGCGCCCATCGAGCAGGGCTTCGTCGAGCTGGCGCGTGAAGAGGGCGCGATCGCCGATCCTGGGAAGCGGCACGTCGGGGACGAGGTCGCCGGTGGTGCGAATCTCGACTGCCTCGGTGGTGAAGCCGGCGGCATTCAGGGCCCCGGCGATCCGGTCCGTCTGCCACCGGGCCAGCCGGCTGGTCCGCGTGCCGATGCGCAGCGGTGTGCTCACGCGGCTGCCAGACCTTCCAGACGGCGCGCCGCGCGCAGGCCGCTCTCGAGCGCTGCGGCCAGTCCCGCACCACACCGCCAGCTGCCCGCAAGCGCCAATCCGGAGTTGCGCTGCTCGATGGCACCGGCCGCTTCCATGCGCAGGCCGTGCCCGAGGTCGAGCTGGGGAATGGCAGCCGGCCAGCGCGACACCATGCTGAATGTCGGCGTATCCTGCGCGCCCAGCAGCACCGACGCTTCATGCGCGGCAATCGCGGTCAATGCTTCATCCGGCGCGTGCACCAGTTCCCCCTGGCGTATGCCCCCGATGAGCACGGTCAGGAGTACCTCGTTTCCCGGGGCACGGCCTGCGAAGCTGCTGGATGAGAAGAGGATGCCGAGCGCTTGCCGGCACTCGCAGTGAGGAATCAGCACACCAACACCATCCAGCGGATGCGTCACGCGCGAACGAGGATATCCGAGCGCGACGGTGGCGAGTGACGCTGCCGGCATGGTGGTGAGCTTCTCGAGCGCCGGAGCCAGCCGTTCATCGACCATCAGCATTCCCAGTCGTCGCGGGGGCACTGCCAGCAACAGTTCCCGGGCGACGAGATGGCCGCCGTCCACGAGCTGCACGTCCCAGCCATCGCGATGTGGTCGCACCACGTGGACGGCGGCACCGGTTCGCACACCGCCGGGCAGCTGTGCCGCCAGTGCCGTCGTGAGATCTGCAATTCCGCCGGGGAATGACACCATGGTGCGCCGCGTACGATGGCCCCGCACCGCTGCCCGCATCAATGAACCATGCTCCACTTCCATCGCGCGAAGGCCCGGAAATGCATGGGTAACGGAGAGCTGATCGGGATCGCCGGCAAAGATGCCCTGCTGGAATGGATCGGCGAGCCGATCGAGCGCCTCGCGGCCAAGCCGACGGGAGACAAAGGTGCCGAACGACTCTTCCTTGCCTGGGTCCGGGCCATGCGGCACCAACGCTCCCGCCAGCCGGAGCTTCCCCCTGGGAGAGAGCAGGGGCGAGCGCAGCAGCTGCAGGGGAGAACGTGGAATTGGCACCAGGCTGCCGTTGCGCACTGTCCACCGGTTGGCGGCCGACGCCCGCGGCGCGATCCGCCGCGGCCAGAGGCCCACCAGTTCGAGCAGCGCGGTCACCTCAGGCGAGGGCTGGCTCAGCGAGGCCGGCCCTCGCTCGATCAGGAACCCATCCCGGCGCTCTGTCTGCACTAACCCACCGATGCGATCCGCAGCCTCCAGCACCTCGACGGCGCGCCCCGCCCGCCGCAGTTCGACGGCCGCGGCGAGACCGGCGACACCGGCGCCGACCACGATCGCATCGTGCGTCAGCACGCGAGCGCGCCTCGCACGGCGCGGTCAAAATGCGCGAGCGCGTCATCATCATGCACCATTGATGAAAAGCATGCTTCCAATGGGGAGGGTGGCAGGTAGACGCCGGCATCCAGCATCGCGTGGAAGAATCTTGCGAAGGCCATCCGGTCGGAGCGGCGTGCGTCGCTGAAGCTCCGTACCGGAGTGTCGGTGAAGAACGGCGTGAACATGGTTCCCACGCGTTGCACGGAGAGCGGCACGCCGCGACGCGCGGCCGCACCTGCCAGGACGCCGGCGGCCTCGCGCGCCCACGAGTCGGCTCGGGCCCACTGGCCCGGATCGCCGAGGAGCTCCAAGGTGGCGAGCCCGGCAGCCATGGCGACCGGGTTTCCGGAGAGCGTGCCGGCCTGGTAGACACTGCCCTCCGGTGCAACAAGCTCCATCAGCTCGCGGCGACCACCGTACGCAGCGGCCGGGAATCCGCCACCCATCACCTTGCCCAGCGTCGTCAGGTCGGGCGCAATGCCATATAGTGCCTGCGCCCCGCCGGGATGGACTCGCCAGCCGGTCATGACTTCATCAAAGACCAGGAGCGCGCCATGTTCGAGCGTGACTCGGCGAAGCCCCTCGAGAAAGCCGGGGGCCGGTGGCACCACGCCCATGTTTCCGGCCACGGGCTCGACCAGGACAGCCGCGATTTCATCGCCGAAGACGCGAAAAAGCTCGCCGACGGCCTCGAGATCGTTGTAGGCAGCGAGATGGGTATCGGCGACAACGGCGGGTGAGACACCCGGCGAATCGGGAAGGGACAACGTGGCGACGCCGGAGCCCGCCGAGGCGAGCAGCGCGTCCGAATGCCCATGGTAGCAGCCCTCGAATTTCACGATCCCGCGTCGGCCAGTCGCGGCGCGAGCGAGCCGCATCGCACTCATGACCGCCTCGGTGCCCGAGCTCACGAAGCGGATCATCTCCACCGCCGGCATGATCCCGGTGATCTGCTCGGCGAGCCGTACCTCCAGTTCGCAGGACGACCCGAAGGACGAACCCCGCGCGACCGCCGCGGCCGCGGCCTCGACTACGCGCGGGTGCGCATGCCCGGCGATCAGCGGCCCCCAGGACAGCACCAGGTCCAGCAACGTGTTGCCGTCGGCATCAGTGATCCAGGCACCTGCGCCTCGCTCGATGAACCTCGGCGTCCCGCCCACCGCCGCGAAGGCACGCACCGGGCTGCTCACGCCCCCGGGCATCACCTTTCGCGCCCGCGCGACGAGGGCATCATTCCGCGTCTCGAGCACGGCGCGTCGGCTCATGACGACTCCGCCAGCCATCGCGCCGCGTCTGCCGCGTGATACGTGATGATGGCATCGGCGCCGGCCCGGCGCATGCCGAGGAGTGACTCCAGCACCACGCGCCGCTCATCGATCCAGCCTGCGCGCGCCGCCGCCTTGATCATGGCGTACTCGCCGCTCACGCTGTACGCGACGAGGGGGAGATCGGTGCGCGCGCGGAGCGCGTGCAGCACGTCGAGGTAGGCAAGCGCCGGCTTCACCATCAGCATGTCGGCTCCCTCGCCGATATCGAGCTCAGCCTCCGCCATCGCTTCCCGGAGGTTGGCCGGATCCATCTGGTATTGCCGGCGGTCGCCGAACGAGGGCGCGCTCCCGGCCGCCTCACGAAATGGTCCGTAGAAGGCGCTGGCGTACTTCACCGCATAGCTCAGGATCCCGCACTCGTGCTCGCCCGCCGCGTCGAGCGCCGAGCGGATGGCACCCACCATGCCATCCATCATGCCACTTGGCGCCACGAGGTCGGCGCCGGCCCGCGCATGACTCACCGCCACGCGTCCAAGCACCTCGAGCGTCGCGTCGTTGTCCACGCTGCCGTTCCTCAGGACGCCGCAGTGGCCATGACTGGTGTATTCGCAACAGCAGACGTCAGTCAAAAGAAGAAGCGTTGGGAAGGTGCTTCGCAGCAGGCGGAGTGCCTGCTGCACGATGCCGTTGTCGTCCCAGTTTTCCGAGCCTGCCTCGTCCTTGGCGGCGGGGATGCCAAAGAGGAGCACGGCCCCGACACCCACCCTGGAGGCGTCGCGCACGATCGCGAGGAGCTGATCGTCAGCCGACAGCTGGAAGACGCCGGGCATGGAGGCCACCTCATGCCGGCTGCTGCTGCCATGACAGACGAAGAGCGGCAGGATGAACTGGGACGGGTCGAGCCGGTACTCACGAACCAGACTGCGGATGCCGGGAGAGGCGCGAAGCCGCCGCGGGCGGGCGACGGGAAAGGAGCGTTTCACGGGGGAAGAGTAGAAACGTCGCAACGGGGCGGAAATCCGAAGCATTACGGAACCTCGGGCACAACGCCGCAGCATGGCATGACCCTGGCAAGCGACGGGCCGATGCGCGGGGCCTGCAGCCGCCCGGCTGCAGGGTCGTAAAGTGTTGCGAGCTTGTCATTTGCGATAATGGCGACCAGAATATTGACACAGGCAGTTCAGAGTGCAGTCGCTTGTCCTGCCGGGGGCAATCTTGTACTTTGAACCGTTCTATATCAGGCGAAGTGGGGTCGCGGCGGTCCTCACACTTTTCTCTGGCCGAGGCAACGTGGATACGCAGACGCTTCAGCACATTGCGCTCTTTGACAAGTGTCGCCAGTTCACCAAGGCGCGCGAAATCCAGGCGGCCGGCCTGTACCCGTACTTCAAGCCTATCTCGGAGTCTGAGGACACGGTCGTCACGATCGAGGGCACGAAGCGGATCATGCTGGGCTCCAACAACTACCTGGGCTTGACACATCATCCCCAGGTGCTGGAGGCCGCGCAGCGCGCCCTGCACCGCTACGGCTCCGGTTGCACCGGCAGCCGCTTCCTCAACGGCACGCTGGACCTGCATGGCCAGCTCGAGGAGGCGCTGGCGCAGTTCCTCAACAAGGAAGACTGCCTCGTCTTCTCCACCGGTTACAACGCCAACCTCGGCCTGATCAGTGCGCTGGTTGGCCGCGGCGAGATGGTCTTCCTCGACAAGCTCGACCACGCCTCCATCGTGGATGGCGCCAAGATGTCATTTGGCGAGACCGAGCGCTTCAATCACGGCGACCTGGCCGGCCTGGAGCGGAAGCTCGACCGTGCCGGCAACCGTGGGTCGCTCATCGTGGTGGACGGCGTGTACTCAATGGAGGGTGACATCGCCGATGTCCCGGGCCTGGTGCGGGTCGGCCGGAAGTACGGCGCCGCGCTGGCCGTGGACGATGCCCACGCGCTGGGCGTGCTCGGACCGAATGGCGATGGCACGGCGGCCCACTTCGGCATGACTGATGAAGTCGACATCATTGCCGGCACCTTCTCCAAGTCGCTCGCCTCCATCGGCGGGTTCGTCGCCGGTTCGGAGCAGGTCATCCACTTCATCCGGCACCACAGCCGCCCGCTCATCTTCACCGCCTCGCTCCCACCGGCCAACACCGCCGGTGTACTCGCGGCGCTCGAAGTGATCCAGCGTGAGCCGGAGCGGCGTGACGCGCTCTGGGCCAACGCCCGGCGCCTGCAGGACGGATTCCGTTCGCTCGGCTTCGACATCGGCAGCACCGAAACGCCCATTGTCCCGGTGGTCATCGGCCCGATGGAGACCACGTTCGTCATGTGGCGGCGGCTCTTTGATGCCGGCGTGTTCACCAATCCCGTCATGCCGCCGGCGGTGCAGCCCACCCAGTGCCGGCTGCGCACCAGCGTCATGGCGACGCACACGTTCGAGCAGATTGACTTCTGCCTCGAGCAGTTTGCCAGCATCGGCCGGGAGCTGGGGGTCGTCTGAACCCCACAGCCATTCGCGAAGTCCAGGGCGCCGGGGACCTCAAGCGGTTCATTGACCTGCCCTATCGGCTGCACACGCGGGACCCCCTCTGGGTCCCGCCGTTGCGTCGGGATGTAGCCCTTCTCCTCAATCGCGAGAAGAATCCGTTCTTCCAGCACGCCGAAGCGGCCTACTTCCTGGCCGAGCGCGATGGTGCGGTCGTTGGCCGCATCGCCGCCATCTCCAACCGGCTCCACAACGAGACCCACGGCGACCTGGTCGGCTTCTTCGGATTCTTTGAATGCGAGAACCGGCAGGAGACGGCCGACGCACTCTTCGCGCAGGCGGCGACGTGGCTCAGGGCGCGTGGCTTCGACACCATGCGCGGCCCTGCCTCGTTCTCGGTGAATGACGAGTGCGGGTTGCTGGTGGACGGGTTTGACACGCCGCCCGCGCTCATGATGCCGCACAACCCGCCCTATTACCAGACTCTGGTCGAGCACGCGGGCTTCTCGAACGCCAGGAACCTGCTCGTCTACCAGGGTGGAGACCCTCAGCTGCAGGAGCGCCGCGAGGCGCCGGAGCGGCTGACCCGCGCCGTCGGCATCATGCGCGAGCGCATGGGAATCACCGTGCGCCCGCTCGATCTCAAGCGCTTCGACGACGAAGTCGAAGCGATCAAGCGGATCTACAACGCGGCGTGGGAAAAGAACTGGGGCTTCGTGCCCATGACCGAGGCCGAGATTGACCACCTGGCGAAGCAGTTCAAGCCGGTCGTCATGCCGGAACTGGTGGGCATGGCGGAGAAAGCTGGAGAAATCGTCGGCTTCGGGCTGGGCCTGCCGGACTTGAACCAGGTCTTCCGCGGCAATCGCGGCGGCCACCTGCTGCCGGTCCTGCCCAAGCTCCTCTGGGCCCTCAAGACCAGCAAGATCCACCGCATCCGCATTCCGCTGCTCGGCATCCTGCCAGCCTACCGGGGCAAGGGGCTGGACGCCGTGCTCTACCACTACATCTGGAGCAATGGCCAGCGCATCGGCATGCGCTGGGGCGAAGCGGGCTGGATCCTCGAGGACAACACCGCCATGAATCTTGGCCTCGAGAAAATGGACTTCCACGTTTACAAGACCTACCGGCTTTACGACCGACCGCTGTGAACACGCTTGTGACCGGGGCCACCGGCTTTGTCGGCGGTCACGTGGTAGCGGCACTGCTGACCCGCGGCATCGCGGTGACGGCGCTGGTGCGCTCTCCCTCGCGTGCGGCCGCGCTCGAGCGCCTCGGCGTGCGCCTCGTCGTCGGCGACCTGCATGACGACGTCGCGTTGCGCCGCGCCTGCGAGGGACAGGCCGTGGTGCAGCACGTGGCCGGCGTCATCGCGGCGCGCGACGAAGCGGCGTACCTCCGGGCCAATCGTGACGGCACCGCGAACCTGCTGCGCGCGGCGGAGGCCGCGGGCGTGGACCGATTCGTCCTCATGAGCTCCGGCGCGGCGGCAGGGCCGTCACGGCCAGCCCAGCCCCGGACGGCCGAGGAGCCGCCTGCGCCCGTGACAGCATACGGCCGCAGCAAGCTCGCCGGCGAGGACGTCGTGCGACGCGGTGCCCTTCCCTGGGTCATTCTCCGCCCGCCAACCGTGTACGGTCCCAACGACCGCGACAACCTGATCAAGGTGTTCCGGCTGGTGCGCTACGGCATGGCACCGGTGTTCGGGGATGGATCACAGGAGCTGTCCGCGGTCTACGCGCCGGATCTCGCAGAGGCGGCGGTACTGGCGGGAAGCGAGCCGGGGGTCGCCGGCGGCACCTATTTCGTGAACCATCCTGAAGTGATTACCAGCGCTGAGCTGGTCCGGCTCATCGGCAAGACCATGCACCGGCGGGTACACGTGATTAGCCTGCCGGGTGGACTGGTGCGCCCCATCCTGCATTTCACCGGCGGCGTGGCTCGCCTCGCGGGCAAGGCCACGATCCTGAATGCCGACAAGGCCAACGAATTCCTGCAGGCGGCGTGGACGGCCGATCCGTCGCCCTTCATGCGGGACGCCGGCTGGCTGCCGGCGTTTGATCTTGCCTCGGGACTTGCAGAAACCTGGCGCTGGTATCGGGATGCCGGGTGGTTGTGAGGGTCGACGCATCCCGCCGTCTCCGTCTCGTCGACTGGCTGCTGCTGGGATACAACGCTGTCGTCGTGGCCGTGCTGCTGGTCCGCGCGCCGGATCTGGCGGGCTGGTCGTGGCTCCTGCTGGCGCACGTCCTGATCTTCCTGCTGATCTGGCTGGTGCGGCTGCCAGGACTCGGCAGCGCAGGCCGGGCCATCGCCGAGCTCTACCCGCTCATCCTGCTGGTTGGGTTGTACAGCGAACTGGATGTGCTCAATGCCGGCCGTCCGGTGCACGATGCGCTGATCCAGCACTGGGAGATGCTGCTCTTCGGCGGCCAGCCCAGCCGCGACTGGTGGCGGTCGGCACCGAGCGTGGTGTGGTCGTTCATTCTCCACGGCGCCTACCTCGCCTACTATCCGATCCTGATCGTGCCGGCCTTCTGGATGGCGGCGCACCGGCGCGTGGCGGCGCTCCGGGCCTTCATCCTGAGCGTGATGGCGGCGTTCGTGGCCTGCTATCTCTGCTTCATCTTCATGCCCGTGGCGGGGCCGTACTACGCCTTTCCGCGGCCCACTGGTCCGTTCGTCGGCACGCTGACGGCGCGCTGGGTATACGACACGCTGAGCCAGGGGAGTTCCTTCGGAGCGGCGTTCCCGAGCAGCCACGTCGCGGCCACGGTGGCGGCCCTGCTGGCCGGGTGGCGGGCGTCGCGCGGGCTGGGGCTGCTGTTGCTGGTACCGACGCTGCTGCTCATCGTGGCCGTCGTGTATTGCCAGATGCACTATGGTGTCGACGCCCTGGCGGGGCTGGCGGTCGGGCTCGCGGCGGGAGAGGTCGGGCGGCGCGCCATGCACCGGGCATGAAAAAAGAACGGCGAAGGATCGTGATCCCTCGCCGTTCCGGCACGACAGGCTTCAGTCTTACTCGACCGTTACCTTGCCAACCATGCCCATCGCGCCGTGCGGATCGCAGATGAAGGGATAGGCGCCCTTCGGAGCGCTGGACGCAAAGGTGACCACCACGCTGTCACCGGCCGGCACCAGCATTTCCGACTGCAGCGGCGCCAGCTGGCGATCCATGCTGATCGCGCCCTGCCCGCCCGACGGCATGCTGTCAGCCCAGAAATGCACATTGTGCGGACCGCCCTCGCCATTGATGAACGCGATTGCGTCGCCCGGCTTGACGGTGATCTGGTCCGGCACGTAGCGCGCCTCGCCGTCGACCATCGTCATCTGAACCTTGTGCGTCGTGCCGGTGGCCGCCGTCGCGGTCGTTGAGGGCGCGCCTGCCGCCGAATCCGACATCGCCGTCTGTGAATTGTCGGCCTGCTTCTCGCCACCGCACGCCGCCAGCACGACTGCCAGCGCCGCCACCATCGAAGTCACGCGCATTGCTGAAATGCCTCCCCGAACGATGAATGTGTCAACCCTGCTCCCTGG
>DASTFH010000165.1:0-28225 GCA_035708725.1 Gemmatimonadales bacterium | reverse complement strand
CTGATCGACAGCGAGCGGGACGGGACGGACATCCTGGGGCTCGAGATTGCGTGGCACTGCATCCGGGGCGGCCGGATCGAGGAAGCCGTACCGTATCTCCTGCGCGGAGCGCGGCAAGCACTGCAGCGCGGTGCACCGCATTCGGTGGAACTCGCGCTCTGTAGTGCAAACGGCGTGTTGGCACAGCCATCTGATAGAACGGCGGCCACTCTGCTTGTCTGTGAATCGCTTCAAGAGCAGGGAGAATGGAATCGCTCGCTCATCGCGCTGGAGGAGATGGAGCCGGGGCCCGACCCGAACCAAGTCTGGTTACGACACGCACTTCTATCTGCGGGAAATTCAGCGCTCTGCCGCTGGGAAGAAGCTGAAGTTGGCGAGATGGTCACCGAAATCCTAGGAGCCATTCCCAATGTATCGGACCCATTTACTATTTCGGCGCTGGCACGTGCAGCTTCTGGCCTAGTTCTGGCCACTCGACATGTCGCACTGGCAGCTGCTACGCTAGACACGCTCGTTAGCTTCGACGCTGTCATGTTGAAGAGCGCCGCGCGCCAAGATTGGCTGACTGCACAATTCCGAATCGGATGTCTCGTTCGGGAGCCGGGTGCGCTGGAAGAGTCATCAAGATCTCTCTCCGCGGAGATGGCGCTAACGCGAACTCGCAGCAGTTCTGCTGCACTCCTCAGTATGGGCCGAGGGGGTGTTTGCTGCAGTCAGGGGCACTACGAGGAAGCCCTAACTCACTTCGACGCAGCCATTGTCATTGCGACCGAGCTTGGAAACGGCTCTCTCCTCGCCTCGGCGTTTGCCAATCGAGCGCTCTGTTACGGTAAACTTGGCCAATACGACCAGCAAGTAAGAAGCGGGCTCGAATCGCTGGAATGTGACGGGGGGCAGCCTGGCAACTACCGTAGATTCCTTGCTCACTACACAGTCGCCATTGGGCAAGCGATGCGGGGGAAGCGAGTCGAGGCCATCAATGCAACTCTCGCGCTCGGTGGGGTTCCATTCGAGCGCGCGGCTCAATGGGTCCAGCAAGTTCGACACCTTTATTTGGCGGATTGTTTGTGGCTGACCCAAAAGAAACGAGCCGCAGTCCGACAGGCCTTAAAGGGAGTCACAGGCCCTCTGTCAGTTCCACTTGCCACGGGCTTCACTGGAATTCATGCTCGGTGGCTAGCACGGGTACGACCCGAGCATGACGCTACGCGGTCACACCTGTTCGGCCTGCTAGACAATATCGCTGGGCTCGACCTGTTCGATCGTGCCGAGATTGCGTTGGCCGCACGATTTGTTGAGCTTGAACCTGAGGCGGCACGAGCGTTCGCTGACCAAGCTCAAGAAGCTCTAGCCAATCTTCCACCGGCGGTGGCTTCCTTTTTTTCAACTCTGGGCATACTACCGGAGGGCCGCGGTACGGCGCGGTCGCGGGCCCAAAGGGCCCACGAATTAAGAAGTTGAAAGAACCTTCGGAAAATGGTCTGTGGCCGAACCCGTGGCGTTGAGAAATGGAGCAGACTTATTTAGGCCTTTCGACTGCTTCGCCAAAAACTCGGGGCCGGCCACGCTACCTTTCGGGAACGCTGCGGCTGCTCGATTACCCCTTCGGGAGCTAAAGCATTGCCCGCGATCATTCTCCTGATTGCGACCGAATTAATCACCATATGTACAAGCGACGGGTCAAATTGGCTGCCACTGCACTTCTGCAATTCGGCGATGACAATATCAAGGCCCAGGCGCTTTCGATACGGGCGATCCGTCGTCATCGCATCGATCGTGTCGCACACCAATATGATGCGTGCCCCTAATGGAATCGCTTCCCCGCTCAGTCCGCTGGGATAACCCTGCCCATCCCAGCGCTCATGGTGGTGGCGAACAGAGTCCTGTACAAAGCCCCGAAACTTCGAAATAACTCCCACCAATTCGGCGCTTCGCGTCGAGTGGGTTTGCATCAACGCGGTCTCTTCCGGCGTCAGACGAGCTTCCTTGCGCAGAAGTGGCGCAAATTCCTCGTGGATCTTGCCGACGTCGTGCAAGAGCGCTGCCGTCTCAATCTGTTCAACCTCGCTGACGGATAGTCCCAGCTCAAGCGCAATAAGTCGCGCTACCTCGCTGACTCGAACAGAGTGGCCGGACGTGTACGGGTCACGGGCTTCAATAGCCTTTACCATCAGCTGAAGCAACTCCTGCCCACTGTGTTGCAGCTGATGATAGAGCCCATAAACGTGCCGAACGAGAATTATGGGTGGGATTACAAAAAGCAGGCCATAGAGCCCAAATCCCCACGCACGCTCCGAGTAGGCGAAGACCCACGCGACGAGCATTCCGAGAACACTCGCACCAATGTCATATCCGAGAATGCCCCGCGTATTTAGAGTCCAAACGTCACGGAACTGACGGTCTGCGCTAATTGCCACGGCAGCGCTTACGAGCGCAGAGTTGATCAGGAAGTACAGGACGGCGAACAGGAAGAACAGGCCAAGGTCTCGCTGGATCGCAGAAAGCGCGGCAAGACCGGAACCAAGCTGCAAATAGGCTGGCGGCAATCCGCCGCCGAGCGCGCGGTAGGTCAGAATAGCTAGCGTTACTGAGAGAACCCGCTGCGCTATGTTAAAGAGGGTCTTGTTACGCGGCGTACCTGATACGAGATGATTCACGCCTACCGAGATACCGGCAGTTACTCCACCCCAGAACGCACCGAACAGGATTGCGCTCGAGATGTGCATGATGAACGAGACTGACGATCGGGCAGAAACCCTGAGGGGAAGGCCCGTGCGATCCAGTAAGAAAGCGATCAACACGAAGCCACCCAGTTCCCAGTAGCCTGGGAACGCGGGCGCCACGCTGTAGGACAAAACCATCGATGCAAGAGCCGCTATTACGACTCCTGCAACGAACAAGTTGAGCCTAGAGGTGCGAAGCATAAGAGTAGGGTGGGGACCCATTGGGTATTTAGACCCAGTCCTGCCCGCCACCAGTGGCGAACAGCTTCGCGACGAATGAAACCATCGCCGACACGACGTCGATAAGCAACATGAGCGTCACCCCCCCTCGGGTACTATCCGATGATCCTGCTGGGAAGTGGCTGCCTCGCTATGGCATGCCAGACGCTCCGCTTGTCCTTCGTCCGCTCGATTCCGCTTTGACCGTGCCCGGTCTGGTCCCCGACCCGTTTTTTCCTTTCGTCAACCTGCGCGTGAACCTGACGCCCGCACCGGATTACTCCCTCAATCCGGCCGGCGCATCTCCGTCCACCGATTCGTGGCATCCAGCACTGCAAAGACCGCTGCCCGCTCGGCGCTCTCCTTGATCTCCGCCGACCCGGTCAGCAACAGCGAATCCCGCCCGCCCAGCCCCTGCACCCCCACGAAGGCAAACTGCCGCTCGAACGCTTCCACGATGCGCGCCCCTTCCAGCCCCAGCGCCACCGAGGCACTCACGTCCGCCAGCAACCGATCCAGGACCGTGACCGCCGCCTTGGCAGCCGCTTCTACTCGGCTCCTTGGCGTGTCACTCGACTCCTCCGATGCCATTTCCGTCTGGCCCCGGTAACTCAGGGTCACCTGGATTCCGATGCGGTGGGGCCGCTGCCCAGGCGCCACCGTCAGGTTCTCGAAGAGCACCGCACGGCGCAGCGCCTGCTCCCGCACCGCCGTCTGCTCCAGCGCCTCCAGCGGCTTGACGTCCGCCGTCTGCGCCACGCTGATCTTCCGATGGTCCACCCGCAGGCCCAGCTGCGCCAGCAGCGCCGATTCGATGTTCCGGACCAGCTGCTTGGGCTGCAACCCCGACTGCGCCAGCACGTGGACTTCGCTCACTTCACCCAGCGGGGTGGTCACGACCCGCGCCGAGAGGATTCCCTCCAGACTGGTGAGCAGGTTCTCGGCCCGGCGCACCCCCCACGGATCGGGAATGGCGTCGTTCGGCGCCTTCCCCGGATTGGCGGTGGCACCCTGCTGCTTGGCTGAGTATGGACCTGTCACTGGTACTCCGTATTCAGGTAAGTCGCGTCACTTGTCGTCGGTCGTCGGTCTTCAGTCGTCAAACGCATACGGCGACAGACGACCGAAGACCGACGACTATCATGCCACCACATTACGTCCCGCCGCCTTGGCCCGATAGAGCGCGCGGTCGGCGGTGACCAGGAGGTCGCCCTCGCCGGGCTGCTTCGGGTCAAACTCGGCGATGCCGCAGCTCACCGTGATGAGGCCTGACTCGTACCCCAGCCGCCGGCCCACACCCTCGATCCCCGCCCGTAAGGCCTCGGCCACACGTGTGGCGCCAGCCAGGTCGGTCCGGGTCAGGATGACGACAAACTCGTCCCCCCCGTACCGGGCTGCCACGTCCGAGGCACGTACGGCGTTTCGGATTTCCGCCGAGGCGGCGCGAAGGATTTCGTTGCCGGCCTCGTGGCCGTACGTGTCGTTCACTTGCTTGAATCGGTCGAGATCGAGGAATAATACAGCAAAGGTCTCGCCATTCCGTCGGGAACGCTCGATTTCGAACGAGAGCCGGTCGCGGAGAACGCGGTAAGTGGATAGTCCCGTAAGGAGATCCACCGCCGCAGCCTTCTGGGCGTCCTCCGCCCGGCGCTCCTGATAGGGCAGGCATTGCCGCAAACTGGCCCGGCCGGCGGCCGCCGTCTCGGCAAATTTTTGACAGGTGTCAAATCCGCATGCACCGCAATCCCAGGGCCGGCCGTTGGGTCCGAGGCCGATTTCCTTGAGGATGGCCGCGACCGTTTCGCTGTCCGGCTCCATCCGCTCGGGCTGGATCTGGAAGATGGCGCCCACGCTCGCCACCACGGTGCGGTCGAGGACCGGCGCCGGCGCCCGGGGCGGCTCGGTGCTGGCGATGAGCGCCCGGCGCCAGAAGAGCTGGTCCTTGGGACCGGCCAGCGGGTGGTCGAGCAGGCCTTCGTAGGAGAGGATGTCGACAAAGCCCAGATCCATGCGGTCCACGCTCACCGCGCGGGCAATGGCGGGCAGCTGGTCGAGCCCCCGCACCAGGCGAAAGCGGGCGCTCGCCTGCTTGAACTCCTCCAGCAGCTCGAGCGGCATGCCGCCCGCGGCGCTCTGGTGCCGCCGCCGCTCCTCCGGCACCCGGCTGAACCAGGTGGGCTGGCCCAGGATGTTGACGCCGCGAGCCTTGAGGACTTCCTCGAGATCGCCAAATGTGATGGCGGCGTCCAGGTCCGGCGCGCCCTCGCTGGCGTTCACGCCCGCATGCACGATCCGGAGCCCGGGCCCGAACCGCACCCGGAGATGCCGGGCTTCGGCGACTGGCGGCGTGGTGACGGGCGCCAGATAGGGGATGAGCTCGGGAAACTGGGCCCGCACCGTGTCCACCACTACCGGATCGGTGGAGCGGATGAGGGTGCCCCACGGCTCCTCGCGCCAGAGCTTGAGGTACTCGGCGGCAACCAGCTCATCGCCGATGACGCCCCGGGTGACGGTGCGGAAACCCGCCTCGTAGCAGGCATTTACCACCTGCTCAGGCGTGGCCGGATAGAAATGGGCCGCCATTTCCGGGCTCAGGATCAGGATCCCGTCGCCCTGGGAGGCGATGGCCAGCGCGCGACCGACCTCGCCGTTGACCCGCACCGCATCGTGGGGGCAGACGGCGTAGCACTGGCCGCAGCGGATGCAGAGCTCGTCAACCACCTGCAACAGCGGAGCTTCACCGGCGACCGCAATGGCGTCGGTGGGGCAGTCACGTACGCATGCCAGGCATGCGACACACGATTCCGCGTCGATGACGAAGTGCAAGAAGCTGCCGCCCTGATTATCGAAAAGGGTGGCTGCCAATATGTGCGGCCAGGTTAAAGAAAGTCAAGAGGTGGACGTGCGCAAACCGTAGCAAGATCGCAACTTAGCCGTCGAGACGCTGCATCATGGAACTGGCGCGTGCTGGGCTAAATCATTCCAGCGAATAGGCTTTGATCTTCCGGTACAGAGTTCGCTCCCCGATCCCCAGTTGCTCGGCCGCCTTCCGCCGGTTCCCCCTGGCTTCCCGGAGCGCGGCCCCGATGGCGGCCTTCTCCACCTCCTCCATGGTCATCCCGGAGCGGTAGACCACGTCCTCCTCGGTGTCCCGTTCCGCAATCTGCGAGAGATCTCCCACGATGGGGCTGTCCGACAGCTCGATGACCCGGACCCGGGGCGGCCCGTCGTCCATCCGTCGCCGAAGCTCCTCCACCTGCAGCCGCAGGTCCACGAGGTTCCGGAGAATGAACTCGATCTCCTGGCCGCCGAGACCGTTCTCACGGGCCAGCTGGGCCACCCGCACCGGCAGGAGCGCGGGCCCGTCGGCGATGTCGGACGGGATGTCACTGGCCCGGATCTCGGTGCCCGGGGCCAGCACCACCATGCTCTCGATCAGGTTCCGGAGCTGGCGGACGTTCCCGGGCCAGGGCGCGTTGACCAGCCGCTCCATCGCCTCGGGCGCGATACCCCGGAAGGTGCGGTCGTGGATCCGCGCGAATTCCCGGGTGAATCGCCGCACCAGCAGCGGGATGTCGCCCCGGCGTTCGCGCAGGGGCGGGAGATAGATATTGAGGACGTTGAGCCGGTAATAGAGGTCGTCGCGGAATTCGCCGACGGAGACCAGGTCGCGCAGGTTGCGGTTGGTGGCCGCCACCACGCGCACGTCCACCCGGATCGGCTGGGTGCCGCCCACGCGGAAGAAGGTGCGGGTCTCCAGCACCCGGAGCAGCTTCACCTGGACGCTGAAGGGGATCTCGCCGATCTCGTCGAGGAAGAGGGTGCCGCCGTCGGCCAGCTCGAAGCGGCCGAGGCGACGTTCGGCGGCGCCGGTGAAGGCGCCCTTCTCGTGGCCAAAGAGCTCGCTCTCGAGCAGGGTCTCCGGCAGCGCCGCGCAGTTGACGGCGAGGAATACCTTGCCGCGGCGAGGAGAGAGATCATGAATTGCCTTGGCGACCAGCTCCTTGCCGGTGCCGCTTTCACCCTGGATGAGCACGGTGCTGGTGACCGGGGCCATCTGCTCGATCTTCACCAGCACTTCCTGAATCGCCTCGCTCTCGCCGGCGATGCCGGTGCGATCCTGGAGCTGGCGCCGCTCGATCAGGCGACGGGCGAGTTCGGTCAGGTCATCCGGCGTGGACGGCTTGACCAGCACCTCGGTGGCGCCGATCCGCTCCACCCGTTCGGTCCGATCGGAGTCGGTGGGCTCGAGGAGCGCGAGCGTGGACGCCTCGGCTTCGCGGGCGAGGGCCATGAGGTGGCGGGCTGGCGGATCGTACACGGCGCCCGAGAGGATGATCAGCTCGGGCCGTTCTCGACGGAGCACGCCCGGGGCGTCGTCCATCGAACTCACCATGGCAGTGCTGAACCCGGCCGCTTCGAGCGCCGCATTGGCGCGGACGGCGGTTTCGAGGTCGTCCATGGTGATGAGAATCTGGCTGGCCATGGGAGGAAAGTAGGCGGGAAGGCGGGAAGGCGGGAAGACGGGAAGGGCGGCTGGCTGCTGGTCACTGGCTGCTGGCCATCAGCTCTCAGCTTTCAGCTCTCAGCTCTCAGCAGTCAAAATGCACCTGCCCGCGTTTGTGGGGTGACGGATGCGGCGCGCAGCATCGCCACATTCCCGGCATGCCCTCTTGCCTTTCTTCAGCGCCGAGCCGAGCGTTATGGGTATGCCTCAGACTGCGGGACACGGAATGCGGGATGCCAGCCGTTGGACCCGGGAAGCGGTGTTCGCGCTGCCGGACGACGGCAATCGGTACGAGCTCATCGACGGAGACCTCGTCGTGACGCCGGCACCACGGGGTCAGCATCAGACGGCGCTCATGATGCTGTACGACAGTGTCCGGACCGCTCTCGGCGATTCGGGATCCGGCCGAGTCCTGGTTTCGCCGGCCGACATCACGCTGGGTGAGGACGAAATCCTCCAACCCGACCTTTTTGTCTTCCGTACCGTGACCGGCAAGCCGTTGCGAGACTGGACGGACATTGCGTCGCTGCTACTGGTGGTGGAAGTCCTTTCGCCATCCACAGCGCGGTACGACCGCGACATCAAGCGCCGGCGTTACCAGCGTGCGGGAGTCCCCGAGTACTGGATCGTGGACCTCGATGGGCGGGTGGTGGAGCGCTGGCATCCTGAAGAATCGAGGCCCGAGGTCCTCTCGGGGCGGCTTCGCTGGAGTCCGGCAGATGGCATCGAACTGGATCTGGACCTGGCGACGTTCTTCGGCGAGGTGTGGGGGGAGTAGGACGGGGACACAGAGGTAGGGGCGACGCATGCGCCGCCCCAATGATCGATCGGCAAAGCGATCTACTTCAGCGCCGGCCCCCACGTCGGGGCCACACTGACGCCGCTATCGACCAGAACCCGAAGCCCAGTGCCATCAGGATGAATCGTCGCGAGCGCAATCCCGTATTCGATGGCGATCAGAGAGTCGCCCGGTGACCATGCGGGGCTGACCACGCCTTGGTCAGGGGAAGTGAAGATGGAGTGATCGCCAGAGCCATCTGGATGCATGAGCCGTAAATCATTCTGCTGCCTGCTGTACGCGATCCAGTCCCCGTCCGCGGAGAACGCCGGGTATGCCGAGAACTCGCCGGGATCAAACGTCAGCTGAGTGGCCCCCGCGCCGTCGCTGCGAATGACTCAGACCTGCTCCGGTCCTGAATCGTCAGTCGGCCCGCGCGTGTAGCAGATCCACTGGCCGTCAGCCGACCAGCTGGGCTGCGACTCACTATAGCCGGGCGTATCGATGAGCTTCGTGGCTACCCGTGTCCCGAGGTCCAGCATGGACAGGTCGCTCCCATCTGTGCCGGCGCTCACGAAGACCATCCGGTTTCCGGTTGGATCGAAACGGCCACCGACTCCCTCCTGCCCCGTCAACACATGGTCCAGATTCAGGCCGCCAGCGTCCACCATGTAGACCCCATCCCGTGTGAACATCAGGCGCCGTCCGTCGGGGCTCACGCTCGGGAGTCTCAGGGGTCCCGGCAAAGAGATGCTCAGCTGAGCAATGCCTGTTCCATCCACGTTCATGCTGTACAGGAGTGGCTTGCCATCCAGCCGTGCGCGGTCGGACGCAAACACGATCTTGCCGACAAAGGGCGGCGGCGGAGACGAGGGTTCAGTGCCGCAGGCCGCCAGCAATGTGGCACCGTACAGAAGTCCGATGAGTCGCATGTCAGCACCCCGTGACGGCATCGGGAGTGAGCAGCTGCTCGCTGCCGGCCCGTAGCAGGTCACCTCCACCCCCTCCGCCTCCATCTCCGCTACCGGTACAAACCGGAAGATACTCCGTCCGGGGGCTGCCATTGACGCTATTGCTTCGTGGCGTCACGGTCACGGTGATGCGATACGAGCCTGTCGGAACCTGGAGCATGTAGGACGGACCGGTGCGAAAGCCGGTGTCAACATTTCCAATCACGCCATTGCTGTAAGACACCTGCCACCTGAGATAGAGATCAGCCCCCGGAATGTTGGCCACGTCCACGGTCAGATAGTAGGTATCCGCTTGGTGGATAGGTGTTGCAGGGCCATTGATGTCGGTCACGGCAAAGCCGCTGCCGGCATCGTCGTGCGATGTATCCGGCGTAACAAAGATTCGCACACTGTCACCGATGAGGCGGGCCATCGTGCCAACGACTGCTCCGGGCGCCGTGGTAGAAGTCAGTGTGGCCCTGACAACAGTGCTGTCGGTTGACGTCGGCGATGCAGCCGTAATGGTAGTAGCCGCACCTGTAGACGGATTGACACCGACCAGTTGCTTCGCGGGTGACCAGGCGATTGACGCGTAGGAGGATGGATAGGAGCTCGGAGCAACATTGAGCAACATTCTGCGATCCAAGAAGAATTCCATGACCATACGGCTCGATGTGATGGCACGCAAGAGCGGATGACCTGAGGCTGGGCGGCTGGCGGCTCGCGGCTGGCCTTCAGCCTTCAGCTTTCAGCCGTCAATGCCCCCCACCGCGCTCCCCCCGCACCAGCCCCACCGCATGCGCCAGCAACGGCTCGAGCACGGCGAGGCCATCGCGCACGCCAGCAGGGCTGCCGGGGAGATTGACGATCAGCGTCCGGCCGCGCACACCAGCCACGCCGCGCGAGAGCACTGCGTAGGGCACTTTCGGATAATTGCCGAGACGGATGGCCTCGGCGATGCCGGGCGCTTCCTTGGTGAGGAGGGGCCGTGTGGCTTCAGGGGTCACATCGCGGGGCGCGAGTCCGGTGCCGCCGGTGGTGAGCACTACGTCCGCTGTGTCATTGTCTGCCCAGCGCAGGAGCCATTCGCTGATGTCCTGGCGCTCGTCGGGCACCATCTCGCGCGCGACCACGTCGTAGCCCCGCGCCATGGCCCACTGCGCAATCGCCGGGCCCGAGAGATCCTCGCGCTCGCCTCGGCTCCCGGCATCCGAGATGGTGAGCACGGCGATGCGCATGATCGCCTACCTGGCCTTGTGCACCGAACCATTGGTGTAGAACGGGCGGCTCACGACTTCGGCTGCGATCTTCTGTCCCCGGATCTCGATTTCGAACTTCGTTCCCGGCTTGGTATTTCCCGCCGGCAGGTAGGTAGTGCCGATGCCGTACCCCAGCGACGGGCGCACAGTGCCGCTCCGGACGACATCCACCTGGCGCCCGTCGAAATACACCGGATAACCATGGCGCGGGAAGGTTTTTCCTTCGGTCCTGAATCCCACCAGCCGGCGGGTGACGCCGCGCTCCTTCTGCGCGCGGAGTGCGTCGGCTCCAGTAAACGGCGCGCCCTTGTCGAGCTTCACGATCCAGGCGAGTCCGGCTTCGAGCGGCGTGATGGTGTCGTCAATTTCATTGCCATACAGCGCGTAGGCCATTTCCAGCCGCAGCGAGTCGCGCGCGCCCAGCCCGATCGGCAGCGCACCCGCCTCCGTGAGCGCCTTCCACAGCTTCTCGGTATCCGTGGCCCGGCAATACAGCTCGAACCCATCTTCGCCAGTGTAACCGGTGCGCGAGATGAAGCAGTCCACGCCAGCAACGCGCCCAGTGGTGAAGTGGTAATACTCGATGTCACGCAGCGTGAGGTCGGTGAGCGGCTGCACCATCGCCTCGGCGCGCGGCCCCTGCACCGCCAGCAGCCCGATCTCGTCCGAGATGTCGCGGAGGCGCACGTTGGCGCCGGCCTTGAGGTCCACGATGTGCTTCCAGGCCTTCTCCCGGTTCGAGGCGTTGACCACGATCATGACCTTGTCGTCGAACCGATACACGGTGCAATCATCCACGAAGGTGCCTTCCGTCGTGAGGATCGCCGAGTACTGCACCTGCCCCGATTCGAGCGCACCCACGTCGTTGCAGGTGACGCGATTGACGAACGCGTTGCGATCGGGGCCGGTGACCTCGAACTCGCCCATGTGCGAGACATCGAAGATGCCCACGTTGGTGCGCACCGCCTGATGCTCGGCGGTGATACCCGTGGGATACTGCACCGGCATCTCGTAACCGGCAAAGGGCACCATCCTGGCGCCGAGGGCGATGTGGGCGGAATGGAGTGGGGTATGTCGGAGAGAGGTCATCGTCGTCAGTCGTCGGTCGTCGGTTGTGAAGGAGGGGCCTTCGGTCGTCAGGCGGCGGTCGTCAACTGACGACTGAAGACTGACGACCGACGACCAGCATTGCCATCAACGCCTTCTGCGCATGGAGCCGGTTTTCGGCTTCGTCGAACACGCGGGACTGCGGCCCTTCGATGACGGCATCGGTCACTTCCTCGCCCCGGTGGGCGGGGAGGCAGTGCAGAAAGATGGCACCTTTGGCGGCCAGCGCCATGAGCGCCTCATCGACGCAGAACCCGGCAAAGGCGCGCGCGCGCTCCTTCTGCTCTTCTTCCTGGCCCATGGAAGCCCAGACGTCGGTGTTCACCACGTGGGCGCCGCGCACCGCCTCGCGCGGGTCGCGATGCAGGGAAATCGTGGTCAGGGCCTGGTTGCGCTTGAGAATGTCGGCATCGGGATCGTAGCCCGCCGGGCAGGCGAGCCGGAGCTCGAAGCCGAGGACACCGGCGGCATTGATCCAGCTGTGGGCCATGTTGTTGCCATCGCCCACCCAGGCGATGGCCTTCCCTTCCCAGCCGCCGAGGCTCTCCCGCACCGTGAGCAGGTCGGCCAGGATCTGGCAGGGATGCAGCAGGTCGGTGAGGCCGTTGATGATCGGGATGCTGGCGTAACGGGCCAGCTCCTCGACGTCCGCATGCGCAAAGGTGCGGATCATGATCATGTCAAGGTAGCGCGAGAGCACCCGGGCCGTGTCCTTGATCGGCTCGCCCCGGCCCAGCTGGATGTCCCGGCTGCTGAGGAAGATCCCTCGCCCGCCCAGCTGCGCCGCTCCCACCTCGAACGAGACCCGGGTACGCGTGGAACTCTTGGTGAAGATCATGCCGAGGGTCTTGCCAGCGAGCGGCTGCTCGGCGTAGTCGCCCCGCTTCATGCGAGCCGCGAGGTCAAAGAGCTGAATCAGCTCGGCGCGGGAGAAGTCGGGGATGGCGAGGAAGTCTCGTTTGGGCATCGGGTGAGGGATCAGGGACGAGGGACCATGGACTAACGCTTGGCGAAAAGATAACTCCCTCCCTAACCCCTGACCCCAAGTGCCTCCCGCATCTCCCCCGCCGACTGCCACCGCCCCTCCTTCGTCTTGGCGAGGGCGCGGTGGACGGCGTTGACCACGGCCGAGGGAAGGTCGGGACGCAGGGATGCCAGGTCGGGCACCGGTCCCGTCACCTGCATGCTCATGGCCACCGCGTCGTTCACGCCGGCGTATACCGGCTTGCCGGCAAGGCATTCGAACAGGACGCAACCCAGCGAGTAGATATCGCTTCGGTGGTCGAGCCCGTCGTCACCGAGCACCTGTTCCGGGCTCATGTACGCCGCGGTCCCGACGGTCATGCCGGACACGGTCAGGCGATCGGCGCCGCTGGACGCAATGGCGCGGGCAATGCCGAAGTCGAGCAGCACCGCACCCTCGGTCGGGGAGAGAATCACGTTGTCCGGCTTGACGTCCCGATGGACCAGCCCGCGCTCATGGGCGTGCGCGAGTGCGCCCAGCAAATCAAGGCCAATCGTTGTGGCCTGGGCGACCGGCATCGGGGTGCCGGGCACCAGTGCTTCCTTCAACGAAGGGCCTTCGATGAAGGGCATGACGTAATACACCAGCCAGCCCATGTTGCCGGAATCGAGCAGCCGGGCAATATGCGGATGGTCCAGCTCGCCGATCAGCTTCACTTCCCGCAGGAACCGCTCGGCTGCGGAGCTGACCAGCAGCTCGGGATGCAGCACCTTGAGCGCCACGAGCCGGCCCGCGGCATCGTGCGCGCGATAGACACGCGCCGCCGCGCCCCTGCCCACCTCGCGCTCGGCCACGTAACGGCCCTGCAACGCCTCGTTCACAACACCCACCATGTCCCGCGCCATACACCTCCAGGGTGGAACGGTTCCTGTCAGAGCAGCAGGTCGCTCCGGACCAGGCTGCGCAATCGCCACCAGAGCGCTCCGCCGATGGTGGAGCGCCGCAACGTGATCCGGGCACGCCCCGTGGCCCCGGGCCGCCAGCGCTCACCGTCGATGCGGACCCGCGCCTCGCCACCCGCCGACGTGGTGGCGGCCGCCACGCTGGTGACGACGCCGTGAGCAGAGCGCCCGTCATGAAGGAGCAGTCGCACCGCCGAGCCGGGCTGCACCAGGGTAGCCCCGGCGCCACTCAGGTCCACGCGCGCTTCGGCCTGGCCGGTGTCGGCCACGCTCAGCAGCATTTCCCCCGCGGCCACCGGACGGCCCGCCAGCTGCTCCGGTCGGCTCGTGACCACGATGCCGGCGGACGCGGCCCGAAGTGTAAGCGCCTGCACCCGCTGGGCGAGCCCGCTTGCCCGGGCGGCGGCGCTGGTGGCTTCATTGCCAAGCTGCGCGCTTGCCGCTGCATCGCCGGTGGCGAGCGCCAGCGCCACCAGGCGCTGCAGTGAGTCACTCACCCGGCTGGCCGCCATTGCCTCGCGCTCCAACTCGAGGTTGCGCACCATGAGCAGCGGCGCACCCGCCGAGACCTGCATGCCCTCGCGTGCGCTGACCAGGGCCACCACACCGCTGTCCGGCGCCGAAAGCTGGGTAAGGCGTGGCGCCGCAGCCAGGAAGGGCGCCGACAAGGTCACCGGCCAGGGAATCACGCACAGCGCGAGAATCACGGCGGCAGCGCCCACGAGAAGCCGCCGGAACACTGGCGATCCCCGCCACCGGACCCGCGCCTCCTGGGCCGCACTCCGGAAGGTCCTGCCCCAGTTCCTGAGCTGCGGCCGGGCCATGAGCAGCACGATGGCAATGAACACCATCGCGCCGGCGAGCCCGAACGCGCCGGACGCCCAGCCGAACACGATGGCCCCGACCAGCGCCAGCGCGAACGTGATGTAGGTGACTGCCAGCAGGCCGTAGATCAGGAATACCCGCTGCTCACGCGCGTCGCTGGGCGGCATCGGCAGGTCCAGCCGCAGCACCTTCCGCTTGAAGAGCCAGGCCACATGGGCCAGCGCCCGCTGGCGCAGGTTGGGAATCTCGAGCCAGTCGCTCAACGCATAGTAACCGTCGAGCGGAATGAGCGGGTTGGCATTGGCAAGCACGGTGGTCGCGCCGCCGACCAGTACGGCGGCGATTCCAATCCGGGCGATCAGCGTACCAGGCGCTGCCAGCCACCAGAGAATGGCGCCGAACGCCGCCAGCACCAGCTGGATCCAGCTGCCCGCGGCCGTGACCCAGAGCCGCGCGCTCCGGTCGGGAAAGGTCCAGGCATCATTCACGTTGCAGTAGAAGGCCGGCTGGAAATAGATGAGCATGGCGCCCATCTCGTGCACTCGCCCGCCGAAATGCTTGCAGGTGACGCCATGCCCCAGCTCGTGGATGGCGACAATGAAGAGCCCGGTGCCCCACAGCACGGCGATCTTGCCCAGGGTGTAGTCACCGGGGCGGTAGAGCGACAGAAACTCGCCACGAAACTCGGTCCACTTGAGGCCGATCACCAGCAGGTAGATGCCGAACATCACGACCGAGAATGCCAGGAACGCGGGCGAGAAGAAGAATCCCATGCGCGGGACCCAGCGGTCGAACCAGCGATCCGGATTGGCCAGCGACCACCGCATCCGGAGCAGCTCGCCCTTGAACAACGGCGCCCGGCGACGCTGCCTGCGTTCGGCGCGGAGCCGCTCGAGCTCGAGCACCGAGCGCTCGCCCATGCTCCGCACCAGGAGCCCCATGCGGGAGAGCGACTCGACAAAGGGGGCGAGCACGCGCTCGCTCACCGGCAGGCCCTCATCGGCAAGCGCCGCGGCGGCCTCGGCCACCGTGCGCTCCCCGTCGAACGTCTGCATGACCATGATCTCGAGCGGCTTGAACCGGAAATACTTGTGGGAGACCGGATCCTTCAGGATGTAGCTCTGCTCGCCGCGGTAGCTCTGTTCCACCAGCACCAGGTCAGCGCGCAGGCAGGGGTGACTCGTCACCTCGCGCTCCGCACCACGGCTTCGCCGGCCGACAATCCCGATCTCACCTCGATCCTGCCGTCGTCGAGCTGGTCGCCCAGGGTAACGGCGCGCGCGGTCTGGCGGCCGTTGACCTCCACCAGTGCGAATCCATCCTCGCCTATGGCGTCGCCGGGAACTGCGAGCACCTGGCGCTGTACCTTCCCCAGCAGGACCGTGACCGCCGCACCAGGCCGCAGCCCCGGCGCCGCCCTTGCCTCGAGCACCACCGGCACCGTGCCGCTCGCCGCATCCACCACCGGCGCCAGCCGGATGACCTTCGCGGTGGTCCGCACCGCGCCGAGTCCCCGCACTTCCGCTTCGGAACCGACATGGACGCCAGCCGAGGCCGACTCGGGCAGCTGCACGTTGATCAGGAGTGGGCCCAGCGCCGTGATCCGGAAGAGGGAATCGCCCGGCTCGGCTAGCCGGCCGGCCCGGGCCATCCGGGCGCTCACCACGCCGGCAAACGGCGCCGTAACCCGCGTCAGCGCCAGATCGCGCTCCGCTTGCCGCACGCTCAGCTCGGCTTCGCGCAGCTGTGATTCGACTGCTTCCGAGTCGGCCGGCGTCGAGCCGCCGATGGGCGTGAGCTGGCGAACGCGGAGCGCGAGCCGGGTGGCCGAGGCCGCGGCTTCCCTCGCGCGCGCCAGGGCGATCTGCTGATCGGTGTCTTCCAGCTGCGCCAGCAGCTGTCCCTGGGCCACCCGCATGCCCAGATCGGCCCCGATGGATTCGATGATGCCGCGCTCCCGGGCCACCACCATGGCGTCATGTTCCACGTAAAGCTGCGCCGGTAGTGTTTCCGGCGCTTCCACCACGCCGGCGCTCACCAGCGCCAGCTTCAGCGAGTCGGCAGTATTGCTCGAGGCACGAGGTGGCGTCCCGGCCGGCGCGCCGCATCCGGTGAGCGCGGTCAGCAGCAGGAGGCGGCGGGCCAGGGCGTGTCGTGTCATGGCAAAATTTTCCACCAAAGCAGGCGAAGCCACCGTACCGGCGCGCGCAGGAGGCGTCCGGCCACGGAGGCAGGGTCAGTCAGCACCCGGACATGCGCGGCCATGCCGGGGCGGAGCACTGAATCGGGATCGGGAATGGCGGCGCGCACGGGGAAGTACACCTGGGCGTTGTCGCTATCGGGCAACTGCGCGATGGATGTCACCCGACCGGTGAATGTCCGCTGCGGCAGCGCATCCACCCGGAGCCGCACTTCCTGGCCAGGCCGCACCCGGGGGAGGTCGCGCTCGGCGACGCCGAACTCCAGCTCCAGTGTGTCGGTCCGCCCCAGCGTGACGACCAGGTCGCCGGCATCGAGCCACAGGCCCAGCTTCTCCTCGGGCCGCGGTGTGAGCACGGTCCCCGCCACCGGCGCGCGCACCTGCAGCGCGGCAACTTCATCATCCATCAGGGCAAGCTCGTCAGTCAGCGAACGGGCGCGAGCGCGCGCCAGCTGCTGACCAGCCGCGTCGCCCGCGCTGGCCGAGCGGGCTGCCGCGCGCTCGGCTGCCTCGAGATCGGCGGCGAGTGCACTTCGCTCCGCCCGAATGTCTGGTGCGCGCAGCACCGCCACCACGCCACCACGGGGAACGGCCTGGCCCTCGCGCACCAGCAGGCGCTCGATGACGCCGGGAACCAGCGACCGCACGTCCGCGCGCTGGCCAGGGCGGAACCTCGGCGACTCGCCGGCAACCCGGAGTGGCCAACGCACCAGTGTCACCAAAGCGAGCAGCGCGGCAGCGCCGCCGAGATAGAGCTGAAGCTTCCGCCTGGGCATCTGCGCCAGCGCGCGGCGGCGCGCCACCAGGCTGCCGAGCGTGGTGGCCAGCGGCACCTGATGATAGAGCTGGGCATTGCGGAGTGCGACCGCGGTCTGGTTGGCGAGAATCGTGGCGAGTTCCAGCTGCGCCGCACTGGCAAATTCCGGCCGCTCGGCCTCAAACGCCAGCACCCCCAGCAACCCTTCTTCGTCCTTGAGCGGAATGTAGAGGGCACTCCGGACATCGGCGGCGGCCAGGTCGCCACCGAAGACCCCGACGAACATGCGTTCAGCATCGGAGCCGGGCGCTTCACGGTCGGTGAGGTAGAAGGTTTCCCCGCCACGGGCCGCCGCCCACTCCGCCCGCGCCGCCAGGTCGTGGAACGCCGCATCCTTGCGGTCCACCTCCTCCTGGCCGGCCACCGCCCGGATCTCGCAGGCGCCCTTGTCCATCAGGCCCACCGCACCGCGGTCGAACGTGAGCGCGCGGGAGGCGAGGTTGACCACGGTCCGAAGCACCCGATCGAGGTCGAGTGTCGCGGTAATCTCGCGGCTGATGTCGAGGAGCAGCGCCAGGTCGGCAGCACGTTTCTCGGCGGCGTGGAGCTGGGCGTTGCGGATGGCGATGGCGGCGCTGCTGGCCAGCCCTTCGAGGAGGGCCCGATCGTTGGCGTCGAACACGCCGGTGCCGGCGTCCTTGTCAATCACCTGCAGCGCGCCCACCGTGACGCCCTTCGCCACGATGGCGGTGGCCATGACGGTGGACCCGGCACTCTGGCCGGTTTCCTCCAGGTTCTGCTGGTTGCGGGGATCGTCCATGGCCCGGGCGACGATCGTGGTCTTCTGCTTGCTGGCCACGTCGCCCACGAAGCCGGCACCCACGGGCATGCGGGCGCCAACCAGCCGCTCGCTCGCGCCACCCAGCGCGAGGTGGCAACGCAGCATGTCGTCTTCCGCGATCCAGAGCGAGCCACCGCTGGCTCGCACCGCGGACAGGACGCTGTGAAAGACCCTGGGCAGCAACTCGTCCAGGTCGAGCGACGAGTTGAATTCCTGGTCGATGGCGTGCAGGAGCCGCAGCCGCTCGACCTCTGCACGAAGGTCGGCTGCGTCGGGGCCGCCCGGCGCCTCTGGGGTGGTCACGTCCGGCTCCTTCGGGCAATGAAACTGGGAGCCCAACAGGTACAGCAGAACCGGCGGGGCCGCAAGTGCGACCTCGCCGGTGAGCGTCAACCCAAGGGTGACGGCTGGGCTAGAACTTCATCTTCAAGGGGGCGATCCGCTCTTCCAGCTCCTGCACGGTGAACTCCACCGCGTCGGCCGACTTGCCGGTGGCGTCCTTGACCAGGGCCTTCTGCTCCTCGGTCAGCTGCAGGCGCACATTCTTCTTCTCGCTTGACATGACAATCTCCTTGAATGGGACCACAAAACCCTTGCGACAGTGCTGCGAGTCTGTTTCAGCGCGTGAGGCGCATCGGGGCGATCCGCTCTTCCAGCTCCTGCACGGTGAACTCCACGGCTTCGGCTGACTTGCCGGTGGCGTTCTTGATCATGGCCTTCTGCTCTTCGGTCAGGGTCAGGCGGACGTTCTTCTGGTCGCTGGACATTGGAATCTCCCGTGAGTGAGCCGTGACGGATGAAAAAGTCGTGTCACCTTCGACGCAGGACAATCTGGAGCCGCCCCGTGAATCAAGCGTGAATCCGGGTTGCCCCTCCGTGAATCCGACGTACCTTGACTGAGTCACCCGCGAGGAGGCTCATGCCGAGCCGCTCCCTGACATTGTTTGGCATCCCCACCCTGCTCCCCGCCGACAGCGAGGGGGGCTCGGCCGCGCTTGGTGCCAAGGCCACCGCGCTGCTGGCCTACCTGGCACTGGAGAGGGGTCCGCACTCGCGCGAAAAGCTGGCCTCCCTGCTCTGGGGCGAGTCCCCCGACGCCCAGGCCCGGGCGTCATTGCGCCAGGCGCTCCGCCGGCTGCATGCGGTGCTGGGGGACGACCTTGCCGCCAACCGCGACACTGTCCAGCTGGCAGCCCCGCTCGACTGCGACGTGACAAGATTCCTGGATCTCGCCGCCCGCGGCGACCCGGCCGCGGCCGGATTCGAGGTCACCCGTTTTCTCGATGGGCTCGCCTTCACCGGGGCACCGGCGCTGGAAGACTGGGCCGACGCGACCCGCCGGTCGCTGCTGGAGCGCTGGGCGGGTGCGGTCCGTGCCGTCGCGCGGGACGCGGTGCTGCGCTCGCGCTGGCGAGACGCGCTGGCGGCGGGCGAATCGTGGCTCGCGGCCGACCCGCTGAACGAAGAGGCCATCGCCGTGGTCATGGAGGCGATCCACTGCCTGGGGGACCGGGCCGGGGCGCTGTCACGTTATCGACACTACCGGGAGGCGCTGCACCGCGAGCTGGGTGCGCGGCCCACCGCAACCCTCACCGAACTGGCCGCCCGGATCGAGAGCGCCAGCCCCGGGAATGCGGATGCGGCCGGACCATCCTCGCCGCGCCCCGCGTTCGTGGCAGACCTCGTAGGCCGGGAAGCGCAGTGGGAGGAACTGTCTTCACTCTGGGAGCGGCTGGGCCAGGGTACCGGCGGCGTTGCCGTGCTCGAAGGCCAGGCAGGAAGCGGCAAGAGCCGCCTGGCCAGTGAATTTGCCCGCTGGGCCATTGGGCGCGGTGCCACCGTCCTGCAAGGCCACGGCTACGAGCCTGCCAGCGGAGCGGCCTTCGGTCCGCTGGCCTCGGCGCTGGCCACTGCGCTCAATGCGCCCGGACTGGGTGGCGCGGCCCCGGAGTGGCTGGCTGAAGTCGCCCGCCTGGTGCCCGACCTCCGGCGCCGGTTCCCCGGCATACCCGCGCCCACCGAGACCAGGACAGGCGAACAATCGCGCCTGTTCGAGGGCGTGGCGCAGGTGCTCCTGGCGCTGGCCGCGGAGCGTGCGGTCATCGTGTGGCTCGATGACGTGCAATGGTGCGATGCCGAATCATGCGCCATGCTGCTCTACCTGACCGAACGGCTCGAGCATGCCCCCGTACTCTTCCTTGCCAGCGCCACCACCGGAAGCCGGCGGCGAAACCTTCCCGGTGATCACCTGCTCCGGCAGCTCTCGGCCAGACGGCAGGCAACCTTCATCAGCCTCGACCCGCTCAGTGAGGACGAGGTGTGGGCCGCCATCCGGCAGATGGGCAACATCCACACACCCACCGGCGCCCGCCGCTTCGCGCGGCGCATTCACCAGGTGAGCGGCGGGAACCCTTTCTATGTCATCGAACTGCTCAAGACGCTGTTCAGCCAGGGGCTGCTGTCGGTTGCCCCGATCAGCGGCGAGTGGATCGTCCCGGCGGATATCCACCTGGGCAGCAGCACGGCACTGCCAATGCCCCGGTCGTTGCGCGACGCAATCGGGGAACGGGTGACCCTGCTGGATGAAGAGGCCCATCTCCTCCTCGGCACGCTCGCGGTGGCTGCCCGGCCGGTCGGTGCGGACGTGCTGGCGCACGTCCACGGCATGTCACGGCTCCGGATCGCCGCGATGGCGGACGACCTGGCGGAGCGATTGCTCGCGGTCGAGGAAAACGGCGCCTACCGGGTGATCCATCCGGTGCTGGGCGACGTCGTGCGAAGTTCCCTGACGGCATCGTTGCGCCGGGAGCTGCATCGCGCCCTCTCGCTCTCCATCGAAGTTGTCACTCCGGCGGATCGGATGGGTGATGCCGCGGGCGAGATCGCCTGGCACGCAGAGCATGCGGGCGACGCCCAGCGAGCGTGCACCTTTGCCCTGCTCGCGGCGGACAGCGCCGCAGCGCGGACGGCGTTTCATGAGGCGTTCGGCTGGCTGGGGACGGCGGCGCGGGCCGCACCGGAGGAAGCGGCGGCGCTGGCGGAGCGCGCCGCCGAGCTGGCCGGGCGCGCCGGCTGGCCAACGGTCCCTCCGTTTCCCTCGGCGGTGCCGCCAGGCGTCGCGATCACGGAAGAAGACATGGACCTGCGAACCGAAGCGTCGGTGTCCTGACGCGGCACAGGGTGCGTCAACGCTCGCCGCGGATGGCCCTCCGCATCAGTCCCGCCGTTTGCCAGCGCTCGGCGGGATTCTTCAGCAATCCGCGCGCGAGCGCGTCCGCCAGGAACGGCGGCACGTCGGGCCGGAATTGCCGCACGTCAGGCGCGGGCTCCTTGATGTGCGCCTGCACCAGGACGGCCTCATTGCGATTATGGAAGGGCGGCTGGCCCGCCAGACACTCAAACAGAAGACAGGCCGAGGAGTAGAGGTCGGAACGCGGATCCATGGCTTCGTCAGCGCGAGCCTGCTCCGGGCTCATGTACGCCGCGGTGCCAACCGCCACTCCCGAGGCGGTCACCCGGTCGGCGGCGGCGGCCTCGATGGCCCGCGCAATGCCGAAATCCACCAGCACCATGCCATTCGGCGAGACAATCAGGTTGTCCGGCTTCACATCCCGGTGCACGACGCCATGTTGGTGTGCAGCAGCGAGCGCGTCGAGCAGTTCGTCGCCAACGCGGATGGCGTCCGTCACCGGAAGATGGCGCACGCTCTGCAGCGCCACGCGAAGCGTAGCCCCCTGGATGAATGGCATGACGAAATAGACGATCCACTCGCGCTGGCCTGAGTCGAGGATCCCCGCAATCCGCGGATGCACCAGGGTAGAGGCAATCCGGATCTCCCGCAGGAAGCGCTCGGCGTGAATCCCGGCGCGCAGTTCGGGATGGAGAACCTTGAGCGCCACCTCCTCGCCCGCCCTGTTGCGGGCCAGGAAGACGCGCGCAGCACCCCCGTGGCCGATCTCGCGCTCGACGTCGTAGCGATCAGCGAGCGCTTCACGGACACGGGGGAGCAGGTCACGCGGCATGCAGGTTCGTCAGCGGCGCGGGAGTCGGCCCAGGGGGCCGGCGGCACGCCCGCGCCGCTGCGACAGGAGGCGGAATTTCGGCGGGGGTGGCGGCTTCGTCGTGCTTGCCATGGCGCAAGTCGCCAGGTCCAGCTGGTGCTGGACTGCCGCCCACTCCATGAGTGCATCCACGTTGTCCCGAAGCCGCTGCCATTCCCGGGGTGTCGGGCCCCTCGGTTCTGCCGCACGCGTCACTCGTCTCTTTGCGCCCATGCTGTCCTCCTCGTGGGGGTTTACTGCCGTCCCGTGCCGCCGGCGAGCGGCCGGGTCATTTCATTCAGGCGGGCAAGCCGCGCGCGGGTTGCCACCGCCTGCCGGCGCCGGCCTCCGCGCTCCTCCGCCTGGGCCCTGAGCTCCAGCACCTTGGGAAGAAATGCGATAAACGCCAGCGCTTGCGAGCCGTCCATGGGGCTCAGCACGGAGAGCGCCCGATCCGCCGCGCCGCGTGTCAGCAGCAATTCCGCCAGCCGCACCCGTTCGGCTGCGAGCGCGTCCCATGGATCCCAGACCAGGCTGTCGAGCGGCGTCACACTGGTCAGTGCCTCAAACTCGGCGATGGCAGCCTGGCTGTCCCCGCGCAGGAGGACGCGGCGGGCTTCGAGCATGCCAGCGAGAAGCGAATCGCTCGGAAGAGCGGTGGAATCGCGCCGACCAGCCGCCACCTCGGCGAGCGCGGCGACCCGTGCAGTATCGCGATGCGCCGCTGCCCATTCGCCCAGGTACCAGATGCGTGACGTGGGCGTGGCGGACGGTTCGCTCCAGAGCTCCCGGACGTCTTGCGTATCCCAGTCGCCTGGATTCTTTCCGGCTACCGCGTTGAAGAGGTAGAGCGCGATCGCGCCGGGCATGTCGACGACGGCCGAGTCGAGCAGCTGCCGAGCCGTGGCGTCCTGCCCCGTGCCCATCAGGGCGGCGTTGAGTCCGACGAGCGCACCCCAGCTATAGGCCTGGTCGGCAGACGGATGGTCGAGAATGGCGCGGAACCCACGTTGGGCGCACGCCGCGTGGCTGCCGCCGGCCGCCAGCTGGCGCGCCGCGGTGAGCACGATGGATGGGTCGCTCGCCACCGCCGCTTGCCAATGCGGAGCGTCGGGACCGCCGCGTACACAGTCACGCATGAGCAGCAGCGGCGCGAAGAGCACGCTGTCCGCCGTGCCGCGCCGCAGCCGGGCAATGAGCGGCTCGGCGTCCGCCACGTCGCCGCGCCGCAGCATCAGTTCAGCCAGGTGATTCAGCGGCGGCGCGAATGCCGGATCGAGCGATGCCGCGCGAGCAAACGACGCCTCGGCGATCGAATCGAGATTCCCGCCGGCCGGGAGCAGGTGCAGGTAGATCTCGCCCTTGATGGCCCACGCATCGGCCCAGAGCGAGTCGCCGGCCAGCGCACGCGTTACGCGAGCCGCCGCCGTATCGGCGCGCCCCGCACCGAATGCCGCGAACGCCGCCGCGAGGTCGCCGAACCGCCGCGGCAACGACGCCGAATGACGCAAGGCAAGCCGAGCGAGTGCCACGGCATCTTCCTGCATCGCAAGCCAGCCGGCCGCCTGTGCGCCGCTCAACGCGGCGAGCGCGAGGGAGGAATCCCGCTCGACCGCGCGGCGATAGAAGTCGAGTGCGGGCTCGAAGCGACCATCCCGGTAGGCGCGGTCGCCCTGGAGCCACCAGGCGAGCGCGATGGGATCATGTCCCGCGAGTGAGGCAAGGATCTGGGGATCGAACTTGCGGCTTGGCGTCAGCAGCAACGGGAGGAGCTGGGACAGCACGCCGAGCGATGGCATGGTGGGGGTCACGCTGCCTGACGGCGCGGAGCCGGCTGCCTGCGCCACGAGGGAATCGGCCCCGGCGTCATAAAGCCGGAGGATGACCGTTGTGGAATCGGCGGCCATGACGATCGAGCCGTCGAGAAAATATCGCGCGCCCGCGCGCCGGGCGAGCGCGCGTTCGGTGCGCGCGGGGACGCCCAGTGTCGTCGCGCGCTGTCCCGGATCCAGCAGCGTCCAGCCATCGATCCACCGCAGTGGCTCGGTGGGCTGGATCGCATGACCCAGCAACAGTGCCACTGACTGGCCCGGGGCATCGGCGACGGTGACGCCAGTCTCGGAGAGCGGGAAGACGACGACACGGTTGGCATCGAGCGCGGTGCGGGGCCACGCGGCAAGCAGCACGATGGCCAGGACGGCCGCGAAGGGCACGGTGAGCCATGCAAACCGCTGCCAGCGGCGTGGCGGCGCTGCATGGCGCGCCCCGGACACGTACGGCTCGCTGGCGATGGCCTCGAGTTCGCCCGCAAACTCTGCCGCGGACTGGAACCGATCGCCAGGAAGCTTGGCCAGGGCCCGGTCGAGCGCGTCCTGCAGCCTGGGCGTCACGCTCGGCCGGAGCGGCGCGATCGGCGCCGGGATCTCGACGCGCTGCCGTCTCAGCAGGACTTCGGCGGAGCCCCCGACGAATGGTGGCTGGCCCAGGAGCATCTCGTAGAGCACGCAGCCGAGCGCGTACACATCACTCCGGCCGTCGGTGGGCTCACCTGCCACCTGCTCCGGGCTCATGTAGGACGGCGTGCCGATCACCATGCCGGCGCCGGTCAGCCGTTCGTCGGAAAGGCCGGTTGCCCGCGCGATGCCGAAATCCGCCAGCATCGGTTCGCCGTCGCCCAGCAGGATGTTCTCCGGCTTGATGTCCCGATGCACCACGTCTCGCGCGTGGGCATACGCAAGCGCCGCCGCCATCCGGTGGGCAATGCGGACGGCTTCACCCACCGGCAGCGCACCCTCGCGCCGCAATCGGTCGCGGAGCGAATCGCCGGCGATGTAGGGCATGGTGTAGTAGAGGAGGGTCGAGGGTCGAGAGTCGAGAGTCGAGCTCTCGACACTGGGCCCTCGACCCTCGACCTCAGCGGCGCCCGAGTCAAACAGCGGCAGGATATGCGGATGCGCCAGGCGGGCGGCGATGCGGATCTCGTGCAGGAATCGTTCGGGCCCGACGACAGCGGCCAGCTGGGGCGAGAGCACCTTGATGGCCACGGAGCGATGGTGGCGGGTGTCGGTGGCCAGATAGACCGTGGCCATCCCTCCACGACCGATCTCTCGCTCGATCGTGTAGCGCTCCGCAAGCTTCGTGTTCAGCGGGATGCCGTGCGTATCCATCAGGCCGCCAGGGGACCGGTGCCTGAGGATACAGCAGCGGAGGGCCATGCGCCATGCGCTGGGCGCTCGACCTCGCGACCACCCTGGCCACTTGACCACCTTGACCTCTCGACTCCTCGACCCCTTACTTCGACATGCCCCGGTTCCGTGTGGCGTTTTCCTGCTGCCTGCTTGCGGCCATCGTGGCCGTGATGCCGGCATTGCCCTGCTTGCTGACCTGCGCCGCCGAAGGGCACATGACGCACATGGAGGGCGGCGGGCAAGCTCCTCCCGGCCACGATACCCTACCCTGTCACCACCAGTTGCCGCAGGCGCTCGGTTCCGTGGTGAGCACCCTCGTCGCCACCATCATGCTGCCGCCCAGCGCGTGGCCAGTCCCGATGGTCCGTGCCGACACCGTGACGTCCGCGCGTGTCGTTCCGACGCTGCCCTCCATTCCCCAGCTCATTCCCGATCCGCCTCCACCCCGCCTCGGCTGACATCAGCACACTGGACCGCCGGTTGCCGCTCCTGGCACCGGCCACGATGTCAGCTCGAATGGAGGCAGGACCATGATGGTGAAAGCCGGCATGCCCGGCGCGATCGCGGCAGTGTGCGCGCTCGTGCTGGGTGGCGCGCTGCCGCTCAGCGCGCAGGACAGTTCCACCACGAATGCGGGCGACGTGCCCATTTCACTGGACGGCGGCGACCCGCTGGGCGACCGGAGCGGCGCCGGGCTCGCGGTCACCGGTTTCGGCGTGGCGGGATACCAGTATGATGCCCGCACCAGCGACAACAGCTTTGGCGCGGGCAAGCTTGCCGTGGGTCTTTTCCGCGAGCTTGGCGACTACACCTACGTCTACGGACAGCTCACGACCGCCCTGAGCGGTGAAGGGGAAGAGGCCGAGACCGAGACGGAGATCGACAACCTGCTCATCTCCACCAGCCTGCCGGGCGCGTCAGCGGTGTCATTCACGCTGGGCAAGCTGGACCTGCCGATCGGCTTCGAGCGCGACGACGAGCCGCTCCAGTTCCTGGCCAGCCCCAGCTACAACTTCGAGCTCGCACGTCCGGTCAAGATGGTGGGCGTGATGGGGGCGTGGAGCGCCACGCCACAGCTGCGGCTGGCAGGCTTCCTCTTCAATGGATGGGATGACGAGGGAGAATCCAACCACGGCAAGACGGTGGGCGCCCGCGCTGGATTCCTTCCACTATCGGGCCTCAGTCTCGGCGTGAGCGGCCTCTATGGCGCGGAAGGCGAGGCCGGCGACACCCACAATCGCTTCCTGCTGGATGCGGACTATGCGTGGCAACCGTCGTGGGACTGGATCCTCGCAGGGGAGGCCAACTGGGGCGGCGATCGCGAGATCCAGGAGGATGGCAGTGACGCCACCTGGTCCGGCGCGATGCTCGCCCTGCTGCACCAGTTCACCGGCCATGTCGGCGTGGTGGCGCGCGCCGAAGTGTTCAAGGACCGCGACGGCGCCCGCACCGGCGTGCCGCAGACGCTCACGTCCTACTCCCTCGCCCCGCTCTTCTCGATGGGTGTCGGGCGGGACGGCATGTTCGCCAACGTGGAACACACCACGTTCCGCATCCCCCGACTGCAGCTCAGGCTCGAAGCCCGGCTCAACCATTCCACCGTCCCGGTGTTCGAGACGTCGGATGGCGTGAGCCAGTGGGGCACCGAGCTGCGCGCCTCGGCGGTCACCACCTTCTGAGGACACGGCCATGGGATTGTATCGCCTGCGTGATTGCGACTCATCGGTGAAACTGGGTGCTGTGCTTTTCCTGCTGATGCTCGGCTACGCCTACGTCTTTGCGTTCTTCATGGTGAAGACATGGGCGGGCCTCTCGCCCGCCGACGTGAAAGCCACGTACGTGCCCGCTCCCGGCATGGTCGAGGACGCGATGCCAATGCAGAGTCAATCCAGCACCCAGCCGCTCGACCTGAGTTCGGTCCCCGTGATGAAGCACACCGTGGATACCCAGCTCCTCATCCAGGACAGCCACATCCACATCATGATCTTTGCGCTGATCGCCGGACTCGAGACGCTGGTCATTCTCGGGCTCGACTGGCGAGCGCTCTGGCGCAACTTCGCCATCATCGGTGCATTCGGGTTCGGGATGCTGGACTTTGCCGGCCAGTGGCTCATGAAGGCCGGCATCGGCGGCTTCGCCTGGCTCACCATCGCCTCGGGCTGGGGCATGTCGCTCGTCTATCTCGCCATCCTGCTCGGTACGCTGTGGGCCGTCACCCGGCCCGCTGCACGCCAGTCCACAAGGAGTACTTCATGAAGGCTCGCGTGATCCTTCCCGCGTTGCTCGGCATTCCGATGCTGGCACTCTTTCACCCGACACCGGTCGTGAAGCTGGTGGAACACGCCGATGCCATTCGCCAGAGCCTCAAGGGCGCGGACCGGTTCTTCCTGCACACCGTCACCATCGGCCGGAATGACCTGGCGACCATCCGCCATTCGGTGAGCTATACGCCGGACGATCCGAACATCCAGTTCTACGTGGGCAAGCAGGGCGATGGCACGGATGTGGGCGTGGTGCTGTTCGCGCAGGCCAACACGGTGCATGGTCCCGTCGAAGTGGCGCTGGCCATGACTCCCGACCGAAAGATCGGAAAGGTCACGGTGACCCGCGCCACGGTGGAAACCAAACCGTGGGTCCAGGAAGCCATTGCCACGGGGTTCCTCGATGACATGCGCGGCCTCTCCACCACCGACAATCCCGGCACGGCCGTGACGCCGCTCAAGGGCAAGCTCGGCGCGATGCCGTATTTCGAGGCGGAGGTGATCGCCGCGGCAGTGAAGAAGGGGTTGGTGCTGTATGGGGTGTTGTATCGGAGCTGAGAGCTGAGAGTTAAGAGTTGAGCGTTGAGCGTTGAGCGTTGAGCGTTGAGCGTTGAGCGTTGAGCGTTGAGCGTTGAGCGTTGAGC
>DASTFH010000164.1:0-8716 GCA_035708725.1 Gemmatimonadales bacterium | reverse complement strand
TGTGTCAGGAGGGCCGCTTTCATTGGGCACTCAACTCTCAACTCTCAACTCTCAACTCCTGACTCGATCCATCAACACCAGCCCCGCCACCAGGAACAGGGCATTGGGCATCCACGCCAGCACCGTGGGGTTCATGACGTTCTTGTCGCCCATGGCCGTGACGATCGAAAAAAGCAGGATGTAGATCACCGTGGCGGCGAGGCTCACGCCGATGCCGAAGGCGGTGCCGGAGCGCGGGGCTGCCATGGCGAGCGGTGCGCCAAACAGCGCGATGACGAGACAGGCGACGGGAATCGAGATCCGCTGGGCCCGCTGGACCTCGAGCTTGCCGGTCGGGCTGCCGGCCCGGCGTACCGCATCGATGTAGCGACCCAGTTCGGCATACCGCATCGCCTCCGGCGCCTTGTTCTCGACCAGCAGGTCTTCCGGGTCCTGCGAGAACTCCGCGAGCTGCATGCGCGTGAAGTTGAAGGTGGCGAGCTTGCCGGGGCTTCCCAGGACGCGGCTCTGGCCATTCCACAGCGTCCAGTGAGCGGTTGAATCGGCCCACGTGGCGCTATCGGCGCGCACCACCAGGGTCGGGTAATCATCGCCGGTACCGGCCCGCTCGAGCACCAGGTCCCGGAGGGTATGCGAGGCCACGTCCAGCGACCGGATCGCGTACATCCACCCCTCGTCGGCGCGATAGACGAAGTTGTACCGCCCGCCGGTGTTGAGCGTGGACGGGTCCTTCTGCAGTGCCACCTGGCGTGCGCTCGCGGTTACCGCGAGCTCACCCACGACGATGGCGAGGGCGGAGGCCCCGACCGAGGCCAGGAGGAGCGGGAGCACCAGCCGGTGGAAGCTGGCGCCACCGGCCTTGGCGGCGGTGAGCTCCGAGTGCCGCGCCATGTTGCCCACCGTGAAGATCGTGGCGAACAGCACGGCCGCCGGCATGACCTGGGATGTCCATGCGGGAATCCCATAGACGTAGCTGATGGCGATCTGCTGGATCGAGAGGCCCTTGCCCAGCAGGTCATGGAGATCCTGGATCATCTCCGAGACCACGGCTACAATCGGGAAACCGATGGCCGTCACGATGAAGAGCTTGATCCAGGAGCGCAGGACGTAGCGGTCGAGCAGCCGGATCATGCCGCGGCCCGCCGGCGCAGCCGGCCGAACCGGCGCCAGTGCTCGCCCAGCCACTCGGTGACTTCCTGCCAGTCTCCGCCACGAGTGGAGCCCATTTCGCGGCTTACCAGCAGGAGACCCACCAGCCCCAGCGCCGAGAGGATGATGTCCGGGGCCCACATGGCAAGCCAGGGCGAGAGGATGCCGCGATCGGCCAGTGCCTCGCCGGCGGTGAGTCCCACCCAGAAGACCGCAAACACGCCCATGGCGCCGCCGATGACGAGCCCCATCCCGCCCCGCGGGAAGCGTAGCGCGACCACGATCCCCACGAGCGCGAAGGGGAGGCACGCAAAGGCGATGGCCCACTTCTTATGCACTTCCACCAGGTAGCGGTCGCTCTGGTACTCAGCCTCTTCGACCCTTGACGCCGTGCTGCGAATCTCGCTGAACGCCGAGAGCCGGCTGGGCGGGGCACTGGCTGGCAGGGTCTTTCGCGCCGATGGTGTCATCTGTGCAGTCCCCTGTGCCTCAGCCGTCCTTGGAAGAGCGAGGTTCCGGAGCGCGGCCGCCCAGGCGCAGTAACCACTGGCCGGCGCCTGCTCCACGGGGGTGGGGGGAGGCAGCGCGGGCAGCTGCAGCAGAAAGCGGAGGTCGCGATCCAGGAGCGCTGCGCGGTCCACCTGCGCCTGGGTTTCATCCCGCTCCGACGCGCGCACGACGCCAAGCATTTCGCAGGTGCTCTGTTCCCGGTCACCCCGGACAATGGCGCCTTCATTGCGCTGGAACTTGTCATAGACATTGCGCAGCAGCACCTGGTTTTCGTCGAATCGTACCAGCCGGAAATCGGCTGGCGCCGCGCTCGGGAATTCGTGCACCTCACCAGCATGCAGGGTCAGCAGGAGGTCGCTGCCGGTCGGTCCGGCAACGGCCATGACACCGCTGTCGGCATAAATGATCCGGCGGCTCGACTGTCCACCCATGTCGTAGATGGACACATCGCGGAGCTGGCCGTTGGCCTGGTCAATCTTGGACGCGCGCAGGTAGTACTGTGATTGCGGAATATCGTTGACGACCTGCTCGTGCAATTCGAACGTCGGCTTCTTCTGGGCAATGTCGAAGAAGAGCGTTCGGAGCCGGGTATTGCTGCGAGGCAGAACCTGATCCACGAAGCCGAAGGTGGCGATGGCAATCACCACCGATACGAGCAGCACGGGCCGGAGCAGCTGTCCGACGCTGACACCGCTGCTCCGCATGGCGGTGATCTCGTTCTCGGCGGCCAGCTGGCTGAAGCCGTAGAGCGTGGCCACCAGGACCGCCATCGGCAGGGTGAGCGCCATGATGAACGGCAGCGCCAGTATGAATACCTCGGCAATGACTTTCCAGTCGAGTCCCTTGCCGGCCAGCTTGGAGAACTGCCGGGCCACCTGGTTGAGCAGCATGAAACCGGTAAGCGCCGCCAGCGCAAAGCCGAACGGTGCCACCAGCCTGCCGAGCACGTAGCGGGTCAGTCGTCGCACGGTCTAAGTAATGTGGTTGTAAGGGTTTCGACCAATCATTATATTCCGCCGCGTCCTTCCTTGATACCCCGGTCCCGATTCCGAGTTCGCGTGGCCCGTTCCTCACTCGCTGCGTTTGTGGGTCTCTTGCTGCTCGCGTTGCCACGAGCAGTACTGGCACAGGTGCCCGACACCACGCTGCCACCGCCCCCCGCGCGCTTCGATATACCGATGCCCGAGCTGCAGCAGCCAGCAGCCCTCCGCGCCCCCTGGCTCGGCGGGCACGAGGGACTGGTCAGCTTTGACAGCGCCGTCAGTGCCGCGCTCGACTCCGCGCACATGGCCCGGAACAGCGCTCGCCGGGCGCTGAGCATTTACGGGCGCAGTGCGGTGGACACCACCCGGGCGATAGAACAGCGGCGCGGCATCCTGGGACTGGATGAAAGGTACGCCGATCTCGCCATCGACGGTCAGGCCACGCTCGACATCCGGACCGAGCGGGTCAAGAACGAGCGCTGTACTGCGGCCGAGTTGAATGACCCGACCGCCGGCTGTGGTGGACATATCAAGGCACCGCAACTGGAAAACAACATTGATGTACGCTCGTCAGGCCTCATCGGCCGCCGGGTGCACGTCAACGTGGACTATCAGTCGGATCGCGATTTCACCGCCAATAACAACATCCAGGTGTACTACCAGGGCCTGAGTGACGAGATCGTGCGGCGGGTGGAAGTGGGCACCGTCACGTTCCAGCCGCCAGCCTCCCGGTTCCTCACGGCAGCGGTGCCGCGCAGCAATTTCGGCGTGAACGGACTGTTCGAGGTCGGGCCGATGCAGTTCCAGGCGCTCTTCGCCACCCAGAAAGGCAGCTCGCTCAACGAGCGCGTCTTCCAGATCGGTGGCGGCACGACCGCCGCGCCGCAGGACCGGCAGATCCGGGACCTCGACTTCGAGTCGGGCCGCTTCTACTGGGTGGTGGACCCGACCCGGATCGCCGGCTATCCGGCCCTCGACATCCTCAATCTCGACGCCACATCGCTTCCAGAGTCTGCCAGGCCTGTGCAGGTGCGGGTCTACCGATATCGCGCCGCCACGGCCGGCAACAACGTCACGCCGACGCTGGGCGGCGTGAAGGCGTTCGCCAGCAACTCCGCAGACCCCACCCAGCGACTGGGCCAGGTGGCACCGGATGAAGGGGTGCAGTGGGAGCTCCTCCTGCAGGGTCGCGACTACTATCTCGACCCCTCGGGGCTCTGGTTTGCGCTCTCCATCAAGCTCGATCCGACCGACTACCTCGCCGTCAGCTACACGACGGCGTCGGGCGCCAGGGTCGGAACCTTTCCAAGTGCGGACCAGCCGGCCGTCGTGGATTCACTGGAGCTGATCGTCGAGCCGCGCCGCGGGCCCGAGGCCGGCACCTTCCGTCACGAGATGCGCCAGATCTATCGCGTGGCCGGCAGTGACCTCGACCGCGGCAGCCTGAAGGTGGCGGTGACGCTCAACCAGACGGAACGGCCACAGGGCGGGGCACCGACCTACCTGGCCCAGCTGGGTCTCTCGGTGCCGGCCGATCCATCCTCCTTCGATGCGGCCAACCGCCTCTTCCCGCGCGCACGCGACTCCATCAGCACCGCCGGTGTGCTCAGGGAATCGTATATCGTCTTTCCGAACCTCGAGCCTTTTGCGGACCCGACCAGCCTTACGCCGGCCGAGATCACCGATTCGCTGTATCACACACCCGCCTACCTGATCCTGTCGCCCCAGGGGCCCCCCTCGCGCTTCCAGTTTCGCCTGCGCTACAACGCCGCGTCCGGGGGCGATCGGTCGCAGCTCAGCCTCAACGCGATCCAGCTCAAGGAGGAATCCGAGCAGATCGAGGTCAACAGCCGTCCGCTGGTGCGCGGCGTGGATTACACCATCGACTACGGCACGGGGCTGGTCACGTTCACTGATCCCGACGCGCTGTTCGGCAACGGCAGCGCCACCGTCAAGGCGCGTTTCGAGCAGCAGGATCTCTTCGCCGTGGCGCCAACGTCCATTATCGGCCTCACGTCGCGGTACTCGCTTGGCGAGGTGGGATCTGTCAACCTGATTGGCGTGTTCCAGCGCGAGGCCAGTGCCTTCAACCGCCCGCAGCTTGGCTTCGAAGCCAAGGCCAACATGGTGGGCGGCATCAGTACCGACCTGCATTTCCGCTCCGATGCCATCACGCGGTTCATCAACGGGCTGAGCAGCACGCCGTCCACGGCGCCCTCCCGGCTCGACCTCAACGGCGAGCTGGCCTTCTCCAGGCCGGATCCCAATCGCTCCGGGGCGGCCTACCTCGAAGAATTCGAGCGCGATGTCGGCACGCCCATCTCGCTGTTTGAGCAGGTGTGGGAATTTGCCAGTGCGCCGCAGCGGATGGACGGCGTAGACCCGCTGCTCGGGTTTGGCGCCGCGTTCGATACCGCGGACGCCGCGGCGCTGAGCTGGCAGAACCTTGTGCCCAATGACGCGGGCCAGCCATCACGCTGGCGGCCGCAGGATATCGATTCCACCGTCGTGCTGGCCGGCAAGGGTGACCAGTTCGAAACCCTCCTCTGGCTCGGCCTGCAGGCCGACACCGCGGGCGGCTTCCCTCGCAAGGATGGTACCCTTCGCTGGACTCTCGAGCCACGCCCGCTGCGGCCCCGCTGGCGCTCCATCGTGACCTCGCTGAGCTCCACCGGGGTTGACCTCTCCCGCTCCGAGTACCTCGAGTTCTACGTCTACGAGTCGGGCGCACACACGGCCGACTCGGCCCACATGCAGATGATCATTGACCTGGGGAGCGTGAACGAGGATGCGGTTGCCTTCGCGCCGGAAAGCCTGACCACCGCGGCGGGCGACAGCGTCTACAGCGGCAGGCAGCTGGTTGGCGTGGGCCGGCTCGACACCGAGCGCGGCAGCGACGGCATCTTCAACGCCTCGACCGATGACATCGGCATCCTGGGAGATCGTCCCGATTCCATCAATGTCGACGGCGCCTGGGTCTCAGGTATCGAGCTTTGCCATCGCGAGCTGCAGTCTTCGGTGCAGATCTTTCCCTGGGGCGACCTGGGGGCGCGCTGTACCAGCGGTAACGGCCATCTCGATACCGAAGACCTGAACGGCGACAACCTGCTGAATGCCAGCGGCACCAATGAGAGCGTGTTCCGCATGGTGGTGGACCTCACGGATAGCACCTACATCGTGAAGGGTCGAGGCCAGAAGTACTTCGATCGCGACGGCCAGGGCGGATGGACCCTGTACCGGGTGCCTCTCCACGGGCCCAACGCGCTCGAGATCGGCTCGCCAAACATCCGGCTCATCCAGCAGCTCCGGCTCACCTTCGTGGCGCCGCCCGACGACGGCGGGCCTGACCTCACCGGGCGGTTGGCGCTGGCGCGGATGCGCTTCGTGGGCGCGCCGTGGAACCGCCGCGCCGAGACTCCGATTGCCGGCTTGAGCGGATCCACCGGACTGCCGCACGGCGACGTGGTCGTGGCCACGGTTTCGACCGAGAACATCGAGCTCGGTTACACGCCGCCGCCGGGCGCGGTCAATTCGCTCAACGACAAGAATGCGGGGTCCGGGCAGCTTACCCAGCAGATCAACGAGAAGTCGCTCCGCGTGATCGCGACCGACCTCGCGCTCAACGAGCGCGCGGAAGCGTATGTGCGGTTCGCCTCCGGCGCGCAGAGCCTGCTCAACTACAGCGAACTCAGGGTCTGGGCACGGGGGCACGGCGAGGGCTGGGAGCGGGGTGATCTCGAGGCGTTCGTGAAGCTGGGGAGCGACGATCGCAACTTCTACCTCTATCATGCGCCGGCCAGCACCACGTCGTGGGAGCCGGAGATGATCATCGACCTGGAAGTCTGGCGCACACTGCGCGCCCAGATTGAAGCGCGATGGCTCAATGGCGAGGCCCCGTCGGGCGCTGCCGAATGTGGCGGTGATCCGTCGGCGTATGTCGCGTGCCAGGATGGTTACATGGTCCAGGTGGGCAGTCCCGGAATCAATCCGCCCAACCTGGCGTCGATCCAGGAATTGTCGGCCGGGCTTTATCGTGTGGCGGACAATGGTCCACTGCCCACTGCCGAAGTCTGGATCGACGACATCCGGGTCACCGAACCGGTCTCGAAGCTCGGCAAGGCCTACGCACTCGACGCGCGACTGTCGGCAGCCGACGTCGGGGACTTCAGCGTCTCGCTCATCGGGCAGGACGGCCAGTTCCGCCAGATCGGCCAGTCACCCAGCTTCCGGACCAGCAACACCCTGCGATTCGGCGGCAATGTGCGGCTCGACCGTTTCCTCCCGCCATCGCTGGGGCTCGCCATTCCGGCCAGCATGTCGTTCACGCGGGCGTCGGTGAACCCGCAGCTCATCAGTGGCACGGACATCCGGGGCGCCGCGCTCGAGGGCCTGCGGAAGCCACGCTCGTGGGCCACGAACTACAGCATCTCGCTGCGCCGCTCCGCGCGCGGGCAGAGCTGGCTGGTGCGCGGCCTCGTGGATCCTGTCTCCATCACTGCCTCGTTCGGACAGGGCCTCGCGCAGACGGAGCTGAGTCACGCCGAGAACAGCAGCACCAATTTCGTGGCATCGTACAACCTGCTGCTGGGCCGAAGCGGCCCCGTGCTGGACTTGAGCGGCATCCTGCCCGGCTTCCTGCGGGAATCCGCCGCGGGGAAGGCGCTGTCGAAGGCCCGGTTCAGTTTCGCGCCCAGCAGCGTTCGCCTGTCCAGCGGACTGGTGCGCGACCAGAACGAACTCACCGCGTACCAGGTGCCGATTGTCCGGGATCTCGACACAACCCTGGTCCCGACGTTTTCGCTGAACCACGTCTGGCGCAATGCCGCCGGCGTCAGCTGGCAGCCGCTCGGCATGCTCACGCTGAGCGCTGATCTCAGCAGCTCGCGCGACCTCCGGCACTATGACGATTCCACGGAAATCGGGCGACTCGCTTCGCTCTCGCGCCGGAGTTTCCTTGGCATGGACGTCGGCGTGGAGCGGGACCGCCAGCTGAGCAGCTCGGCCACCCTCACGCCGGTGATTTCGAGCTGGCTCCGGCCACGCTTCATCCATCGTTCCGGCTTCACCCTCTCGCGCTACCTGACGAGCCGTCCCCCGATCCAGGTCGGGGGCGACACTGTCGGCGCGTTCGTCCTGCCCCAGACACTGAACAACAGCCGGAGTGACGAGATCGGTGCCTCGCTCGACATCGGCCGGCTCATCCAGGGCGTTGTCGGCGATTCGTCGGGAATCAACAAGGTGTTCGCCAGGATGCGCCCGGTTGACGCAAGTTCCCGGCGCGTGCTGTCCTCGAGCTTCGATCTTGCGGCCTTTGATCCCACCCTCAGCTACCAGTTTGCCCTGGGCGGCCTGGGCGATTTTCTCCAGCAGTACGGAACCCGCGCCATCGGTGCGTCCGACCTGACCGTCCGGACGGTCACCAGCGGAGCTGACCTGCCGCTGGGAGTCTCCTTTGCGCTCAGTTACAGCAAAACCGATGCGACGCGTTACCAGAGGTTTACCGACGTTACCCAACCCCTGGTCTCCCGGCAGACCGAATGGCCGGCCGGCAATGTCCGCTGGTCGCAGACGTTTACCGGCGGCCCGATCACGCTGCTTGCGCTCGGTACCACCTTCCGGCGCCGCACGGGGCTCAGCGAACAGCCCGCCGGCGACGCCTCCACGGCACGCAGTGCCACCACGTCCACGTCGCTGTCTCCCGACCTGCAGCTGGGCTTCCGCAACGGGATGAACGTCTCTGCCAGCATGTCGAGCGTGAACCAGCGTGACGACCGCAATGGCACCTCCACGCTCCTGGACCAGAGCAACTTCCTCGCGACGCTGTCCTACTCGTTCCGGTTGCCGGAGACGTTTGGCCGCTCGCGGAAGCGGGTCAATTCGTCACTGCAGGCACGAACCGATCACAGCACCACCTGCCTCATCAGCCAGGATGCGACCGAATGCGTGCAGGTGAGTGACACGAAGAACCAGGCGCTCAGTGCCCAGTTCAGCACCGACCTTGGCAACCTTCTCACGGGCGCGTTCGAGTTTGGCTACCTTCTGAACGCCGCGGAGCACCTGAACCGCAGGCTTTC
>DASTFH010000163.1:0-10372 GCA_035708725.1 Gemmatimonadales bacterium | reverse complement strand
CGGCGCCCACTGGGTCGATGTGACCAGCGATTCGCGCCGGCATCCTCATGACGTGGTGGAGGACGGACTCCATCCCTCGGCGCCGGCGTACGCACGCTGGGCGCGGCTCGTGACCGACCAGCTCCAACCCTGACAGGAATTACCATGTCCTTTGGACTTCCCGAATCGAAGCTCACCTACGGCGGCTACCTCCGCGTGCGCGACCTGATCGCGCTGCAGCAGCTGAAGTCCGATCCGCCACAGCATGACGAGATGCTGTTCATCATCATTCACCAAACGTATGAGCTCTGGTTCAAGCAGATCGTGCACGAGCTGGACGGGATCATTCGGCGGATCGATGGCGACGACGTACTGGGCGCGGCTCGCCTCCTGCGCCGGTGCCACGAGATCGAACGGGTGCTGGTGGGCCAGCTGTCGGTGCTGGAGACGATGACACCGGTGGAATTCCTCTCCTTCCGCGACCATCTCATGCCGGCCAGCGGATTCCAGTCGGCGCAGTTCCGCGAGATCGAGTACACGACCGGCCTCAAGGACGAGCAGTTCCTCGCCTATTACGACCGGGGTTCGCCCGAGCGCGGCCGGCTGGAAGCGCGCCTGGCCGGCCGCACGCTGCGCGATGCCTGGTCCGGCATCATGCAGCGGCGCGGCTTCACGGCGGACGCCAGGGGCGTCGCGGATGTCTACCAGGACGCCGGCCGGCACCCCGACCTGTTCCAGCTGCTCGAGACCCTGGTTGAGTTCGACGAGCTGCTCACCCTCTGGCGCTTCCGCCACGTCCAGATGGTCGAACGAGTCATCGGCGGAAAGCCTGGCACCGGTGGAAGCAGCGGCGCCGCATACCTCCGCGGCACCACGGTCAACCGGATATTCCCCGAACTCTGGGATGCACGCACCCTGCTGGGCGCCGGAAACCACGCATGAACGACGATCTCCGATATCCCGTGGGTCGCTTCGTCGCGCCAACCGCTGTCAGCGCGGCCGATCGCAAGGGATTCATTGACGTCATCACCGAGCTACCGGCGCGGATGCGCGCCGCGGTGGCCGGTCTGGACGAGGCGCAGCTCGACACGCCCTACCGCCCGGACGGCTGGACGGTGCGGCAGGTGGTGCACCACGTCCCCGACAGCCACATGAACGCGTACGTGCGCTTCCGCCTCGCGCTCACCGAGGACAACCCCGTCATCCGACCCTACCACGAGGCGCGCTGGGCGGAACTGCCCGACGCGCGCGGCGGCCCGGTTGCGATGTCGCTCAACCTGCTCGACGCGCTGCATGCGCGGTGGGTTCTCCTGCTCGGGCTCATGCGTGACACTGACTTTGTGCGCACCTACCGGCATCCGGAGCAGCCCGGCCGCTCGATCCCGCTCAGCGAAGTGCTGGCCATGTACGCCTGGCACAGCCGCCACCATCTGGCCCACATCACCCGGCTCCGCGAGCGGATGGGGTGGTAGGATGCGCGCCACCCTCGATACGACGCGCTTCCTGCTGCGGCCCTTCACGCTGGCCGACACCGATGACGTCACCCGCATCGTCTCCGACCGTGAACTCGCTGCCACGACGCTGAACATCCCGCATCCGTACGAACCGGGAATGGCGGCGGCGTGGATTGCCACGCAGGCCGACGGACTGGACCGCCAGTCGCCAGTGGTGTTCGCGGTCACCACGCGCGAAGACGCCGAACTCGTCGGAGCCATCGGACTCAGCCTGGAGCTGGAGCATCATCGTGCGGAGCTGGGCTACTGGGTGGCGCGCTCCGAGTGGGGGAAAGGCGTGTGCACCGAGGCGGCCCGGGCAGTGATGCGGTATGGATTCGGCGTACTCGGCCTCGAGCGCATCTTCGCCCACCACTTTGCCGGCAATCCTGCCTCCGGCCGCGTGATGCAGAAGCTTGGCATGCGGCACGAGGGCACGCTGCGGGGACATGTCGTGAAGTGGGGTCGGCGCGAAGACGTGGAATGCTACGGCATCCTGCGGGAGGAATTCCCCGAATGACCGACCTTCCTGCTCGCCCTGCTCGCCCCGCTCGCCCTGCTCGCCCTGAGCTCGACCAGCTCCGGCGCTTTGCGTGGATCCTCGACAGCCAGTTCCGGATGCCTGGGACCAACTTTCGTTTCGGCGTGGATGCGCTGGTGGGACTGATCCCCGGCTTCGGCGATTTCGCCGGCGCGATCGCCTCCACCATCTTTCTGGTGCAGGGATTGCGGATCGGTGCGCCCAAGGCGGTGCTGGGCCGGATGCTCGCCAACGTCATGATCGAGACCCTGGTAGGCACCATTCCGGGTCTCGGGGACATTTTCGACGCCAGCTTCAAGGCCAACCAGCGCAACCTGCGGCTGCTGGAGCGGCTGGTCGCCGAACCGGAGGCGGCCCATCACGCAAGCCGGAAATTCCTGGTCTGGATGGCGATCGGCATGCTCGTCCTGCTGCTCGCGATCGGCGTGCTCGCCGTGGTGATCGGGGTGATGATCGTGCAGGCGATCGTGCAGGGGCGGGGGCCCTTGGGGTAGGAGCTGTGAGCTGTGAGCTGTGAGCTGGGCGAGGGTATCGCGCATAGCGCATAGCTCTCGGCGCTTTTAGCTTTGAGCTTTCAGCTCCCCGAGGCAACCGTGTCTGACCAGCGCCTCCTGCTGCTCAGCAACTCCACCAGCCCGGGCGGGGCCTACCTCGCCTGGGCCGAGCCCCATCTCGGCGTGTTCCTGGGCCGGGACGTACGGCGCGTCTTCTTCGTGCCGTACGCCTCGGTCGTCCGGCCGTACGGCGAGTACGCGGTCGCCGTGCGCAAGCCGCTGGGCTCGCTGGGTTACGAGGTCGTCTCGGCGCATGAAACCACCAACCCGGTGGCGGAACTGGAGCGGGCGGATGCCGTGGCCATCGGCGGCGGCAACACCTTCCACCTGCTGAAGCACCTCTATCACACCGGCCTGCTCCCCGCCATCCGCCACGCGGCGCGACGGGGCATCCCCTACGTCGGCTGGAGCGCCGGCTCCAATGTGGCCTGTCCCACCATTCGCACCACCAACGACATGCCGATCGTGGATGTGCCCAGCCTCGCTGCGCTCGGCCTGGTCCCGTTCCAGCTCAATGCGCATTACACCGAGGAACGCATCGCCAACCATGGTGGCGAAACCCGCGTGGAGCGACTCAATGAATTCGTCTCCGCCAATCCCGGCATGCCGGTAGTGGCGCTCCCCGAGGGCACCGCCCTTCGGATCGAGGGCCGGGAGCTCACGCTGATCGGCCGCAAGAAGGCGGTCGTTTTCGGGCTGAATGGGAAGCCGGTGAAGCTAGGTGCGCAGGAGCTGGCAGACCTGAAGCTGCTGAGAGCCAAGAGCTGAGAGCTACGCGCTTCGCGTCAAGCGCTCAGCGTTCGTCCCTCGTCCCTCGTCGTTCGTCCCTCGTCCCTTGTCGTGAGACCACCATGCGCCTCCGTCTCCTGTTCGCCCTCATCGCCCTCGCCCCCGCGACGCTCGCCGCCCAGCAGGACACCAGCGACTACGTCCGCACCGAAGCGATGGTGCCCATGCGGGACGGGGTGAAGCTTCACACCCTCTACTACGTGCCGAAGAGCGCGAGCGGCAAGCTGCCGATCATCCTGCAGCGTACGCCCTACGGGATCGACCACAGCCTTCGGGGCAACCTGCGGAGCTACTACGCGGCGCTCGCCAGGGAGGGCTACATCTTCGCCTACCAGGACATCCGCGGGCGCTACGGAAGCGAAGGCACCTTCGTGATGCAGCGGGCGCCGGCGCACCTCAGTGACAAGAAGGCGGTGGATGAGAGCACCGACGCCTACGACACGATCGACTGGCTGGTGAAACACGTCCCCGGAAACAACGGGCGGGTGGGCATGCTGGGCATTTCCTATCCGGGGTGGACCACGGCGATGGCGCTCATCGATCCGCACCCCGCGCTCAGGGCCGCCTCACCCCAGGCCTCGCCCGCCGACATGTGGCTGGGCGACGACTTCCATCACCAGGGCGCGTTCCGGCTGAGCTACGGGTTCGAGTACGCCGTGCTCACCGAGGCGGCCGACACCAACAGCAATTTCTCCTTTGATCGCTACGATACCTACGACTGGTATCTCGAGCTGGGCCCGCTCTCCAACGTGAATGACAGCATCCTGCACGGAAAGCTGCCCACCTGGAACGATTTCGTGGCCCACCCCGATTACGACCAGTTCTGGAAGCGGCAGACCATCGCGCCCTATCTCACCAAGGTCACGGTGCCCACGCTCAATGTGGCGGGCTGGTGGGACCAGGAAGATTTCTACGGCCCCATCCGTATCTACCGTGCCATGGAGCCGCACGACACCAGGCACCTGAGCCGGCTGGTGGTGGGACCGTGGAACCATGGCGGCTGGGCCGGCGGTCCGGGACAGAAGCTGGGCAATATCGATTTCGGGAGTGCCACGGGAGAGTTCTTCCGCGACAGCGTACAGGCGCCATTCTTTGCGTACTATCTGAAGGACAAGGGTGAGATGACGCTGCCCGAAGCGCTCACCTTTGAGAGCGGCGCCGGCAAGTGGGTGCGGAACGACGCCTGGCCGGCAGCCGCCGGCGTGCAGGAGGCCAACCTGTATTTCCACGCGGATGGGAAACTGTCATTCGATCCGCCCGCTGCGTCAGGGGACAGCGTCGATGCCTACGTCTCCGACCCGGCGCACCCGGTGCCGTATCGTCGTCGCCCGATCGAGCCCACCTATTTCCCGGGCGGCTCCGGCTGGTACACCTGGTTGCTGCAGGACCAGCGCTTTGCGGCCGCGCGCCCCGACGTGCTCACCTGGGAAACCGAGCCACTCACCGAAGATGTCGTGATCCGTGGCGACATCACCGCGCACCTCTTTGCCAGCACCACAGGGCAGGACGCCGACTGGGTGGTGAAGCTCATCGATGTCTACCCCGAGCACTACGAGCCCGATCCCAAGCTGGGCGGCTACCAGTTCATGATCGCCAATGATGTCCTGCGCGGCCGGTATCGCAACGACTGGAGCACGCCGACGGCCATTCCATCAGACAGCGTGGTGGCGTACACGGTGGACCTGCACACCCAGGACTACCGGTTCCTGAAGGGCCACCGGATCATGGTGCAGGTCCAGAGCAGCTGGTTCCCCATCATTGATCGGAACCCGCAGACGTGGGTGCCCAACATCTTCAAGGCCAAGGCGAGTGACTACCGGGCCCAGACGCACCGGGTGTTCCGGTCGCCCAGGTATCCGTCGCACGTGACGGTGGATAGAGTCGGACAGGGGGACTGAGGAATAGATGGGCGGAATGGGCGGGCTTGTCCGGAGCCCAGCGAAGGAACGGGCGGGCCGAAGCCAACCACGTACGTCATGGCGAGCACCCGAAGGGTGCGAAGCAATCGGGTCGCTCAAGCATCAATCCGCAGGCCACCCGATTGCTTCGTCGGCTTCGCCTCCTCGCAATGACAGCGTGTGGCAACTCACGACCCGCTTGCCCGTCTCGCCCGTCCCGCTGTTCACACCTCCAGCCCTCTCACAATCTCCTCCACGATTTCCCCTGGCGACCGCGTCGCGTCCACGACGATGGCATCGCCCGGCTCTTCCAGATCGTGAAACTGGGACGGCGCGAGACTGGCCGTGGCGTAATGCCCGGTCCGGTGCTGCAACCGGTCAGCCGCCACGGAAGGTGGGACCTTGAGATAGACGAACTGCACTGGCGCGTCGCCCGCTGCCGTCCGCAGCTGGCCCCGGTACTTCTCCTTGAGCGCCGAGCACGCCATCACCAGTGAGGTGCCGGCAGCTGCCGTCTCGGCGATCACGTCGCCCAATCGCTCGAGCCAGGGGGCGCGGTCGGTGTCAGTGAGCCCCTCGCCCCGGGCCATCCTGGCCCGGCTCGCCTCGGAGTGATAGTCATCGGCCTCGACGAACGGCCAGCCAAGCTGCCGGGCGAGGAGCGTGCCGATGGTGGTCTTGCCGGCGCCGGAGACGCCCGTGAGGATTACGATCATGCGGCCTCGTGGCTGAGAGCTGAGAGCTGAGAGCTAAGAGCTGAGGGCCAAGAGCTGACAGGTGGAAACTGGCACCATCAGCTACTCAACTCGCAGCTCACAGCTCATAGCACTCAGCTCTCAGCTCTCAGCTCTCAGCTCCACATAGTACTCCGGATCCACTTCGAGCTGCGCTCCCGCCGGCAACGGCGACTTCATCGCCTGCCACGCCTCCGTCGGGTGAATGCGGAGTGACTTGCCGCCCGGCAGCGCCAGGTCCACCGGCATGTCGAATCCCGATATCACGTTGCTCCACCGGAACCGGAGTGAATCACCAGCCACCTGATACTCAAGTTCGGGAATCTTCACTGTCTCCTGGTACTGCACGAAGATCTTCGTGAGGTCCACGCCGGTCATCCGGCTCATGTAGTCGCGGACCTGCCTGGCGGTCACCGTCTGGTGTCGGAAGGAGCTGTTGAGCCCTCGCAGGGTAGCCAGCCATTTCGCGTCGTCGTTCACCACGGCGCGCATGGTCATCAGCATGTTGGCGCCCTTGGGGTAGCGGTCCTGCGAGCTGGGCACGTCATTGACACCATAAGTACCGATGATGGGCATGTCGTTCTTGATCATGCTGGTCCGCAGCCCGACCAGGTACCGGTCCCCCGCGTCCTTCCCCTTGGTGCACTCCAGGTAGAGCGCCTCGGCGTACATCCCGAAGCTCTCATGGATCCACATGTCGGCGTGGTCCTTGGCGCTGATGTTGTTCCCGAACCATTCGTGGGCGCTCTCGTGCACGACGATGTAGTCCCAGCCCATTCCTTCCCCGGTCTTCGACAGGTCTCGTCCGAGGTATCCGCTCAGGTACTCATTGCCATACGCGATCCCGCTCTGGTGTTCCATGCCGAGGTAAGGGACTTCGATCAGCTTGTATCCGTCGTTGTACCACGGATACGGGCCGAACCAGTGCTCGAAGCACTTGAGCATGGTCTTGACCTGGGGTATGAGCGCCTTCGCCTTGTCCGCGTGGTCGGCCAGCGCCCAGAACTCGATCGTGAGCTTCCCGTCGAGTCCCTGGTATTCGTCGTGGACCGGGACGTAGCGCGGGCTCGCGTTGATGGCCACGTCGTAGGTGTTGATGGGGTTGGAGACGAACCATTCGTATGTCGTGGTGCCGTCGCCATTGGGCGTCGTGGAGCGGAGGCGCCCGTTGGAAATGTCCTTGATCGGATCAGGCATGGTGATCGCGATGCGCTGGCTGTCGGGCTCGTCGGCCGGAAGATCCTTGAGCGGCCACCAGGTGCTGGCGCCGGGACCTTCATTGGATGTGGCGATCCACGGCGCGCCGGTGCTGTCGGTCGCCCAGTGGAACGGGCCCCCGCGCCGCCGGCGCGGGGCGGTGCTGTCATGCTGTGCAAACGAGCCGTGGTAGTAGGCGGTCAGCACCTGGGTGCTGCCCGTTGGCTGCGGCGCCGTGAGCGTCACAAAGAAGGCGTTGCCATCCCGGCGGAAGGTGAGTGTCTTGCCGCCCTGCACAATGCTGTCCATCACCATCGGCACCTGCAGGTCGATCTGCATCTCAGTTGCAGGCTCGAGCACCCTGTAGGAGATGCCGTTCCAGCCGACGATGCTGCTGTCAGCGGGGTTCACCTTGACGTGAAGGTCGTAGAACGCCGCATCCCACCAGGCGCGGCCGGGCCCATTGGATCCGCGGAGCGTGTCGGCGTGGGTGAAGACCTGGCGTTCCTGGGCCTGCACAGGGGTGTGCACTGCGAGGGCCAGCGTCAGGACGAGGAGAGGGTATCGCACAGGTGGCTGCCGGGTCGGGGTTGGGGGTGGGGGAAATGTAGTTGGGAGCCGCGAGCTGGGAGTCGAGGGTTCCTTCGCTGCGCTCAGGACAAGCTACGGGTCGAGGGTCGAGGGTCGAGAGTCGAGAGTCGAGAGTCGAGAGTCGAGCGAGGTTCGCCTGCTCGTCATTCCCGCGAAAGCGGGAATCCATGAGGGCTCACCCGAACCGATTCATTGCGGCGGGCGTGCCAGCCGACGTGAATCGCCACGTACAGCCCCCTCATGGACTCCCGCTTTCGCGGGAGTGACGGACGGGAGAGACTCGCAGCTCACAGCTCGCTGCCCTCAGCTTTCAGCTTTCAGCTCTCGGGTTTTAGCTTCCTGCATGTCCCGTTGCACATTCGCGCTGCTCCTCGCGCTGACGGCCATCCGAACGGTCTCCGCGCAGGACACCCTGCCCTACCGCACTCCGCGGCTGCCGGCCGAGGCGCGCGCCGTCGACTTGCTGGGGCGGATGACGCTCGAGGAAAAGTTCTGGCAGCTCTACATGACGCCGGGCGACCTGTCGGATACCCTCGTCGACCACTCGCACGGCGCCTTCGGCCTGCAGGTGCCCGCCGCCGCGTCTGCTTCGGCTGACGCCCGGCGCATCGATTCCATCCAGCGCTACTTCGTCACGCATACCCGACTCGGTATCCCGATCATTCCGTTCGAGGAAGCAGTACACGGGCTGGTGCGGCCGGGCGCGACCGTCTTTCCGGCAGCCATCGGGCTCGCCGCAACATGGGACACGGGTCTCGTGTCGCGAGTCGCTACGGCGATCGCCGGGGAAACGCGCTCGCGCGGGATTCGCCAAGTGCTCTCGCCAGTGGTGAATCTGGCCGATGACGTGCGATGGGGGCGAGTCGAGGAGACCTACGGTGAAGACCCGTGGCTTGCCACGGCGATGACACGAGCCTACGTGCGCGCGTTTGAGCAACTGGACGTGATCGCGACACCAAAGCATTTCGTCGCCAACGTGGGCGCCGGCGGGCGCGACAGCTATCCGATCGACGTGAGCAGGCGACGGCTGGAGGAATACTTCTTTCCGCCGTTCCGCGCCGCCATCTCGGCGGGCGCACAGTCGGTCATGACGGCATACAACTCCGTCAACGGAGTTCCCGCCACACAGAACCGCTTCCTGCTAGCGGATGTCCTGCGGAAGGAATGGAAGTTCGGTGGCTTCGTGATCTCGGATGCCGCGGCCACCGGCGGCGCCGTGGTGCTGCACCAGACCGAGCCGGACACGCCAACCGCCGCGGCAGATGCATGGGCGGCCGGGCTCGATGTCGTGTTCCAGTCCTCCTGGCCGCAGTATCGCCCGTACTGGGACGCGGTACGGCGCGGGCTCGTGCCAGCCAGCGTGATCGATTCGGCCGTCTTCCGCGTGCTCGAGGCCAAGTTCCGGCTCGGTCTCTTCGACTCGCCCTATGGGAACGCCGACAGCGCGTCGGCGAACAACGGAAGCGACGAACACCTGGCCCTGGCGCGACGCGCCGCACAGGAGTCGCTCGTCCTGCTCAAGAACAGCGGCGTCCTGCCCCTCAGTGATACGCTGCCCTCTGTGGCCGTGATCGGGGAGGACGCACGCGAGGCTCGGCTCGGCGGCTACAGCGGGCCGGGCGTGCGGCGCGTCTCGATACTCGATGGCATCAGCGCCGTGCTTGGTGCTGACCGGGTGAAGTTTGCTCCGGGGCCGGGACGAGACTCCGCTGCATTCAGCGTCGTGCCTGCGTCAGCGCTGGGCAACGGTCTCCGTGGCGAGTATTTCGCCAACATTCATTTCACTGGCACACCGGTGCTCACGCGGACGGATAGCATGGTGGACTTTCACTGGACGCTGAGCTCGCCGGGACGCGGCATCCCACTTGGCTGGTATTCCGCTCGCTGGACCGGAACACTCACTTCAGGCTCGAGCAACATTCACCGGCTCGGCGTGAGCGGGAGCGATGGCTACCGGCTCTACCTGGACGGAAGGCTGCTGATTGACAACTGGGCCAGGCGCTCGAGCGGAACCCGGCTCGCCGATGTGGACCTGGCTCCAGGCACGTCGCACTCGATCCGGCTTGAGTACTTCGAGACGGTCGGCAACGGGCTGGTCCGGCTGGTGTGGGATGATGGAGCAGCCGAGCGGAAGCATGCGGCCGTTGACGAGGCCGTCCGGGTGGCGCGAGAGAGTGATGTGGTGGTTGTCGTTGCGGGGGTCGAGGAAGGTGAATTCCGTGACCGCGCCCGGCTCAGCCTGCCGGGATATCAGGAGCAGCTCATCAAGGCCGTTGCGGCGACGGGACGACCGGTCGTAGTGGTGTTGATCGGCGGCAGTGCGATCACGATGAGCCGCTGGCTGGATGAGGCCGATGCGGTGCTCGACGCATGGTACCCGGGAGATGAGGGCGGGGCTGCCGTTGCCGACGCGCTGTTCGGGCGTATCGGTCCCGCGGGCCGGCTCCCGATCACCTTTCCCATCGAGGAGGGCCAGCTACCGCTCACGTACAATCACGCTCCGACAGGTCGTGGCGATGATTATGTGGATCTCACCGGCCAGCCGCTCTTCCCGTTCGGGTATGGGCTGAGCTACACCACCTTCGAATATCGGGAC
>DASTFH010000162.1:0-11200 GCA_035708725.1 Gemmatimonadales bacterium | reverse complement strand
GTGACGCTTCGTGTCGAAGCTCCCGGTCGTGCTTCTGCTGCGCTCCACACGCGCGCCCCCGGTGATACGTGGGTCACGCAGATCATTTCCCTTGACGAGAGCGGACGCGCAAGCCGCGCGGTCGGACCACTCGCGGCCGATCTGTTCGCGCGCGCGAGCAGTGGCGGCCGCGGCTCCGACACCGTGCACGTGACGGTCCAACTTCCCGCCTTCCTCGGGTCTCTCTCGGTCACGGCCCGCTATCCGCACTATCTCGGCTTGGCCGACGAAGCGCTGCCGGTATCGGGTGACACCGTGCTTCTTCCCGCGGGCACCCGGCTGCACACGTCGGGGCAGGCCACCGCAGTCCTGACCCATGCCGCGTGGCGAGCCGAACGGCAGGTGGCTGAGCTCGAGGTAAATGGTCGGCAGTTCAGCGGTGATTTTCTCCCGCGGGCGAACGGCGCGTACATGCTCACCCTGGCGGTCGAGGGCGGCGCGCCCCTGGGCGGCGACACCGTCCGTCTTCCGCTCCGGATCGTGGCTGACAGCGCGCCCGTCGTCACGGTACCGGTGCCGGGGGCCGACACCGTGGCACCGCTTTCCATGCGGCTGCCCCTCGTGGTCGAAGCGCGTGATGATCACGGGCTTACTGCCTTGCGCATCCGGATTCGTCTCGGCGCCACGAACCAGATGGATAGCGTGCCCTTGGGCGGCGCAACGGATCACGCCATCCTCGCTCACGAGCTCGACCTGCAGCAGGCCGGAGCCCAACCGGGTGACACCGTCGTGTACCAGCTGGTGGCGGCGGACAATGCGCCATCGCCCCAGGTCGGACGCTCCCGGGAATACCGGGTCCGCGTTCCCACGCGGGCGGAACTGCGTGACGCCCAGCGCGACGTGGCTGCCGCCATGGGGAACTCGCTTGACTCGCTGGCCCGGAAAAGCGCCGATGTACAGCGCCGGACCGAGGACCTTTCACGGGAGCGCAGCAGGGCGGACAGCAGCAACCGCGGCCCGGAGCCCGCGATGTCCTTCGACCAGGCCAAGCAGGCCCAGGCACTGGCCCAGGCCACGGATTCGCTGGTGCAGCAGTCCGAACAGCTCAAGGATGCGCTCGACGCGCTCCGGCAGGCGGCGGAGCGCGCGGGTCTCAACGATCCCGAATTCCAGAAGCGCCTGGCTGAAGTGCGGGAACAACTGGCAAAGGCGCTGACGCCGGAGCTCAAGGCCAAGCTTGCCGAGCTCAAGTCGGCCCTGGAACACCTCGATGCGGAACAGGCGCGCCGAGCCCTCCAGGACCTGACTGAAGCGCAGGAGAAACTGCAGCAGGCGCTGGAGCGAAGCCGCGATCTTTTCAAGCGCGCGGCGCTGGAAGGCGAACTTGCGAACCTCGCCGATGAGGCGCGGGACCTGGCGAAGGAGCAGGCGCAGTGGAACTCCGCCACCGCCAAGGCCGATTCGGCCAGGGCTGCGGCCGACGAGCAGCAGTTGGCCGGCAGGACAGATTCACTCGCCAGCCGGCTGCAGCAGGCGAGCCGCCAGCTCGATTCGTCGGCCGCGCGCACTGGGCTGCAGCAGGCGGCAGCACAGGCGGCGGAGGCGGCGCAGCAGATGCAGCAGGCAGCGCAGCAGATGCAGCAGGGAGGGCGCGCGCAAGCGCAGCAGCACGGGCGCCGCGCGTCGAAGATGCTGAGCCCGCTGGCCGGGCAGATGGATCAGGCGCGCCAGTCGGCGCAGAACCAGTGGCGGGAGGAAGTGATGCAGGCCCTGGATCAGGCGCTGGCGGAAACGAGCCGGCTGTCGAGCCAGGAGCTGGCGCTCACGGAGTCGCTCGACGGCGAGGCGGATCCCGCCGCTGCCCGAACGGCGCAGGCGGCGCTCGAGGAGGGACTCGAGCGAGTCACGGCCCGCATCCGGGACATTGCGGGGAAAAATGCGCTCGTGGCACAGCAGATCGGCGTCGCCCTTGAAGTGGCGCGGACGCACATGCGCGCGTCACGCGACGCGATCTCGAGCGCAAATGTCAACTTGCCGGCGGCGGCGGACCGTGCCGGTTCGGCGGTGGATGCGCTGAACGCCGCGGCGTACATGATGCTGCGCTCACGGGATGACGTCGCCGGCTCGGCGTCCGGTTCTGGCATGGCTGAAGCCATGGAGAAGATGAGCCAGCTGGCGGGCCAGCAGGGCCAGCTGGGCCAGCAGACCGCGTCGCTGCTACCGACGCCCGGGCAGGGACAAGGGGCAGGGCAGCAGCTGATGCAGCAGCTCGCGGCCCAGCAGCGCGCCATCGCACAGGAACTGGAGCGCATGCAGGCGCAGGGCAACATGCCGGGCGCGGGCCAGCTCTCGCAGGAGGCCCAGGACCTCGCGCGCCGGCTCGAAGCGGGCCGGGTGGATCGCCAGACGGTGGAACGCCAGCAGCAGCTGTTCCGCCGCATGCTCGACGCCGGCCGCACCCTGCAGGGAGAAGAGCGCGACGAGCAGAAGGAACGGCAGAGCACCACCGCCAAGGATGGGAACCTTCACCTGCCACCCTCCCTGCGGGAGCGGCTCGAGAGGGATGACACACCTCGACTACCGGGCTGGGAAGAGCTGCAGCGGCTTTCGCCTGAGGATCGCCGCCTTGTCGTCGACTATTTCCGGCGCCTCGCGGAGAGCCCGCAACGATGACCCGCGGCTGGTTGTTGGCCTTGCTGGTGCTCGTAAGCGCCACATCAGGTCTCACCGCGCAGCAGCCCGGCAACGCATCGCTCGCCCGTGCGCTCGAGCTGGAACGACAGAACCAGTATCCTGCCGCCGCCGATTCCTTCCGCGCCGTGCTGACGCGCGAGCCCGGCAGCGCGCCCGCGCTGCTGGGGCTCGAGCGGATGCTCGACGCGCTGCAGCGCGAGGGCGAAATCATCCCGGCGGCGCAGGCGGCGGCTGCCGCCGCGCCGAGTGACGCCGTATATGGCGTACTGGTTCGCGGCTGGGTCGCGAGCGGCGCGCAGGACAGCGCCCGCGTGGTGGTGGAGCGCTGGGCAGCCGCATCGCCCGGCGACGTGCAGCCATGGCGTGCGTGGGTGCAGGCGTCGATGCGGCAGCGCGATCGCGCTTCGGCGCGCCTTGCCGTCGAAGCAGCGCGGCGCGCGCTCAAGGAGCCGGGGGCACTGGCCTATGAGATGGCACAACTGCGGGCCGCCGATGGTGCATGGCCTGACGCGGCGCGCGAGTGGCTGAGCGCCATTGCAGACCTGCCCGGCTATCAGCAAGCCGCGATGGCGGCCCTGAAGCCTGCGCCAGTCGCAGCGCGGCCCCAGATCGTCACGGTGCTGCAGCAGGATTCGGCACTCGATGCGCAACTGCTGGCGGCGACACTCACTGCCGGCTGGGGCAATCCCGAGGATGCGGTGAAGGCGCTGATCTCTCGCCTGCCGCCCCGCACACCTCGCGCAGTTGAGGCGCTTGGGGCATTTTCGGCGCAGATGCGAAGCCAGGGGGGACGTGCCGCGCTCGTGGCTCAGGGTATGGCCCAGGAGGAAATTGCCCGTCGCACGGTCGGCGCCGCGGCGTCACGTGCGCTGGTCACGGCAGCACGTGCGTACCAGGAAGCGGGCGAGACGGAATCGGCGCGACGGGTGCTTGCGCTCGTCGCGAGTGACGGCTCGGCCGGTGCTGGCGCGGCCACCACGATGGTGGATGTGCTGGTGGCGGCCGGTCGCATGCAAGAAGCGGAAGCGAAATTTTCCGCGACGGCCGAGCGACTGCCGGCGGAGGAACGCGACCAGCTGGCGCGTCGGCTGGCATGGGGCTGGGCGCGCAGCGGCAACTTCCAGCGCGCCGCCGCACGGCTGAGCGGCGACAGCACCGTGGAAGGCCTCGCACTCCGTGGGCGGATCGCCATCTTTCAGGGTGACCTCGCGACGGGCGCCGAAATGCTGCGCAAGGCCGGCCCCTATGCCGGCTCGCGGGACGACGCCACCTCGCGCACGCAGCTGCTGGCCCTGCTCCAGCCCATCGACCAGGACAGCCTGCCGGCGCTGGGCGCCGCGCTTCTCTCACTCGAGCAGGGCGACACCACGGCGGCGGCAGCAGCGCTCGAGCGCGTAGCCGCCGGGCTGCCGCCGGATGCGGGTGGTGCCGGCCTCCACCTTCTCGCAGGCCGGCTCGTGCATGCGAGCGGAGATACGGCGAAGGCGGAAGTGATGCTGCGCGCCGCGGACGATGCCAGGGTGCCGGCTGTTGCACCGGTCGCCGAACTTGAGCTCGCGCGGCTCATGCTGGCCTCGGCGCGGCGCAGTGAGGCGCAGGGGATGCTGGAGCATCTCATCCTCACCTACCCGGCGAGCGCGGTCGTGCCGGAGGCCCGACGTGTGCTGGACGAAGTGAAGGGAGCGGTGCCGTCATCATGAAGCGACGTCAGTTTGTGCATCTCACGGCCGCAGGCCTGGCTGCATCCCAGTGGCGAATCTCGCGGCTGCCCGGCTGGTCGTCCGCGGCGTACTTCCTTGCGCCGATGGATGACAGCCAGGCGGACCACCTCAAGGCGTATGGCGTGGCCTTCCGTGCACTGCAGCGAGGCGAGCGCCTGGAGTGGCTGCTCAACTATCGCGGCGGCTCCTTCCTCCTGCCGGGCAGCGACGCCACGGCGCGGGACGCCGCGTTGGCGGGCGTGACGACGGAACCGCTCGACGAATCCGTCGCCACATCCATCAAGGCGCAGATCGCGGGCGCCAATATGGACGCGGTGCCGCTCGAGAAGGTGCCCAGGGTGGCCGTCTACGCGCCGCCCAATGCCGCGCCCTGGGACGATGCGGTGACCATGGCGCTCAACTACGCCGGCATCAAGTTTGACAAGCTGTGGGATCCGGAACTCCAGGCCGGCCGCCTGTCCGACTTCGACTGGCTGCACCTGCATCACGAAGACTTTACGGGGCAGTACTCGAAGTTCGTGCTCAATTATGCCGGCTCGCCCTGGCTCGCCGACATGATCAAGCAGAACCAGGCGATGGCCAAGTCCCTGGGCTATCCCAGCGTACCGGCCGACAAGCGAGCGATGGCCCAGCGCATTGGCGCATTCGTCGAGCGGGGCGGCTTCCTGTTCGCGATGTGCACGGCAACGGAAACGCTCGACCTCGCGCTGGCGAGCGACGGCGTCGACATCGCGGCGAGTTACGCGGATGGCACGCCGATGGATCCGGATGCGTCGCAGAAGATGCACTGGGACCGCGCGCTGGCGTTCGAGAATGCGCGGCTGGAGCTCAGCCCGACCATCGCGGTCTTCTCCGATATTGACGGGCACCAGGTCAATTCTCCCGACCGGCGCCAGCCGCTCGGATCATTTTCGCTCTTCAATTTCAGCGCGAAGATCGACCCGGTTCCGAGCATGCTGGTACAGAACCACCGGCAGGTGATTCCCGATTTCTACGGGCTCACCACGTCGTTCAGTCGCCGCAGGCTGAAGCCGGCCGTGACCGTGCTCGCCGACGAGCAGGGGGCACCCTGGGTCAAGTACATTCATGGGGAGCGGGGTCAGGGGACCTGGACCTTCTATGGCGGGCACGACCCGGAGGACCCGCAGCACCAGATCGGGGACGCGCCGACCGACCTGTCGGTGCATCCGCACTCGCCCGGATACCGGCTGATCCTCAACAACGTGCTCTTTCCGGCCGCAAAGAAGAAGGAACTCAAGACCTGACCGACCGCATCGATCCGGGAGTGCGCGCCTTCCTGGCCGGGGAAATCCTGGCGGCGGGCGGGCGTGAAGTGTCATTCGTCGCGGAAATCAGCCGGGACGGCATCGTCACGGCGGCGCGCACGGTGGCGCGCGGCACCGTCGGCGAGGTACTGGCGCTTCCCGGCGTGGCCCGTCGCGGCGAGATGCTGCTCCACAATCACCCGAGCGGAAACCTGGAGCCCTCGGGGGCGGACCTGCATGTCGCCGCCCGGCTGCACGACGAGGGGGTCGGCTTCGGCATTCTCTGCAACGATGCCACCGAGCTGTATGTCGTGGTGGAAGTGCCGCGTGCCCGCGAGAACGTCCGGCTCGATCCATTCTCTGTCGTAGCCACGCTCGGCGCCGACGGCGAGGTGGCACGCGTCCTCGGCCAGTTCGAGGACCGGCCCAGCCAGCGCGACATGGCGGCGTACATCGCCGATGCCTACAACGATGGCGGCATCCAGCTGCTCGAAGCGGGCACCGGGGTGGGGAAATCGTTTGCCTACCTGGTGCCGGCGCTGGCGTGGGCCAAGGCCAACGGCGAGCGCACCGTCGTCAGCACCAACACGATCAACCTGCAGGAGCAGCTGGTGGGGAAGGACCTCCCCATGCTCAAGCGGGCGCTGACCACCACGGATCACCAGCCGAGCTTCGCGCTGCTGAAGGGCTGGCGCAATTATCTCTGCCTGTCCCGGCTTGCGAGCGCGGAAGCCGCCCAGCGCACGCTCCTGGAACAGGAGCACCTGGCCGAGCTCTATGACATCTCGGCGTGGGCAGCGCGAACGGCGGATGGGACGCTCAGCGACCTGCCGGTGCAGCCGTCGCCCGAAGTGTGGGATGAAGTGAGTGCGGAAGCGGACCTGTGTACCCGGATGAAGTGTCCGCACTACGATCGCTGCTTCCTCTTCAAGGCGCGCCGTCGCGCGGCAGATGCGGACATCGTGGTGGTCAATCATCACCTGCTCGCTGCCGACCTGGCCGTACGGCAGGCGTCCGACAACTGGCAGGAAGCGGCCGTGCTGCCGCCCTACCAGCGCCTGGTCCTGGATGAGGCGCATCATGTCGAGGATGTCGCGGCCAAGCATCTTGGCAGCCAGGTGACCAGCCGCAATGTGCGGCGAACGCTGGCACGATTCGAGCGGAACGGCCGGGGATTGCTCCCGACGCTGCTGCGCGAGCTGGCGACGCGGGATGACCTCTTGAGTCGCGCCAGTCACGATCTCGTGGTGCAGCGCCTCATGCCTTCGGTCGCGGACGCTCGCCGCGCGGCGGAGCAGCTGTTCGATCGCCTGCAGGCGCGCGTGGCCAGCGTGCCGGGGGGCCAGCTCCGGCTCACTGATGAATTTGCCACGGACGAGATCTGGGCCGAGGGGCTGGCGCGCGAGCTGGATGCCGTCACCACGGTCTTCAAGGCGCTCAAGGAGCTGATCGAGACCGTGGCGGACCGGCTGGATCAGGGCGAGGAGACCGAGCGACGCGCGCAACTGCTTCGCGAGCTGCGTGCGGTGATCCGGCGCCTCGACGGCGTGTCCGACGGACTCAACCGCGCGCTGCGGCCGGTGCCGGGCGGGCCGGCCACCGTGCGATGGATGGAGCGCTCCGGTCGCAAGCAGCAGGACGTGGCGCTTTCGAGCGTGCCGCTCGAACTCGCGCCCATCCTCAAGGAACTGATCTTTGACCGGGTGGAAACCGTGGCGCTCACCAGTGCCACGCTCGCCGCCTCGGGAGAGTTCGAATTTCTTGAATCCCGCCTGGGGCTCGACGGCGACACGAGCCGGGTCTCGGTCCGCGCGACCTTTGCATCGCCGTTTGACTTCGGCGCACAGTGCCTCTTCGGCGTCCCGACCGACGTTCCCGACCCGCGCGAGAACGAAGCGGCGCACGATGCCGCGGTGGCGCAGGTGGTGCGCGACCTCGCCTACGCCTCGGATGGCGGCATGTTCGTCCTCTTCACCAGCCATGCCGCGCTCAAGCGGGCGGCCACGCGGCTGCGCCAGGAACTCGATCCGCGGTGGCCGCTGCTGGTGCAGGGCGAGGCGCAGCGCGACCAGCTGTTGCGCCGCTTCCGGGACTCCGGGCAGGCGATCCTGCTCGGCACCGATTCGTTCTGGGAGGGGGTGGACGTGCCGGGACGAGCGCTCCGCGCGCTGGTGCTGACGAAACTACCTTTCAAGGTTCCAAGCGAGCCGATCACGGCGGCGCGCTGTGAGCAGCTGGAGGAACAGGGCCGGAACGGTTTCATGGAATACCTGCTGCCTCACGCGGCGCTCAAGCTCAAGCAGGGCTTCGGCCGCCTGATCCGGAGCCGGCAGGACGCAGGCGTGGTGGTGCTGCTCGACAGCCGAGTGGTGACCAAGCGGTATGGGCCACTGGTGCTGAACGGCCTTCCGCCCGCGGACCGAATCGTCGGCTCCTGGGCAGAAGTGCGCACGCGCGTGGAAGACTTTTTTGCCCGCTTCGGGATTGGTGCCATCGTATGAACGAGCTTCGTCCATCCAAGATCGTCTGTGTCGGGCGAAACTATGCCGCGCACGCCGCGGAGCTTGGCAACCCGATGCCGGAGCGGCCAATGCTCTTCCTCAAGCCGCCCAGTGCGCTGCTGGGGCATGGCGAGGCGATCAGGCTGCCTGCCGCATCGCAGCGAGTGGAATACGAGGGCGAGATCGGCGTCGTGATGGGGCAGCGCTTCCAGGGAGGCTCACTGGAAGACGCCGAGCGCGCCATCGGCGGCTTCACCTGCGTCAATGACGTGACGGCCCGCGACCTTCAGCGCGTGGACGGACAGTGGGGACGAGCCAAGGGGTTCGACACCTTTTGTCCCGCCGGTCCGCGGGTCGCCCGCGGTCTCGACTGGCGCACGCTCGAACTCGCGACCAGGGTCAACGGCGCCGAGCGCCAGCGCGCGTCCAGTGCCGGCATGCATTTCAGCATTCCCGAGCTGGTCGTGTATATCGGGGGAATCATGACGCTGGAGCCGGGTGATCTCATCGCAACCGGGACGCCGGCGGGGGTAGGTCCGCTCTCGCCAGGCGATGTCGTGGAAATCGAAATCAGCGGGATTGGGGTGCTTTCGAATATCGTCCAATCAGGAGCAGAGCAATGATACAGAAGAGCGAGCGGGCCGAACAACTTCCCGGCTATCCCCTGGCGGAGATCCCGGGCATCAAGCGCCGCCTGCTCGACGAGGGCGTGGACGTGATTGACATGGGGGCCGGCGACTCCGACTATCCGCCCGCCCAACCGATCATTGACGCGCTCAAGGACGCGCTGGGCGACTTGCGATATCACAAGTATGGTTTTCAGCTCGGCCTGCCGGAGTTCCGGAAGGCGTGCACTTCGTTCGTGGAGAAGCGGTTCGGCCAGTCGTTTGATCCGATGACCGAGATCCTGCCTCTGGTCGGATCCAAGGAGGGCCTCACCCACATGGCGTTCGGCGTCTGCAACCCGGGCGACGTGGTGCTGGTGCCGGAGCCCGGATACCAGGCGTATATCGGTGGCGCGCTGCTCTCGGCCTGCGAGCCACACATCTGCGGACTCCGTCCCGAGTCCGACTTCCTGCTGGACTGGGACAGCATTCCCGCATCAGTCCTGGAGCGCACGGGCCTCGTCTACCTCAACTATCCCAACAACCCGACGGCGGCAGTCGCGCCGCTCGACTATCTCGAGAAATCGGTGGCGATCTGCCGGAAGCATGACATCCTGCTCGCCTACGACAACGCCTACGCCGACATCACCTTCGACGGATACCGGGCGCCCAGCATCTTCGAGGTTCCGGGTGCGCGGGACGTCGCGGTGGAATTTCTCTCGTTGTCCAAGAGCTATGCGATGACCGGGTGGCGCATCGGTTACGCCGTGGGTGCCAAGCCGCTCATCTACGCGCTCAACCGGGTCAAGAGCTACGTGGACACGGGCCCCTTCCTCGCCATCCAGAAAGCGGGCTGCGTGGCGCTCGAGCGGAGCGAAGAATTCGTCGCGCCGATCCGCGCCGAGCTCCAGCGTCGGCGTGATGCCGGCGTCGAGGCGTTGAGCGCCGCCGGCTTCCGGATCGAACGTCCCAAGGCGGCCATGTATCTCTGGGTGCCGCTGCCGGAGGGAGTGCCTTCCCAGGCCTTCGCCAGGAAGGCGATGCTCGAGACCGGGACCATCGTGCTGCCTGGATCGGGATTTGGCCCGGCAGGAGAGGGATTCTTCCGGATCGCACTCACGGTGTCACCGGAGCGTCTCGCGGAGGGCATCGGGCGTCTCGGTGCCGTACTGACCGGAACGGCCTGGGAGGATCTTGCGGCGCACGCCTGACCTGCAGTTGCCGCGGCCTCGGCGCGGGTCGTGGGTGGTGCTGGCAGGGAGCATCGTCCTGCATCTGCTCCTGCTGGCGTTGCTGCTGTTCGGCGCTCACGTGCCGCTGATCGTTCCAGCTGTAGAGCAGATCCGACTGGCCGACCTTTCGCCCCTGGTGCCTGGACGGAACGCAGCAGCACCGCGGGTGCGCGAGTCACGCGCGCCAAGGATCCCGTCGTCGCCTGGCAGGTCACGGCCAGCGGCTCCGGTAACGGCAGATACCGGCTCGGCTCAAGGCTCGCAGGGCGCCCCTGCGGTCGCAGACGCAGAGACGGCGGCGGGCTACGGCAGAGTTGGACCCGCCAAGTCCACGGGCAAAGTCTGGGTGGCGCCGCTACCCTTGCCGCCTCGTGAACTGGCGGCTCGGCTCACGCGTTCCCATTCCGAGCTTGCCGACAGCGCGGTGACTGCGATCATTCAGGCATTTCTCGATTCGATCGCAACCGATCCGGCTACCCGCGCGGCGCGCCCGCCAGACTGGACCACGACGCTGGGCGGCGCCAAGTTCGGCCTGGACTCGAGATGGATCTATGTTGCCGGCCTCAAGATCCCGACCGCGCTGCTGGGATTGCTCCCCATGCCGGCGGGCGGCAACGACCAGCAGGCGTTCGACCGGTCGGCAGACCTGTATCGTGACCTGCGCCAGGCGGCGCAACGGGCGCAGAACGTGGCCGAATTCAAGAAGGCAATCAAGGAAATCCGGGAACGGAAGGAGGCGGAGCGCCAGTTCGAGCAGAACCAGCGTACGCCGCCCCCGCCTGACCTCGTGCCGGAGGAGTCTCCGCAGTGAAATTGCTTGACCTTGAGGAAACCATCGTCATCGTGACCGGATCCACCAGCACGGCGCTCGAGCGTGACCGCCCCCTGGCGGTCTGGCTCCGGGACGAAATCGACCGCCGGGCGGACGGGCAGGCGTATCGCCGTGCCGTCGTCACCGACGACGAGAGCTACTTCCGGAGCGAGGTACTGCAACGCCAGACCACGGTTGCGATCGGCGGGCCCGGGGTCAACGCGGTCACGCAGCACTTCTTCGCGACGCTCGCCACGGTGTACGCGGAAGAAGAGCGGGTCTGGGTGCAGGCCAATTTTGATGGGGAGCAGAAGCGGGCCGGGCTCTGGGGTGTGGACGCGGCCGCGACGTCAGCCGCTGTTGACGCCTTTGTGGTGCACGGGCACCTGGAT
>DASTFH010000161.1:0-31041 GCA_035708725.1 Gemmatimonadales bacterium | reverse complement strand
TGGCTTCTGGCACGGCACGGTTCGGTCTGCGCCTACTGTGGGTCCGAAACTTCCCCCGACGTCATCACGCTCGATCATGTGCGGCCGCGCCGCGGCCAGACAGCGTATGACCGGCCAGACAACCTGGTCCTCGCCTGCCGGGCGTGCAATGCGGCCAAGGCCGACATGCCCCTGGTGGCGTTTCTGATGCAGAAGCGGGCGCGTGGCGTCTTCCTTTTGCACTACGGGGATCACCTTTCGGAACCGCTCAAGGCGCTCGCCAAACAGGCGTCCGAACGACCGCTCCTCGCCAAGGAACTCTGAACGGAGCGGAAAAACGAGACGGCCCGCGCATCGATGCGCGGGCCGTTTGCGTTGGGACGCATGCAGGGGCGCACCGCGGAGGGCCCCTACATGCGTCCCAACGCCTCACCCACGATCCTCGCCTGCTCCGCCACATGCGCCGAGGGATATCCCTCCGCCGGACTGGCCCGGTCCGGCCGGCCGGTGTAGCGGAGCGTAACGCCGTCCCGCAGGAGGCGCCGCAGGTGGGGTTCCGCGTAATGCCAGGCACCCATGTTCCGCGGTTCCTCCTGGGTCCAGACCATCTCCGCCAGCTTGGGATAGCGCCCCAGCACCGTCTCGAGTTCCCGGTCGGGGAAGGGATAGAGCTGCTCCACCCGGACGATGGCGGGCGCAGCCTCGCCCATTTCAGCTGCCGCGGTGAGCAGGTCGTAATACACCTTGCCACTGCAGAGCACCACCCGCGTCACGCCGGCCGCCCGTTCGCTCGCATGCGCGTCGTCAATGACGGGCTGGAATTCGCCGTCGGTCAGGTCCTTGAGATGCGACGCGGCTGCTGGCAGGCGCAGGAGACTCTTGGGCGTCATCACGATCAGCGGACGGATCCGGTCGCGCTTGGCCTGTCGCCGCAGCAGATGGAAATACTGCGCCGGCGTGCTGCAGTTGGCGATCCGCATGTTGTTTTCCGCGGCCAGCTGGAGAAACCGTTCCAGGCGGGCGCTGGAATGTTCGGGCCCCTGTCCCTCATAGCCGTGCGGGAGCAGCAGCGTGAGCCGGGTGGTCTGGCCCCACTTGGCGAGTCCCGCGGCCATGAACTGGTCGATCATGACCTGGGCCCCGTTCACGAAATCCCCGAACTGGGCTTCCCACAGGATCATGGTCTCCGGCGCCGCCACGCTGTAGCCGTACTCGAACCCGATGGCCGCGAGCTCCGACAGCGGGCTGTTATGCAGTTCCATCGGCGCGAGCGCGCCCGGCAGCCGGGTGATCGGCGCGTACTCGGCGCCGGTAGTCACGTCATGCAGCACCAGGTGCCGCTGGCTGAAGGTTCCCCGCGCCGTGTCCTGCCCGGTGAGCCGGAGCGGAATCCCCTCCACCAGCAGCGACGCGAACGCCAGCTCTTCGGCGTGGGCCCAGTCAATGCCGCCGTCATCGGTGAGCGTGGCCCGGCGCCGCTCGAGTTGTCGCGCGAGCTTGGGATTGACCGCAAAACCTTCGGGCCAGGTCAACAGGGCGTCGTTCAGCGCGACCAGCGTCGCAGCCGGCACGGCGGTGTCGACTCGCGTGGCCGGATTGCCCCGGCGCTCGACCGTCTCCGGTGCCACCTGCTGCGAACCCGCCTGTCCCTTGAATGCCTGCTGGGCGTTGGAGAGCCGCTCATATGCCGCATCGTAGCGCGCCGTCGCATCCGCCTCGCTGATCAGCCCCTCCTGCACCAGCTGGGCGGCGTACTTCTGCCGCACCGTAGGAAGCTGCTTGATCCGCTCGTACATGAGCGGTTGGGTATACGCCGGCTCATCGGCCTCGTTGTGGCCATGCCGGCGATAACCCACCAGGTCCACGACGGCATCCTGCGAGAACGTCTCCCGATATTCCATGGCGAAGCGCGCGGCGGCGAGGCACGCCTCGGGATCGTCCGCATTCACGTGGACGATCGGCACATCGAAGCCCTTGGCCAGGTCGCTGGCGTAGCGGGTGGAGCGCGCGTCGCGGATGTCGGTGGTGAAGCCGACCTGATTGTTGCCGATGAGATGGAGCGTGCCACCCACGGTGTAACCGGGCAGCCCGCCGAGGTTGAATGTCTCGGCGACCACGCCCTGGCCGGCGAACGCGGCGTCGCCGTGAATGACGATGGGAAGCGCGGCGTCCTTGTCACGCCGGGCCTCCTGGCCGCGTCGCTGGGTCTGGCGCGCCCGCGCCCGGCCCACCACCACGGGACCCACGAATTCCAGGTGGCTCGGGTTTGGTGAGAGCGTGACCGTTACCGCCTTGCCCATGGTGGTCGGGTAGGCCCCTTCGGCGCCGTGGTGGTACTTGACATCGCCGGTGCCCAGCTCGCCCTCGTCGTCCGCACCCAGGACGTGCTTGCTGCCCTCGAATTCGGCGAAAATCGTCTCATAGGGACGCCGGACCGTGTGCGCCAGCACATTGAGCCGGCCGCGATGCGCCATCCCGAGGTCCACTTCCTGTGCGCCCATGACGGCGGCCTGGTTGATCCACAGGTCGAGCATGGGGACCATCATGTCGAGGCCCTCGATCGAGAAGCGCTTCTGCCCGAGATACGCCTTCTGCAGGAACTGCTCGAAGGCCTCCACCTCGATCAGGCGATCCAGCAACGCCAGTTTCTCCTGCGTGCTCAGCGCCTCACGGAACGCGCCGGACTCGATGCGCTCGCGCAGCCAGACGCGCTCGTCGTGACTGGCGATGTGCTCAATCTCGTAGGCGATGTTGCCGCAGTATGCGGCCTGGAGGTGGGGCAGTGCCTCCAGCAGCGACTGGCCCGGCACCTTGATCCGCAGCACCTCGGACGGGATCCTCGCCATGATCTCGGGCGTGAGGCCCAGCGACGCTGGGTCGAGCGACGGATCGCCGGCTGGCTCGCTGCCGAGCGGGTCGAGGTGGGCCGCGAGATGCCCATGGGTGCGGAACGCCTTGACCAGCGCCATGGCGGCGGCGACATGGCGCATGTCCGAGACGGGCGAGACGGGCGAGACGGGCAAGGCGGTCGAGGAGTCGAGGGGTCGAGGGGTCGAGGGCGAATAGGCGAGCCCCAGGCCGGTAAACACCGACTCGTAGAACCCTTCCGCGCCCTGCAGCATGCCGTCCACCGTGGCCAGGAACTGGCCGCTCTCGGCGCCCTGGATGATGCGATGATCATAGGTGCTGGTCATCATCATCACCTTGCTGAGGCCGAGCTGCTGCATGGTGGTGGCGGGCGCGGCGCTGAATTCCGGCGGGTAGGCAATGGCGCCCACGGCAATGATGGTCCCCTGGCTCGCCATGAGCCGGGGAACGGATGCGACGGTGCCGATCCCGCCCGGGTTGGTGAGGGTCACGGTGCCGCCGGCAAAATCATCGGGCATCAGGCGGTTGTGACGCGACTTCTCCACCAGCGCTTCGTAGGCCGTGTGGAACTGGCCGAAGTTCATGCCTTCCGCATGCTTGATGACCGGGACAACCAGGCCGCGTGAACCATCCTTCCGCGTTACGTCGACGGCAAGACCGAGATTGATGCCATCGGGGATGACACGGTGCGGCGCGTCGTTTTCCACCACGAGGAAATGCCCCATGGTCGGATGCTGCCGGACGCCCTGGACCAGGGCCCACGCGATCAGGTGGGTGAAGGAAATCTTCTCGTCGCGGCCCGCTGCCCTGAGGGCCGCGTTCAGCGACTTCCGCTCGGCCTCGAGCCGAGCCACGGGGAGTTCCCGGAAGGTGGTGGCGGTCGGCACCGTCAGGCTCTCGTTCATGTTCTGAACGAGACGAAGCGCGGGGCCCTTGATCTCAAGATGGTCAGGACGGGCAGGGCGGGCAGGTTGCTCCGCTGCGGGCGCCGCGGTGGGGGCGTGAGCGCCGTTCTGCGTGGCCGGCTTCTCGCCCACCACCCCACTGTCGAACAATTGCCGCCATTCGGGACCCACCGACGCGGGGTCTCGCAGGTAATCCTCGTACAATGACTGAGCGAAGCCGGCATTGGCGGTTGCGAAGACGTTCGGATCCACGACTGCTCCTGCGCACCCGTAAGTGGTCAATCGAGACGGAAACCCTGTTTTACCAGAAAGATAACGTCTCTTGCCGAGGCGTGCTCCGCGCGCCAAGATTGAGCACCCCTGACCAGCGCGGTATGTATGAACGCACCTGACGCCCGGCGTGGAATCCTGCTGCTGACAATGCTTGCGGCGGCGTGTGGACGCTCGCCCAGGGCCGCGACCATCGGGCTCGCCTACGCGCCAGGCTGGCGCAGCAACGACGCAGCTCGGCTCGCCATGAGCGACCTGGATGCCGCGCACCATGCCCACACCGTCCGACTGCTGCTCGACTCGACCCTTGCAGGCGACAGTGCCCAGGTGGAGGTCCGCCGCGCCGAGCGCCTCGTTGCCGACCCCAGCGTCATGACCGTGATCGGTCCAAGCAACAGCCGGGGCGCGCTGGCAGCGGCTCCCATCTACAACGCCGCCGGAGTCACGCAGATCAATCCGCAGGCCACCAGTTACCTCCTTGCCCGCCTCGACGGACGCACGCTGAGCCTGATTCCGGATGACTCGCTCGAGGGCGAGTTCATCGGGATGTTTCTCGCCGACTCACTCCACGCCCGCAGTGCCACGATCTTCTTTGCCAACGACGAGTACGGCATCGGCTTGCGTGAGGGAGTGGAGCACGCGTTGTCGAACCGACAGATACAGGTGGCCGACAAGGTGCCGTTCAGCGAGAGCGGACCATTCCAGGTGCTGGTGCGCAGCAGCCTCCAGCGGGTGCACCCGGACGTGTTCGTGATCGCGGGGCGCTCGAGTGCGACAGTGGAAATTGCCCGGGCCCTGCATGAGGTCATCCCCGGTGCCGCGATCGTGGTGGGTGACGGGGCCATGGTGCCGGAGCGGCTGGCCACGCTGGGCGATTCGATCCTGGCGTCGCTGCACGTCGTCTCCTTCTGGGTGGCGCAGCCCGGTGACACGGCGGCGGCCGAGTTCAGCCGGCGTTTCCGCGCCCTGCTCGGCCGTGATCCCGAGCCGGCTGACGCCTATGTCTACGATGGCATCATGCTGAGTGCGGCGGCGATTGACGCGGCCGGCGCCGATCGTGACGCCGTCTGGGAATGGATCCAGTCGCTCGGCACATCCAGGCCACCGTATCACGGTGTGACCGGATCGATCGCCTTCAACGAGCCTCCCCTTTCCCGCATGGTGATGGTCCAGATCAGGGATGGCCAGGTCGAGGCTGAGTGGCGGCGCTGAACAACGTCGGCACGACCGGCTCGCCCCTGCAGTTCCGAAGCGGCCTCAGTCTCAGGAGCCTGAGCCTGCTCGCGGTGCTCTGCATCATTCTCTACGTCGTGGGCTTGACCCTGTACATCGGCGCGACCGTCACGCCACGCGCGGCCCGGCTTCGTGCGGAAACCATCCCGATGCTCCAGCTCTTCGGGCAGATCGCCGAGCGGGCCAGCCGCACCGAGGCGCTGATGGTCGAGGCGCGCAATGGCATCCTGAGCCACGATTCGGCGGCGCGGGAGAGGGTTCGTGCCACACTTGCCACGCCCGCAGCGTCCTCGTCGCCCCTCCTGGCCCATGCGCCGCTGGAACTGCGCGAGCTGCTGGCGCGCACGAGCGTATTGCAGGCGGAGATTGAAACCCGCCTCAACGAGAGCGTCGCGCAAGCCGACCTCGACCGGAACGATGCGGCGACCCGGGCGCTCGCGGTCGCCGATTCGCTGCATGCGGAGATGGGGCTGGTGCTGGTATCGGCGGAACAGCTGGGACTGCGCGGACTCGCGGATCGCGAATCACAGCTGAGCGACGCCCTGCAGCAGGCAGTGCGCACGATGATCGCCTGGATGGCCATGGGGGTGCTGCTGCTCATCATCCTGATGATCGTGGTGCATCGCCGCGTGCGGCAGCCCCTGCGTGACCTCGAGGCAGGCCTCGATTCCGTCTCCGCGGGTGAGCTCAACACGGCCGTTCGCGTCCGGCGCCAGGATGAGCTCGGCCATCTCGCCGCGCACTTCAACGACATGACCGGCGTCCTGCGGGCACGGGCGGCGGAGCAGGGCCGGTTTGCTGCCGCCGGGGAGCTGGTCGCCGGCGTCGCGCATGAGGTCAACAACCCGCTCATGGCCATCGCCGCGCTGGCCGACACCCGGCTCGAGGATCCGTCGCTGCCGCACGACCTGCGTGTCGAACTGGGCCAGATTCGCCGCCAGGCACGGCGCGCCGGAAAACTGCTCTCCGGGCTCCTCCGATTCGTGCGAGCGCGGGAGCCGCTCACGTCGGCGGTCGCGCTCAACGACGTCGCGCGCAGTGCCGTGGACCTCGTGTCATACCGCTTCGGCGTGGAAGAGATCGAGTTCGAGCTCCGGCTGGATGATCATCTTCCGCCTGCGCGGGGCGCGGCGGTGCGGCTGGAGCAGGTGATCGTGAACCTGCTGAGCAACGCGCTTGACTCGCTTGCTCACGTGCCGCCGCCGCGCTCACTTCTGGTGGAGACCTGGCGGCAGGGTGAGCAGGCGGCGATCGCCGTGACCGACAAGGGCACCGGCATCGCCCCCGAGATGCGGAGCCGGATGTTTCATCCCTTCGCCTCAACCAAGGGGGCCGGCGGCACCGGCCTCGGTCTCTACATCTCGCGCGAGATCATCCGGGAGCTGGGCGGCGACCTGATCTACCAGCCTGGCGAGGTCGGTGCCCGCTTTGTGGTAACCTTGCCCCTGGCCGACGCCGACGCAGTGGATGCCGTCGCGCGGCCGGTTACGGCCCTGCCTCCCCCCACGGTCGATTCCCTGAAGGGCTGGCGGATCCTGCTGGTGGACGACGAAGAGGTGGTGCGCTCGCCGATCGCCCGGTTCCTGGGCCGGCGCGGCGCGACGGTGTACGAGGCATCGGACGGGATCGAGGCGCTGGCGCAGCTCGACCGCCACGAAGTGGATGCGATCCTCGCGGACCTGCGGATGCCTCGCATGGACGGCGCCGCCTTCTGCGCAGAGCTCGCACGGCATCGTCCCGGCCAGCTCGCCCGCGTGATCCTCCTCTCCGGTGACCTCAGCCAACTGCAGGGCGTGCTGCCGGTGCCCGCCGAGCGGGTTCTCGCCAAGCCGGTGGAACTGGTGGAGATCGAGGCGGCAATCAGGCGGTTGGACGGTTAGGCGGATAGACGGTTAGTTCTGCCCTTCGGGTTCCATCCGTCCAACCGTCTAACCGTCCAACCCTCGCTCAGCGCCATTTCTCACCTTCCGCCACATACCTCCGATACGCTGCCACTTCGTCCCGCGTCCGCTCGACACTCCATCCCATTTCGCCGGCCATCAGTTGTGCCACTCGTTCGGTTGCACGCAAGCCATGGTCGCGCGTCTCGTGATAGAGATGCAGCCGCCGCACCATCACATCCTCCACGGTGAGCGCCATTTCCCGGCGCACGGCGTGCAGGACTTCGGCCTCGTTCGCCGGATGGCTCGGGTGCAGCCGGTCGAAGAGGCTCCGGTTCTTCATGCCGAGGTTATGGATGCCGGCGCATTCGGTGCCGTAGCGATCCACCAGCCGGTCGCTTACGGCGGGCGGGAGTCCCAGCGGTGCGCCGCGGGCGCGAAACGGCTCGAGATCGGCGGCGTTGCCGCCCGGCAACGGGATGACATCGGTAAGCGCGCGCGCGAGCTTGCGCCTGAGCCGGCTGGCAACCAGGTCCACGGCTCCGGCTGCCATGGCGCGATACGTCGTCAGCTTCCCGCCCGCGATGGTGATCATCCCGCGGGCGCCTTCCACCAGCGCGTGTTCCCGGGATACCGCGGACGGTGTCCGGCTCCCGTCTTCAGCCAGGAGCGGGCGCAAGCCGGCCCAGGTGGAGCGCACGTCATCCTCGGTGAGCCTCGCGGCGGGGAACAGCGCGTTGGCGGACCGCAGGAGGTAGATCACGTCATCGCGCGTCGCCGCGACGGCGGATGGATCGGCGGTGTAGTCGGTGTCGGTCGTGCCGATGTAGGTGAGGTCGTTCCACGGCAGGATGAACATGACACGGCCGTCGATCGGGCTCAGGAAGGTGATGGCATGGCGATGGCCGACCCGCTCCCGCGGCACCACCACGTGGGTGCCACGCGTCAGGCGCAGCATTGGCGACGCGGACGGGTCTTCCATCTGGCGCAGCTGGTCGCTCCATGGCCCGGTGGCATTGAGCACGACCGTGGCACGCATGTCACGCCGCGCGCCGGTGAGCCGGTCCTCGAGCGCGGCCCCGGTGAGGCGGCCGGCATCCTGGAGCAGCGCCGTCACCCGGGTGTGGGTGAGCACCGTCGCGCCGTGGTCCACCGCCGAGCGCGCCGTGGCGATCACCAGGCGGGCGTCGTCGCACTGGGCATCGCCATACAGTGCACCACCGGTGAGTGCACGCTCGCGCAGCAGCGGCTCGCGCTGCAGGACGCCTCGCTTGCCCAGTATCCGGGGCCGGCGCACATTCCGGAAGCCAGCGAGCAGCTCGTAGGCAATGAGCCCGGCACCCAGCTTCCAGCGCGGAACCCGGTCGCCCTCGTGCAGCGGAAAGATGAAAGGAATGGTGCGCACCAGGTGCGGCGCGATGCGCAGGAGAATGGCGCGCTCCCGGAGCGCCTCGCGCACCAGCGAGACATTGCCCTGCTCCAGGTAGCGGAGCCCGCCATGGATGAGCTTGCTCGAGCGTGAGCTGGTGCCGGCCGCGAGGTCCTGCTGTTCCACCAGCACGGTGCTGATGCCGCGCATCGCGGCGTCACGGGCAATGCCGGCGCCGGTGATGCCGCCGCCGATCACCAGCAGGTCCAGGGCCGAATCGTCGAGTTCGCTCAGTCTCAAGTATCTTGCTCCGGTGTCCACCAATTTGTCGTCAGGATAGCCGCGCATGCACGGATCTCGCCGAGTCGCCATCGTTGCCGGCCTTCGCACCCCGTTCGCCCGGGCGAACACGGTGCTGAAGGACGCAGACGGCGTGGACCTGGCCCGTCACGTCGCGCGCGAACTGCTGTACCGCACCGAACTCGAGGGCCACCTCGTGGATGAGGTGATCTGGGGGCAGGTGGTGCCGTCGCCCCTGACGCCCAACGTGGCGCGGGAAGTCAGTCTCCTGCCCCAGTTCCCGCCCTCGGTCCCCGCCTATACGCTCAATCGTGCCTGTGCCTCGGGCGCCCAGGCGGTCCAGAATGCCGCGGACCAGATCGCGGTGGGCCATGCCGACATCATCCTGGCCGGCGGCGTGGACTCATTGAGCAATGTGCCCATCCTCCACTCCCGCCGCATGAGCCGCCTGCTGGTCGAAGCAGGGAAGGCCCGCTCGCTTGGTGCCCGCCTCAAGGTGCTGAGCCGGATCCGTCCGCGCGACCTCGTGCCGCTCTCGCCCGCCATCGCCGAGCCCTCCACGGGCGAGACCATGGGGCAGAGCGCCGAGAAGATGGCCAAGGAGAATCATATCAGCAGGGAGGCGCAGGACCGGGTGGCACTCATGAGCCACCAGCGTGCGGCGACGGCCACCGCTGACGGCCGGATGACCGCGGAGATAGCGCCCTGGTTCGGCGGCGCCGGGATGGATGAGCCGGTCACCACCGACAACGGCATCCGCACCGACACGACGCTGGAGAAGCTCGCGGCCCTCAAGCCGGTCTTCGATCGGCGTTATGGCTCGGTCACGGCCGGCAATTCGTCGCCGCTCACCGACGGCGCCGCCTGCGTGCTCCTCATGGCCGAGGAGAAGGCCCACGCGCTTGGCTACGAACCGCTGGCCTTCATCAGGAGCTACGCCGTGGCCGCGGTCGATCCCGGCTGGCAGCTGCTCATGGGGCCCGCGCTGGCAGTGCCGCGCGCGCTCGCGCGGGCCGGCCTTGCCTGGAACGATATCGATGTGCTCGAAATCCACGAAGCCTTCGCCGCACAGGTGCTATCCAATGAGCAGGCGTGGGGATCCGCCGAGTGGGCGTCACGCCTGGGATTGTCCGGACCGGTAGGGCAGGTGGACTGGGATCGGACCAACCTCATGGGTGGCTCGATCGCCGTGGGACATCCCTTTGCCGCCACGGGCTGCCGCATCATCACGTCGCTGGCGCACGAGATGCGGCGGCGCGATGCGCAGTTCGGCATGCTCTCCATCTGCGCCCAGGGTGGGATGGGCTACGCCATGGTGCTGGAGCGCGCCTGAGATGACCGCCCTCGGCTTCCGCATCGAGAACGGCACCGCCGTGGTGAGCTTTGACCTGCCCGGCGCGTCCGTCAACACGCTGAGCAGCGCCGTGAGCGCGGAGTTCACGGCACTGCTCGAGCGGCTGCTCCGGGACAATGGCGTGCGCGCGATCGTGCTCATCTCGGGCAAGCCGGACAATTTCATCGCCGGCGCCGACATCGAGGAATTCGTGGCGCTCGATTCCGAAGATGAAGCCACGACGCTCAGTGGCGAAGCCCAGGCGGTGATGGATCGCGTCGCCAGCTCGCCCAAACCCATTATCGCCGCGATTCACGGTGCGTGCCTGGGCGGTGGATTCGAGCTCGCGCTGGCGTGCCAGTGGCGCATTGCCACCGATCATCCGAAGACCCAGATCGGCCTGCCGGAAACCCAGCTCGGGATCGTTCCGGGTGCGGGTGGCACGCAGCGCCTTCCCCGGCTCGTCGGCATGCGTGCAGCGCTCGACATGATCCTGGCTGGCAAGAGCGAGACAGCGCCGCGCGCCTTCCGGCGCGGCATGATCGACGAACTCGTCCCGCCCAGCATCCTGCTCGACGCGGCGCTGCGGGCGGCCGACCGGTTGGTCATGCTGGGACCGGCGCGGCGCACGCGCATGGGCGGAGTCATGGCACTGCTGCTCGACCGCAATCCCATCGGCCGACGGCTGGTCTACAACAAGGCGATGCATCAACTCCTCAGGAAGACCGGCGGCAACTATCCAGCGCCCGTGGCGGCGCTGGAAGTCATAGGCACCGGCCTTGAACGGGGCATGCAGCGGGGACTGCGCGCCGAGCGCGAGGCGTTCGGCAAGCTGGCGGTGAGCGAAGTCTCGCACCGCCTGGTGGAACTCTTCTTCGCCACGACCGCACTCAAGAAGGACGACGGGGTGCCTCCGGGGACGGTAGGGGAGGTGGCGCCGGTCAGGCGCATCGCGGTGGTGGGAGCCGGATTCATGGGGGCGGCGATTGCCGGGACCGCCGTGGTGAAGGCGCGCGTCGAGGCACGCCTCAAGGATGCCGATCTCGCCCGCGTGGGACGCGGCATACGGAACGCACTCCGCATTCTGGATGAGCGGCTCAGGCGGCGGCGCATCAGCAGGCCGGAACATGCCCGGCTCGCGAGCCTCGTCTCGGGCGCCGCCGACTTCAGCGGATTCCGCCGGGCCGATCTCGTCATCGAGGCGGTATTCGAGGACCTGCAGGTCAAGCGTGACGTGCTGGCCGATGTCGAGACGGTGGTCACGCCCGACACCATTGTCGCGAGCAACACCTCCACCATTCCCATCGCGGAGATCGCCGAGGGGGCGCAGCGTCCACAGAACGTCCTCGGCATGCACTTTTTCTCGCCGGTGGAGAAGATGCCGCTGCTCGAGGTGATCCCTCACGCCGGCACGGCGCCCGAATGCATCGTCCGGGCGGTGCGGTTTGGCCGCAAGATGGGGAAGACGGTCATCGTCGTCGCCGATCATCCGGGCTTCTGGGTCAACCGCATTCTGCTCCCCTACCTCAACGAGGCTGGCCTCCTGCTGGAGGAGGGCGCGCCGATCGACCTGGTGGACAGCACCATGACCAGGTTCGGGTTTCCGGTGGGTCCGGTAACCCTGCTGGACGAAGTGGGCCTGGATGTGGGGCTCAAGGCAGGCAAGGTGATGCACGAAAAGTTCGGCGTGCGCCTCGAGCCCGCGAGCATTCTCGGCACCATGGTGGAAGCGGGACGGCTGGGCCGGAAGAACGGGACGGGCTTCTACCGATATGCCGACGGCAAGAAGCAGGGGGTGGACGAAAGCGTGTACCGGCTCCTCGGTGTGCTGCGGCGTGATGAAATGGCGCCGACCATGGTGCAGCAGCGGCTGGTCTACGCCATGCTCAACGAGGCGGCCATGGCCGCGGCGGAGGGTGTGGTCCGCTCGCCGCGCGATGGCGACATCGGCGCCGTGTTCGGCATCGGCTTCCCCGCGTTTCGCGGCGGCCCGCTCCGCATGATCGACGACCTCGGCGCCAGCCGCGTGGTGCAGATGCTGCGCTCACTGGAAGCGAGCCACGGCCCGCGGTTTCATCCCGCGGAGGCGCTGGTGCGGATGGCGGAGGAGGGGGGGAGGTTCTACTGAAGACGGTTAGACGGTTGGACGGCTAGACGGCTAGACGGCTAGACGGCTAGACGGCTAGATCCCGAAGGTAAAAACTAACCGTCTAACCGTCCAACCGTCTAACCGTCTATCTCACCACATACGCCTCCACCGCGAAGTACTCCGCCAGTCCCAGCCGATCGAGCAGCGCTGCGGTTTCCTTGTTCCTCGCCTCCACTCGCTGCCAGAATTCGCGCTCGTCGTAGCCGCCCGGAAACGGTGCGGAGTCCTTCTGCGACTGGTGCTTGAAGATCGCCTGGATCTTGAGCCGCAGTTCTTCCTGCGACATCGTCACCAGCCAGGTCGCCTCGGTTACCGACCACTCCTGCCACGCGCCCCGATACAGCCAGACCGGCGGGCGGATGCCGCTGTCGCGCGGGTGCAGCGCATCCAGCGCGTGGGTCACCGCCTCCAGGCACATCCGATGGGTGCCGTGCGGGTCGCTCAGGTCGCCGGCCGCAAAGATCAGGTCCGGCTGCTCCTCCTGCAGCAGCTGGCGCACGATGGCGACATCCGCCGGGCCCACCGGATCCTTCCGCACCTTGCCGGTCTGGTAGAAAGGCAGGTTGAGAAACCGCGCGTTGCGGCGCTCGAGCCCCAGGGTCTCGATGCCGCTCACCGCCTCGGATTCGCGGATCATGCGCTTGATGTCCTGGATTTCCTGGAGGTCCACGTCGCCGGGTGACTTCGTCGCCAGGAAATTGCGCACCCGCTCCGCGAGCGAGAGCACGCCCTCCTGCTCGATGGCACCCGCATGGGCCAGTCGCTCGAGGAAGTCCATGTAGCGCCGCACGTCATGGTCGAACACGGCGATATTGCCGCTGGTCTGGTAGGCCACCACGATCTCATTGCCGTTGAGCACCAGCTTCCGCAGCATCCCGCCCATCGAGATGACATCGTCGTCCGGATGCGGGGAGAAGCAGACGATCTTCTTCCCGCGCGGCAGCCTGGAGCGGCCGCGGATGCGCGCGCCGAGGGCGTTGAAGGCGAGGCCGTTCACGGCGCCCGCGTCGCCGTGTGTCGCCATGAGCGAGGCGAGGTGATGCTCGTTGTAGTCGGCGGGCGTGAGCTTGAGGATCGCCTTGCCGGCGCGCTGGGCGAGCCAGACCACGGCCCGCACGGCCATGTCGGTCGTCCAGTCGACTTCATGCAGCAGCCACGGTGTGGCGATGCGAGTGAGGTCCGCGGCCGCCGCAAGATCCACGTAGAACGTGGTGGCCGGATGCTGCTGCAGGTAGGTGGCCGCCACCTGCCGGTCCATCGGCTCTTCCACCGTGCGGCGCACGATGGCTGCCTTGTGCTCGCCGGTCGCCAGGATGGCGATCTCCCGCGCCTCCAGGATCGTGGCCACGCCCATCGTGATGGCCTCGTGCGGGACATTGTCCTCGCCGAAGAAGTCGGCTGCGGCGTCCTTGCGGGTAATCCGGTCGAGGGTGATCAGGCGGGTGCGGCTGTCCAGGCTCGAACCCGGCTCGTTGAAGCCGATATGCCCCGTCTTGCCGATGCCGAGCAGCTGGAAGTCGATCCCGCCCGCATCGCGGATCGCCGCTTCGTATGCGGCACACTCTTCCGCAACCTGTTCGCGGGGCACGTCGCCCCGCGGGAGATGGACCTGCTCCGGCTCGAGGTCCACCTGGGAGAAGAAGTTCTCCCACATGAAGCGATGGTAGGAGTGGATACTCTCCGGCGCCATCGGGTAATACTCGTCCAGGTTGAACGTGACGACGTTGCGGAACGAGAGGCCCTCCGCGCGGTGCAGGCGGATGAGCTCGCGATACACGCCGACCGGGGTCGAGCCGGTGGCGAGTCCCAGCACGGTGCGCTTCCCCTGGCGGTCGCGGTTGACGATCAGCTCGGCGATACGCCCGGCGACCGCGCCCGCCAGCGCTTCCGGGTCATCGATGATCTCGACCGCGATGCGTTCGCCGGGGTTCATGGCGCCGCCGGCCGGGCGCAGCCCGCGTCATAGATTGCCGCGCGCCACCGGGGGTCGAACTCCCGCGCGGCCGAGTCCTGCACCAGCGCCAGCACATAGCAGCCATGACGAGTGGCGGCGACGGCAATACCCGGCCCCAGCACGCGGTCATCCACGCGGACGGTGTCGCTTGCACTGGTCACGGTGTGTCCCGCACGAGTGAGCGTGACGGCCGAGCTGTCGGGGGTGACCGACACATCGAGCGTGGGTCCCGTGATCCAGCTGACGGTGGCCGTATCCAGGGGCGCCGCACCGGTCCACTGCACGGCGGAGTCGCCCGATGGCGTCATGGAGACCCAGATCGTGGACGGTGAATCATCCTGGACCATTGTCGGCCCCAACCCGCCAAAGACCCGCGAGCCATCCCGGTTCCATCGCACTCGCCACCCGGTGAGCGACGTGAGCGGATGCGCCTCCCCGCTGCCGAGGTCCATGATGCCAAGCCTGGCCCAGCCGGCGGCTGGTCCCATGCCACTGGCGCTGAACTGGCTCGCACGCGCCTCCTCAGCCGACACGCCCAGCCGCCGAGCCGCCGCTTCGAGCGTGGCAGCCGATGTCGTCTCCGACTCGCCGGCGTGGAGGATGAGCGCGGCGCCGTAGGCGACTCGTGTCCAGTCTGGCGATGGCGCTGCATCCCACACGCTGTCTCGTCCCACGATTCGGCCAAATCGCTCGGATGCAACCCGGAATCCGTCGAAGAAGGGCTCAGCTTCGATGGAGGCCCAGTCCTCGACGGCGAGCAGCGCACTACTGTCGGGCGAGTATGCCCAGCGGAGCTGGCCAATCATGCCGCGGGCTCCGGCATTCACCCGCTGCAGGCTCGCCGCACGGGTGAGCGCCGGCGCGCCGGGCGCCGAGCCGGCCGACTCGCCGCCGCCAGGCGCGGGCTCCGGCCGGCAGGCAGTTGCGCCGGCGGCGAGGGCCAGCAGGATGAGTGGCAGGCGCATGGGTGCTCTCCAATCGGGTGACCTGACAAATGTATCTTGAGGTGGCATCTCTCCCCATGCCCGCCTGCGGAGCGCCAGTGCTCGACGATACTCTCCATCGCATGCTCGAAGACGCGACGCCCGCGGCTGCGCGTCGCTTTGCCGAACTCGCCGCCACGTTCCTGGCCGAATCTGCGGCGGGAAAGATCGCGGTGACGACGCCCGAGGGCGCGGATGCGCTGTACGCCGGGCTGGACGCCGCACTGCCTGGCGACGGAGCTCCGCTGGAAGAAACTCTGGCAAGGGCGGAACACCTGGTGATGCGCCAGTCCATCCGGCTCTCGCATCCGATGTACCTGGGCCACCAGGTGAGCGCGCCGCTCCCGGTGGCCATCTGGAGCGAGCTTCTGATCTCGGTGCTCAACAATTCACTGGCAGTGCGTGAAATGTCCCCCGCCGGGACCGCGGTGGAGACCAGGATCATCCGCTGGATGTGCGAGTTGGCGGGGCTGCCCGCCGGCGCCGGCGGCACGTTCACCTCGGGTGGGACCGAAGCCACCTTCACTGCCATGCTTGCGGCTCGCGCCGCCAGTCGCCCGGAGGCGTGGCAGCGCGGTGTCGGCGATGACCCGCCCGTCATTGTGTGCGGCGAGCATGCGCACTACGCCGTGACCCGCGCCGCCGGCGAGCTGGGCCTCGGCATGGACCACGTGGTCATGGTGCCGTCCCGGGACTATCGCATGGACGCGGATGGACTCGAACACATTCTCGGGCGGTTGCAGGCGGACGAGCGGGACGTGATGGCGGTGGTGGCGACGGCGGGCTCGACGGCGACCGGGAGCTTTGACGATCTCGAGCGCATTGGCCAGCTCTGCCATGAGCGTGGCATCTGGCTGCACGTGGATGGTGCACACGGTGCCTCGGCGCGCTTCTCGGCGCGGCGTCACGGCATGGTGTCGGGCCTTCGGCATGCCAGCAGCATTGCGTGGGACCCGCACAAGATGATGCTCATGCCGCTCTCGTGCGGGATGCTGCTGGTACGGGACGAGCGCCAGCTGGCACAGGCCTTCGCCCAGCGCGCGCCCTATCTCTTCCACGAGCGGACTGGTGACCGGAGCTGGGACCAGGGGCCGCGCAGCTTTGCCTGCTCTCGGCGGTTCGATGCCCTCAAGCTCTGGATCGCGCTCACGCGCTATGGTGCCGATGGGATCGGGGCGCTCTATGACCACCTGTGCGATCTCACGGCCACGCTCGCCAGGCTGCTCCGCGACACGGGCACTTTCGAAGTCCTGCACCAGCCGGAGTGCAACATCCTGTGCTTCCGGTGGCTGGGCACGCTGAGCGCTGAGCCCGCCGCAGCCATGAACTGTCTCAACCGCGAACTTCGCGAGCGCTACAACGCCTCGGGCGAGGGCTGGATCACCACGACGATGCTGGATGGGAGGCAGGTGCTGCGGGTGACCATCATGAATCCACGCACGACGGTGGCGCACCTGGAGCAGCTCGTGAGCGGCCTGGTGCGGACTGCCCGCGCGCTGGAGCCATCCACGGACGGAGTCGCGCCGTGAGACAGTTCCAGCCACCGGCAATCGCCGAGGCCGATCTCGTTGCCGAACCGCTGCCGCGTGCCCGCACGATTCCGAGCGCGTGGTATGTGGATCCCCGGTTTCACGACGCCGACCGGGAATGGATTTTCGCCCGCACCTGGCAGGGCATGGCGCATGCGGCACAGGTGGCAGAGCCGGGCCAGTACGCGACAGAAACCATCGCGGGCGAGCCCGTCATCGTTGTGCGGGGCAAGGATGGTATCCTGCGGGCGTTCTACAACGTCTGCCGCCATCGCGGTGGCCCGCTGGCGCTGGAGCCCGAAGGCTGTGTCAACGCGCTCCAGTGCAAGTACCACGGATGGACCTACCTGCTGGACGGCTCACTGCGTGGCGTTCCCGCCATGGATCACACGGAACTGTTCGACAAGAAGGATTTCGGGCTGCGTCCGGTGCAGGTGCAGGAATGGCAGGGGCTGGTCTTCGTGAACCTCGATCCGGGCGCGCCGCCACTGGCCGAATTCATGGCAGGGATCGCAGAGCAGATCGCGCCGATGCGGCTTGACCGGCTCCGGTTCGTGCGGCGCGTGGACTACGCCGTGGCGTGCAACTGGAAAGTGTACGTGGACAACTTTCTCGAAGGCTATCACGTCCCGTATGTGCATCCCGAACTGGCCAAGCTGTATGACTATCGCCAGTACGTCACCACGCCGTATCGCTGGTATTCCTTGCAGCACAGCCCGCTCACGGGGGACAACCTCTACAGCAGGGACGGCGGCGGCGAAGCATTCTACTACTGCATCTTCCCCAACTTCATGCTCAACATCCTGCCGGGTCGGCTGCAGACCAACTACGTCCTGCCCGATGGACACGACCGCTGCCGGGTCATCTTCCAGTATTTCCATGATGAGGCGGACGAGGCGCGGGTCGAGGCCGATGTGGCCTACAGTGACGCGGTGCAGGCGGAAGATGCGGAAATTTGTGCCCGGGTCCAGCAGGGCCTGGCCTCGCGCGCCTATGACACCGGCCGCTTCTCGGTGCGCTATGAAGCGGGAGTGCATCACTTTCAGGAGCTGGTGCGGGAGGCGTATCGGGTGGGGTCGAGGGTCGAGGGTCGAGAGTCGAGGGTTTCGTCCTCGACTCTCGACCCTTGACTCTCGACCGTCAGCGCGCAGCGCTGAAGGTTACCCGCTGCTGCACCAGCGTCCGGACCGCATGCCCGTTCTTCCGGCCCGGCGTGAGCCGGCAGGACCGAACGGAGGCCGCTGCGGGAGGGGCAAAGCCGCGATGCGTTGCCTCCAGCACTCGCACCGAGTTGGGTTCGACCCGACCGAGCGTATCAACCACGTATGCGAGCAGAACCGAGCCACTGCGATCGCTGAGCGAGGCCGGCGGCGGTACCCGGTCGCACCCCACGACCGTGGGCTTCTCGGTGAGTTCCGCCGCGAGCTGCGGCGCCAGGTGTCCCACCGAATCGGCATGCAGCCTTTCGACCACGGCGACTGCATCGGTGGTGTACGGCAGCGTGTCCGCGCCGATGGCCTGGAGCTGGGCCTGCTGGCTCGCCAGCGCCACCAGGCGCGCCGTCGTGGTATCCGACATCCAGATGGTCAGGATGTTCTCGCCGGTATCGGCCGTGGCGGTCCATCGCCCGCGCTGCCACTGCCTGCCCGTCTCGATGACGGTGTCGGGCGCGCCCCACAGCCGGTTGAGCGCGTCGTACGCGGTGCCCGGCTCGGTCATGAATTCGCGGATGGCCAGGTACGAGACCGTGCTGTCGGCCGATTGAACCATGGCGCTCACGTTCGCCGTGCTGGCGGCTGAATCGGGGGTGTAGCAGAGCAGGTCGGCGGCAACCCCCTCGATGTGGAACGGCGAGCAGGTCATGGCGCCGATGCCAAGGCCGTTGGCGGCGGCCCGGAGGCCGGTGGCATTCATGCCCGGTGTCATCCCGTGAAAGCTGAACGCAGTGGAGCCGCCACGGTCGCTGCAGCCGGCCAGCAGCAGGCACGCGACGACAGAGGCCATCGTCCGACGGACGGACGCATACGGGCGGAGCTCGGGCACGGAACCTCGCAGCATGGGTATGCGGGGCAGGGAAGTTATAGTGAAACGGCTTGTTGCGCTGCTGGGCCCGCCGCTACCTTCCTGCGGCCCCACCTCTGTCAAGGAATCGAACCGCATGCTCCGTCAGGGCCTGCTCTGGTTGTCGCAGCAGAATGGCATCTTCCGCTTCGTCCGCTCCAATCCGCTGGCTCGGCGCTTCGCCTCGCGCTTTGTCGCAGGCGAGACCATCGAGGAGGGAGTGGCCTCGGCGCGCGAACTCATGTCCCGCGGCATCACCGCGTCGCTCGACCTGCTGGGCGAGAGCGTATCGAAGCCGGCAGAGGCCACGGCCGCCAAGGACCAGTATCTGGTGATGCTGGACCGGATGGCCGCCGCCGGCAACATCGAGGTCAACGTCTCGGTGAAGCTCACCCAGATGGGCCTCGACATCGATGAGGATCTCTGCCGCCGCAACATGCGGGAAATCCTGGAGCGGGCCGCCGCGCACCGCGGTTTCGTGCGGCTCGACATGGAAGGCTCCGATTATACCCAGCGCACCCTCGATTTCTTCCGCCAGCACCTCGTTCCGGATTTCCATCAGCACTGCGGCGTGGTCATCCAGTCCTGCCTGCGTCGCTCCGAGCGCGACATCAACGACCTGATCGCCATGCGGGCGCGCGTCCGGCTCTGCAAGGGAGCCTACCTCGAGCCGCCCGATATCGCCTTTCCCGACAAGGCGGACGTGGACCGGAATTATGTGAAGCTCATGGAGCGGTTGCTCACGGAAGGCAACTACCCCGGCCTCGCCACCCATGATGAACGGATCATCGCGCATGCGCGGGCCTTCGTCGGCGAGCACCGGATCACCGAGGACCGCTTCGAATTCCAGATGCTCCATGGCGTGCGGCGTGACCTGCAGCAGCAGCTTCGTGCGGCCGGCCATCGCATGCGGGTCTACATCCCCTTTGGTACCCAGTGGTATCCCTACCTCATGCGCCGCCTCGCCGAACGCCCCGCCAATATCGCGTTCATGATGGGCAACATCGTCAAGGAGTCGGTGAAGCACCGGTGACGGACCTGACGCTCGGCGGCTACATGGCCACGCACGAACGGGCCGCCGCCTTCGGCGGCAGCGATGGACAGGCCTATTCCGTCGGGGTCGTCGTCGACGACGTGCCCGATGCGCGCGGCCGCTATGCCGCGACGCTCCTCTTCGTGCGCTGGTCGCCGGCGGGCGACCGCCCGGTGGGTCACGTCGAGACGCCGGCGCTCGCCTGGGGCCGCACCCCCGAGGAAGCCGACAGCCGCATCCGCGGCCTCTCGCTGTATGACGTGAAGGCGGCGCTCGACGACGCGATCGCCTCGGCGCCAGGCGAATGGTGACCGGCACGGTGCTCGAGCGCGACGGGGCGCATTACCGCGTCCTCACGCCGGATGGTCCATGCCGGGCCGTGCTCCGGAAGAAGGTGAAGCGGGAAGAGCTGCGCGTGGTCGTGGGAGACCGCGTGCAGCTCGAGCCCGAGGCCGGCGGCGAACTGTTCGGCATCACCAGCGTCGAGCCACGCCGCGCCGTACTCGAGCGGCGAGTGCCGGAGGGGCGGGGCACCCGTATCGTCGTTGCCAACCTGGATGAAGTGTTCGTGGTGACCGCTACCGTGGACCCCGCGCCGATTCCGCAGCTGCTCGATCGGCTCCTCGTCGTGGCCGAGGCCAATGATATCGCGGCGGCCGTCGTGGTGAACAAGGTCGACAAGGCGCCGGCCGCGCCACTCGCCAGGCGCTTCAGCCGCGCCGGCTATCGGGTGCTCGAGACCAGCGTGGTGACCGGTGAGGGGATTCCGGAATTCAGCGCCGCGCTTCGCGGGCACACGGCGGTGGTCACCGGTCCCTCCGGAGCCGGCAAGTCCAGCCTGCTCAACATGGTGGAACCGGGCCTGGGGCTCCGCACCGGCGAGATCAGCGAGAAGGCGCGGCGCGGCAAGAACACCACGGTGGGCGCCCTGATGATCCCGCTCGCAAACGGCGGCTTCCTGGTGGACACGCCCGGCTTCAGCGAAGTCGGGCTCTGGGGGATCGATCCGCAGGAACTCGCGTCATGCTTTCCCGAGATGCGACCATTGCTGGGTGAATGCCGGTTCCAGGATTGCCGCCACCGCACCGAGCCCGGCTGCGCCATTCGTGCAGCGGTGGAGCGCGGCGACATCGCCGCCGACCGGCTGGAGAGCTATCACGTGCTGCTGCGGGAGTTGGAGGGGGCACCGAGAGACTGGGAGTGACGAGGGACGAGGGACGAAAGGCGAGGGCCGAAGCCTCTCTGGCTATCTCTCCTCTCTCGTCCCTCGTCCCTCGTCCTGCTTTTTCGTCCACCTGTTTTCGTCCCGCAGCTCAATCTTCCGCATCATCCGCTCGAACGCCTCATCCAGGTCGATCCCTTCGCGATTGGCCATGCAGATGATCACGAACAGGATGTCAGCCATCTCCATGCCGAGGTCGCCTTCGGGCTCCTCGGGCTTCCGCGTCTTCTGGCCAAAGCGATCGTTGACGTCGCGTGCGAGCTCGCCCACTTCCTCGGCCAGCCGGGCCATGTTGGTGAGCGGATGGAAATAGCCCTCCTCGAACCGGCTGATCCAGGCGTCGACGCGGGATTGGAGGGGAGCGAGGGGCATTGATGGGGCCGGAGGCTGAAGGCTGAAAGCCAAGAGACGAGGGACGAGGGAAACTAACGGGCTCAGCGCTCAGCGCTCAGCTCCCTCCAGCCACTTCAATACCTCTCTCATGAAATCCCCCAGATCGCCCGGATTCCGCGAGGTGATCATGTTGCGATCCACCACCACGCTCTTGTCTTCCCAGAGCATGCCGGCGTTGACGAGGTCGTCCTTGATCGCGGTGACGCTGGTGCCGCGCTTGCCCTTGACGATCTTCGCCGAGATCGGCACCCAGCCCGCGTGGCAGATGAACGCAACCAGCTTGCCGGCCTCGAAGATCTCGCGCGTCAGATCCAGGACCTTGGCACTGCGGCGCAGCTTGTCCGGCGCAAAGCCGCCTGGGATGACGAGGCCATCAAAGTCGTCGGCCTTGAGCGCGTCCACCGTGACATCGGGAGTGCAGGGATAGCCATGCTTGCCACGGACCTCGTCCATGGTGAGCCCGGCAACGACAGTCTTCATGCCCGCTTCTTCCAGCCGGATCTTGGGATACCAGAGTTCGAGGTCCTCGTAGAGGGGTCCGGTGAAGAGGAGGATGGTTCTGGAGGTCATCGGTCGTCAGTCATCAGTCGTCTGTCCTCGATCGCCGGTTGCCGGTCGTCATTGGTGGATAGTCATCCATCGTCAACGCTCGGCCATGAGGCTCCTGACGACCGATGACTGACGTCCGACGACTCTACCTGCCCATCTCGCCCATCTTGCTGTAAACTACTGCATTCCCACACGGACCACAGGCAATGCGATCCCGCGACCGAATCCTCGCGAATCTCGAATCTATCTATCGTGAATCCTACGAGCAGGCCAAGTCGGCGGACGCCGAGGCTCGCATGCGGGACCTTGATAACGCCTTCCAGCGCGACCAGCTCATGCTGGAAATCCTGCTGGATATTCGCGATCTCTTCTCTGTCGCGCCGGCAGCGTCCGGCGGCAGCGCCCTCGAGCGGCTCGAAGCGCTGCGCAAGCTTACCCGCCTCCGTTGAAAGGCCTGGCATGTTCCGACCTGCACCGCTGATCCTGGCGCTGGCGCTCGCGGGCTGCGCATCCTCCCACGATTCCGGCTCGCTGGCCCCGCCGACTGCGGCAGACCTCGTGGTCTATGGCCGCGTCTGGACCGGTGACACGGCCGCCCCATGGGCGGGCGGGGTGGCTGTGCTGGGCGATACCATTGCTGCCGTGGGCGACAGCGCAACACTCGCCGCCTGGGTCGGCGCCTCGACGCGGGTGATCGACAACGGCCGCGCCATGGTGACGCCGGGCCTCATGGATGGGCACGCGCATTTCTCCTCGGGTGGTTTCCAGCTTGCCAGCGTGGATCTCCGTGACGCGGCAACCCCCGCCGAGTTCATTCAGCGCCTCAAGACGTACGCGAAGACCCTGAAGCCCGGCGAGTGGATCACCGGCGGTGACTGGGACCACGAACGCTGGACCGGGGCGCCGCTCCCGAGGCGCGACTGGATCGACTCGGTGACGCCGGACAATCCCGTCTTCGTCAACCGACTCGACGGCCACATGGGACTCGCCAACAGCCTCGCGCTCAAGGCTGCGCGCGTGTCAGCGGCCACGCCGGACGAAGCTGGTGGCACGATTGTCCGCGACGCCGACCGCACGCCCACCGGCATCCTCAAGGACGGCGCCCAGGACGCCGTCTACGCCGCCATGCCCGATCCCACTCCGGAACAGATGGATTCGGCCTTGGCACGTGCCACCAACTGGGCTGCATCGAAGGGCGTTACGGCGGTCTCCGCGGTCTCGGCGCCATGGGCGGAAGTGGCCTCGGCGCGTCGCCTTCGCAAGGCCGGCCTGCTCAAGACCCGGATCAGTTTCTATCCGGCACTGGGCGGCTGGCATCGCGTGGCGGATTCACTGAAGGCCAACGGCCCTGGTGACGACTGGATTCGCGTGGCCGGCGTCAAGGGATTCGTGGACGGGTCCCTGGGCTCCGGCACCGCGCTCTTCTTCGAGCCGTATGCCGATGATCCCTCCACGTTTGGCCTGCTGGTCACACCGGAGGACTCGCTGCGTGCCTGGATCGGTGCCGCTGACAGCGCGGGTCTCCAGGTGGTGGTACATGCCATCGGCGAGCGCGCCAATGCCCTCATCCTCGACATCTACGACAGTGTGATCGCGGCGCACGGCCAGCGCGACCGCCGCTTTCGCGTGGAGCACGCCCAGCACCTCCGTCCTCAGGACGTGCCGCGCTTCGGCAAGCTTGGCGTGATTGCCTCCATGCAGCCCTACCATGCCGCAGATGACGGCCGCTGGGCCGAGAAGCGCCTGGGTCCTGAGCGCGTCAAGCACAGCTACGTCTTCCGCTCCCTGCTCGACCGCGGCGCGCGGCTGGCCTTCGGCTCCGACTGGAGCGTGGCGCCGCTCGATCCGATGCTTGGCATTGCGGCCGCCGTCACGCGCCAGACTCTCGATGGCAAGAACCCCGGTGGCTGGCTGCCCGAGGAGAAGATCAGCGTGGATGAGGCGTTGCACGGGTACTCGACGGGCGACGCCTACGCCATGTTCGCCGAGCGCTCGATCGGGATGCTGAAGCCCGGCTACAAGGCCGATCTTCTCCTGCTCGACCGCGACCTCACGACGATCCGTCCCGACGAACTCTGGAAGGCCAGGGTGCGGACCACCGTTGTGGGCGGAAAGGTCGTCTACAAGGCAGCACAGGACTGATGCAGTTCCGGGCCGGCCTTGCCCTGCTGATGGTGCTGGCTGCCGCCGGCCCGGCCGGGGCCCAGCAGGCTGATTCCGTGGTCTTCAGCGATGCCGATTCGCTCGACGCCGAGCTGCAATACCAGATGGCGATGCAGGCCTGGGAGCATGAGCACTACACCGCCGCCGATAGCCTGCTGCGCCAGGCGCTTCGCATCGATCCCTGGTTTCCCGAAGCGAACCTCGCGGCCGGCTACCTGCCATTCGACCGGTACCGGAAGCTGGGAGAGTGGGTCGAGAAGAGCCGGGTGCCGGACAGCCTCGCCCCCCTGGTAGCGCAAACGCAGGAACACCTGCGCCTGGCCACACTGGTGGACCCGTTCGTCGGCTGGGGCAAGTCGGATTTCACCTTCCTGCCATCATGGGCCATGAAGAACTTCACCGCCAGGGAGCGGGCCAGGCTCCCGGCCTGGTTCTTCTACTGGCGCGGCCTGAGCTACGCTCGTGGCCAGGAGTACGCCAACGCGCTCGGCGATCTCACGGAACTGCTCACACGACTCGAACAGGCGCGTGATTCCGAACCCACCAGCGCCCTGCTCCCACTCGTCGCCAACGAAGTGCGTTACCTCAAGGCCGTGATCGAGCTCAAGGCCGGACGGACCATCGAGGCGCGCCAGCATTTCGAGGAGGTGCTGGCGCAGGACCTCGGCATGTACATGGCGCACGTGAAGCTCGCCGATCTGCATGAACGGAATGGGGCGTGGAACGCGGCGATCCTCGAGCGCCAGCGCGCGGTGGAGACGAAGCCCGGCGATCCGGTGCTGCTCTATCAGCTCGCCACCACGCTCGCGCGTGCGTCGCACCTCGCCGACGCGGACACGGCGGTCACCCGCGCCATCGAGCTCAACCCGCACAATGCTGAATATGTCTATCTGGCAGCGCGGGTCCGGCTCGCCCTCGGCGATACGGCCCGCGCGTCGAGTACCTACCGGAAATTCATGGCCATGGCACCGAGGTCGCTGGCAGCGGACCGTGTGGCCGCGCAATTGCAGCTTGCCCGGCTCAATCCAGCAAACGCGCAATAGTTGGCACGAACGGACGGCGCATTCCATCCATGTTTCCTCGCATGATGGGAGGGCAATAATGCGGCTGGTACTCATGACTCTGGTCCTCGCGGGATCGCTGGCATCGCCGCTGGCGGCGCAGAAGATCAGTCTCGCGGGCTCGCTGGACGAGCTCGAGGCTGCGGCGCAGAAGGACTCCAATGACGCGGCCGTCCAGTACAACCTGGGTGTCGGGTACTTCGCGAACAAGAAGTACGACAAGGCAGAACATGCCTTGCGCGAGGCACTGGCGATCGAGCCGCGCTTCGCGGACGCCTGGCTTGCCCTGTCGCTGGTGCACGACAACGACACCGACTTCTGGAAGGATATTCGCAAGGCCAGGGGCGACAGTGCAGTGCGCCAGACCGCCGAGGAGTACGGCCGGTATTATCGCCGGGCGTTCCTCATCAACCCGCTGGTGGACATGCGATTGCTGGCGGCGACCATGCGAGTCTCTGGCAGCGGCGATTTCATCAAGGGATTGAAGGCGCTCGTGGAAGGCCGGTACGACGAGGCGCAGGAGCGGCTCACCAAGGCGGCGGACTTTTATGACGGCGCCATGAGCGCCAGCGGCGCCGACGCGCTGCGCTGGCTCAGCGCCATGGCTTCCGCGCGCGCCGAAAAGCCTGAGGCAGCCATCGCCACGCTGGAAACGCTGATCCAGCACGTGGATGCGCGCAAGGCCAACCCGGACACCACCGATTTCACCGAGCTCGATGCCGCGGAGATGCGGCAGGTTGTTGCGGCACTCAAGCTGCAAGCCGGCAAGGCCGATGAAGCGATTGCCCTTTACCAGGACGTGCTGACCCGGAACATCGGCAATTACATGGCGCATGTCCGGCTCGCGGACATCTACGAGAGCCGTCGCGACTTTGCCCATGCCATCACGGAGCGGGAGCGAGCTCGCGACACCAATCCCGACGACGCCTCGCTGCTGATGGATCTCGGCATCACCCTCGGCAAGGCTGGCCGGTTTACCGACGCCGCCCAGCAGCTTCAGCTGGCGGTCGAGCGCAATCCGCGTGACACCCGCGCCCTGTTCTGGCTGGGCATGGCGGAGCAGCAGGCGGGTGACGCAGCAGCGGCACGCACGGCGTACACCCGTTTCGTCGCGGCGGCGCCCAGCCGGTTTGGGCATCAGGTTCAGCTGGCGCGCCAGCACCTGGGCGAACTGCAGTGAAAGCGCTGGCGTCACTGCTGCTGGCGCTGGGGCTGGCGCTGCCCGCGGCTGCTGCGGCCCAGCGGCCCGAGCCCCCGGCGTATGAACTGCTGCAGACCTTCTCGGGACTGCTGGGCCAGATCCGCTCCAACTATGTGGACAGCGTCACCACTTCCCAGCTGGTATACGGCGCCATTGACGGCATGCTGCGCAGCCTCGACCCGCATAGTCGTTTCATGCGGCACGAGGACATGGAAGCGGAGATGCAGTGGGCCAGTGGCGAGCTGAGCGGCGCCGGTATCGCGCTCGACGACGTCGAGGGCGAGCCGACGGTCGTCGCCGTCTACCGCGGCGGCGCCGGGGATCGCGCCGGCATTCTTCCGGGTGATCGCCTGCGCTGGGTGAACGACACGTCGGTCACCGGCCTTCCTTCCACGAAGATCAACAGCCGCCTGCTTGGCGCCGAGGGCACACGCGCACGGCTGGGCCTGGCGCGTGGACCCCGGCTCGAGCCGGACACATTCAACGTCGAGATCAAGTATCGCCCGCTCGAGCCGCACGCGGTAACCGACAGGCGCATGCTGGACGAGTTCACCGGCTACATCCGCTTCCAGGAATTTTCCGCCAACGCCGGCGACGATGTCGAGAACGCGTTTGGGGAACTCAAGAAGCGCGGCGCGCGCCGGGTGGTGCTCGACCTGCGGGGCAATCCGGGCGGATATGTCGTGGGTGCCGTGGAAATCGGAGGCGCGCTGCTTCCCAAGGGCACGCTGATCTTCTCCGCGCGCGGCCGACACAGCACTGACAGCACCGATTATCGCACGAAACGCGACGGCAAGTATCGCGACATCCCGCTCGTCGTGCTGATCGATGGCGGCACGGCCAGCGCCGCCGAAGCGCTGGCGGCATCTCTGCAGGATCATGACCGCGCCTTGCTCATGGGCCAGCGCAGCTTCGGCAAGGCGCTCATCCAGCAACTCCTGCCGGTGCCGCCCGATGGCGACGGGGTCTGGCTCACGGTGGGTTACGTGGTGACACCAAGCGGCCGGGTGATCCAGCGGCGGTACAAGGGCCTGGACGTCGGGCAGTACTATGCCCTGCGCGCCGGCGACGCCGAGGACACGACCAGGGTCTTCCACACGGACGCGGGACGCGCGGTGCGCGGCGGCGGAGGGATCGAGCCTGATATCGTGCTGCCCGAGGCCGAGGCGGCGCCGGTCTGGTGGAGCATCGCCGCCGACAGCAGCTTCGCCGTCGCCGTGGCCGACAGCGTGGCCCCGCTTCTCGGTGCGGACGGCGCCGCCCGTACGGCGTGGATGAGCGATACCACCGCGTGGCGCACCCGGCTCCTCGTCCCCTTCATGTCGCGGGTGCGTGACCGCCTGCACGTCACGGCCAGATTGTCGCCGGGGCTGGACTACCAGGTCATGCGGCGGCTTGCGTCCCGCGCGGCCGAAGTGCGCTGGGGGATGGATGCGCAGGACGAGCTGCTGGCCCGCAGCGACGCCGACGTGCAGGCGGCGATGGGGGCGTTCGAGAAGGCACGGGCGCTGGCGCGACCGTAGGGGCGACGCATGCGTCGCCCCTGCTTTGGTTTATGGCGTGGTATCCGGTTCCACGTGCTTGGGTATCGTCTTGCCCACGAACGCGCCAATGACTCCTCCGGCCGTCGCGCCCGGCAACGCGCCAAGCAGCGCCGTGACGCCACAACTCCGATCGCCGGTGTTAGAATCGGGGTCCTTGCACAGACCGTACGCGAAAAGCGCGGTCGCAGCGCCCAGCAGCACTCCGCCCCCGATCGCGCCCTCCAGCCAGTAGTTCTGCTGCGACCCCGCGGCCGCGATGCCCACCGGCAGCACAGCCTGTGATGCCGTCTGCCTCGGCAGCAGCTCGGCCGACAGGTGTATCGGCACTGGCGCTCCCTGCGCCTCTGCAACCGCCGGTACAGTCAGCGTGACAGTCGCCGCCAGCATCATCGCCCGCATTGTCCCTCCCACGGTAGCGTGCTCGCCCTCGTCATCCCGGTGACAACCAGGGTCGCCCTGTTCGCCCTGTCCCAGCCTGCCCGTCCCACCCGTCCTGCCCGTCCCGCCCGCCCTTTCGTCGTCTTCCCCAATCCCCGCCGTGGGGGCATCTTTCAGCATATCAATCCGGCCTCTTCCGGACCCATAAGATGACACGCGAAGAACTGCGCCGATTGCTGTTCCATCTGTGTCATCCTGTTTGATCCGTGCAATCTGTGGATGGAGTCACATGGCAACCCGCACCAGCACCCGGAAATCTAGCGCCGCGTCCCAGCGGCTCGACAAGACGGAACTGCTTGACCTGTTCCGCATCATGTACCTGTCGCGCCGGCTGGACGACAAGGAAATCCAGCTCAAGCGGCAGAACAAGATCTTCTTCCAGATCTCCGGCGCCGGCCACGAGGCGGTGCTGGCCGCAGCGTCCAAGGTGTTCCGCCCTGCGTACGACTGGTTCTACACCTACTATCGCGACCGCGCGCTCTGTCTCGGTCTCGGCATGACGGCCACCGAGCAGCTGCTGTCGGCGGTGGCCGCGGCAGATGACCCCAATTCAGGTGGCCGGCAGATGCCGTCACACTGGGGTCACGAGGCGCTCAATATCGTGAGTGCATCGAGCCCCACCGGCACCCAGTTCCTGCAGTCGGTGGGCTGCGCCGAGGCGTCGCTCAAGTATGCCAGGTGCGAACAGATCGCCGACCGCGAGCGTCTGTTCCACGATGACGAAGTGACCTTCTGCTCCACCGGCGACGGCACCACCAGCGAGGGTGAGTTCTGGGAGGCGATGAACAGCGCCTGCAACCTGAAGCTGCCAGTGGTCTTCCTGGTGGAGGACAACGGCTATGCCATTTCGGTGCCGGTGGAGGTGGGCACGGCGGGCGGCAGCATCTCGAAGCTGCTCACCGGCATGCCCGGTCTCTTTATCCAGGAGTGCGACGGCTGCGATCCGCTGGAGAGCTACGACACGCTGGTGCGGGCCGTGGAATACTGCCGCCAGCGCCGCGGGCCCGCGCTGGTGCATGCGCACGTGATCCGGCCCTACAGCCATTCGCTGTCGGATGACGAAGTGTTCTACCGCACGCCCGCCGAGCGCGAGAAGGAAGCGCAACGGGATCCCATCCTTACTTTCCCGAAGTATCTCATCAAGCAGGGCATCGCGAGCGAGGAGGAGATCGAGGCGATCCGTGCGCGGGTGGAGGAGGAAGTGAACGTTGCGGCTGACGTGGCGCTCGCCGCGCCCCAGCCCGCCACCGACACGGTCTACCAGTACGTCTATTCGCCGGACGTCGATCCCACCAGCGAGCAGTTTGACACCGAGGATGATCCCCAGTTCAGCGGCGACCCCACGACGATGGTGGACCTGCTGAACACCTGCATGAAGGAAGAGATGGCGCGCGATCCGCGCATCGTCATGTTCGGCGAGGACGTGGCCGACTGCAGCAGGGAAGATGCGCTTGAGGAAGTGAAGGGGAAGGGTGGCGTGTTCAAGGTGACCTGGGGGCTGCAGCGGCTCTATGGCAGCGACCGGGTGTACAACTCGCCGCTGGCGGAAGCCAACATCGTCGGGCGGGCCATCGGCCTCGCCACGCGCGGCTTCAAGCCGGTGGTCGAGATCCAGTTCTTCGATTACATCTGGCCCGCGTACATGCAGATGCGGAACGAGCTGGCCACCATGCGCTGGCGGTCCAACAATGCATTCAGTTCGCCGGTGGTGGTGCGAACCACGTACGGCGGCTACCTCAAGGGCGGCGCCATCTATCACTCGCAGACCGGCGCCTCGATCTTTACCGCCGTACCGGGCCTCCGGGTCATCTGCCCCAGCACGGCACTCGACGCCAACGGCCTGCTCCGCACCGCGATTCGCTCCGATGACCCCGTGCTCTTCCTCGAGCACAAGCACCTCTATCGCCAGACCTACAACAAGGCGCCCAACCCGGGCCCCAACTTCATGATCCCCTTCGGCAAGGCGCGCGTCGTGCGCGAAGGGTCGGACATGACGGTGGTGACCTACGGCGCCGTGGTGCAGCGGACACTCGTGGCCGCCAAGGAGATGGAGGAGCAGCATGGCGTGAGCGTCGAGGTGATCGACCTGCGTTCACTCACGCCCGTGGACTGGGAGACCGTTTACGCGTCGGTGAAGAAGACCAGCCGGGTGATCGTGGCCTATGAGGATTCGCTGAGCTGGGGCTACGGCGCGGAGCTCGCCGCGCGGATCGCCGACGAGACGTTCGCCTGGCTCGACGCACCGGTCAAGCGGGTCGCCTCCACCGATACGTTCGTGGCATACGCGCCGGAGCTGGAAGAAGTGATCCTGCCCCAGGTAGGGTCGCTGAGGCAGGCGATGGAGGAAATGGCGAAGTTCTAGGCGCGGGACACGAGATCTCGTTGTCGAGCCCGCTCTTCCACGCGACTGTGGTTGCCATCATCGCTGCGAAGCAGGGAGCGGCAGATGTCGCTGCTGCGAACACCTTTGGGGCGCCCCGACGCCGGCCCGGGAACATTCCCTGAGTCCCGTGGATCTCCGGCCCTCGTGGGCTTTGCCTCACGACCCTCGAGCCTCGACCCTCGACCCTCGACCCTCGACCCTCGACCCTCGACCCCTCGACCCCACCACCCCTCGACACCTC
>DASTFH010000160.1:0-9236 GCA_035708725.1 Gemmatimonadales bacterium | reverse complement strand
GAATCCATCCGATGGGCGATCTCGCCGATCGCACCGTGGGGATCCTCGAGCCGGACACGGCGGTCGGTGCCTCGGGCCTGGAGAGTGCACTCGACTCGCTGCTGAGCGGCGTGCCCGGTGAAACCGTCCAGCTGCGCGACCATCTTGGCCGCCGCTTCGATTCCCCAGCGCGGCTGGTGCGCGAGCCGGTGGCGGGCAACAGCGTGGTGCTGACCATTGATGCGCGACTGCAGGAAATCGCCGAGCGCGCCCTGGATGAGGCACTCGACAGCTCCGGCGCAAGGAGCGGTGACGCGGTCTTCCTCGACCCGTCGACCGGGGAATTGCTCGCGGTCGCCTCGCGGGTCGAGGGTGAACAGTCAAGTGCCTCGGCCTTTACCACGCCGTATGAACCGGGTTCCACCGCGAAGCTCTTCACCGCGGCCGCGCTGCTGCTCCACCACGCGGTGGACAGTACCGATACCGTGAATGGGGAGAACGGCGACTGGACGGTGCCGACGACCTACGGGCGGCCCTATCATATTCACGATGATCACAAGGTGGCGGGCACGCTGACGCTGGCGGAAGCGATCGAGGTTTCCAGCAATATCGCCATGGCCAAGTTTGCCCGGCGCCTGACCCCGACGCAGCTGTACGAAACGCTTCGCGCGTTCGGCTTCGGGGCCTATACCGGAGTGGGATTTCCCTCCGAGTCGCGCGGGAGCCTGCCCAGGCCGGTGCGGGGGGAATGGACCAGGGACTACACGCTGGAGAGTCTGTCTCGCGGCTACGGGCTTTCGGTCACCGCGGTGCAGCTCGCCGCGGCTTACGCCGTGATCGCGAACGGTGGAGTGCTATACACACCGGCACTGGTCAAGGAAGTCCTCGGGCCTGACGGTACGGTGCTCTACCAGCACGCGCCAGAGCCGGTGCGGCGAGTGCTGCCGGAGGACGTCGCCGCGACACTGCGGGGCTATCTCAAGCGCGCCGTGAGCACCGGCGGCACGGGGGAGCGGGCGCAAATCCAGAATTACGAGCTGGTGGGCAAGACGGGAACGGCCAAGGTGGCCAGCGGCGGTCGCTATGATGCCGGACAGTACGTGGCCTCGTTTGCATCGATCTGGCCGGCAGACAACCCCCAGATCGTTGCCGTGATCAAGATCGACCGGCCGCACGGCGTCTATTACGCGGCGCAGACGGCGGCGCCGCTCACGAGCGAGATGCTCCAGCAGGCGCTCGCATCTCGCAATCAGGCGCTGAAGCTGGACGAGCTGGTGACACCATCGACGGCTGCTCCGCCGCATGCCGAGCCCGCAACCCTCGAGCAGGCTGAGCCGGAACCCAGGATCGTTCGCGTCGCCTGGCCGGCAGCCGCCGCGCGCGACAGCACGCCCCCGCAGGTGACGGTGCCCGACCTGGCCGGTCACGACACGCGCGGCGCGGCGGCAGCGCTCTTTGCCGCCGGTTTCCGGGTGAAATTGGACGGCGGACCAGGCTCAGTCCGCGAAATGACACCGGCAGCGGGCAGCTCGGCGCCCCGGGGCAGCACCATCATCCTTCACACGTCTTCGACGGCAACCGCCGCTGGGCCATGACCGATACCCGAACTTTGCTGGACGTGCTGGCGCGCCGCGAGCTGCTCGTGGGGCACCCTCCCGACTTGCCGGCCCTCACCGGTATCACGGCCGATTCGCGCTCGGTTGTGCCGGGAAGCGCCTACGTCGCGATTCGCGGAAGCCAGGCAGACGGTCACCAGTTCATCGGTGACGCGGTGGCCCGCGGTGCGGCGCTGCTGGTGGTGGAGCAGGCGAGTGATGCCGGCGTGCCGCAGGTGGTGGTCACGAATGGGAGGCTTGCGGCCGTGGCGCTGGCGCAGGCCTGGTACGACGATCCCGGCCGATCGTTGACGTTGATTGGCGTGACCGGCACCAACGGCAAGACGACAACCGTGAGTCTCGTGCGCCACCTGCTGAATGAGCAGGCGAGCGCGGGGAGCATTGGAACGCTCGGTGCGTTCGACGGGAGCGGCGAGTCGGTGCCCTCGACCGCGGGGTCGCTCACGACGCCAGGGCCAGTGGACATGCAGGCCACACTGGCGGCGCTGCGCGACCGGGGCTGCCGCACGGTGGCCATGGAAACGTCGAGCCACTCGCTCCACCAGGGACGCCTGGACGGGCTCGGTTTTCGCGCTGGCATCTTCACGAACCTGACACGCGACCATCTCGACTATCATGGCACCATGGAGTCGTATCTCGCCTCCAAGCTCCGGCTGGCCACCTTGCTGAGCAACGATGGTGTCGCGGTCATCAATGCCGAGGATCCCGCGTGGCGCTCGATGCGGCGCGATGTCCGGCGCATCACGTTTGGACGGCACGCGGCGGGTGATGTTCACGCGACCGGGATTTCGCTCGACGCTGCCGGCTGTCGCTTCCGCCTTGAGAGCGTCTTCGGCAGCGCCGACATCGCGCTGCCGCTGCTGGGAGACTTCAACCTGTCGAATGCGCTCGGCGCTGCGGCCTGCGCGCTCGCGCTCGGCCTGCCCATGGCAACGGTCGCCGCCCGGCTCAACTCGGCGCCCCAGGTCCCGGGGCGGATGGAGCGACTTGCCGAGACGCCATACGTGGTGCTTCGCGACTATGCGCACACCCCGGACTCGCTCGAGCGCGCGCTTTCGGCGCTTCGCCCGCTGACCAGTGGCCGCTTGATCGTCGTGTTCGGGTGTGGCGGTGACCGCGACAAGGGCAAGCGGCCCATCATGGGCCGGATCGCTGCCGAGCAGTCGGACCTGCCCATCGTTACCAGCGACAATCCGCGCACCGAGGATCCGGAAGCGATCATCGACGACATCATCGAGGGCATGGGCACGACGCCGAGGCGGCGGATTGCCGACCGCCGGGAGGCCATCCGCGAGGCGCTCAATGCGGCTCGCCCGGGGGATACCGTGCTGTTGGCGGGGAAGGGCCACGAGACCTACCAGGTGGTGGGCACCGAGAAGCTCCCGTTCGACGAGCGTGAAGTCCTGCGCGAGTTCACGGGGGCGTGATGCGCTGGACAACGGGGACGGTGCGTGCGGCGCTGGGGTTGGCGGGAGCTCAGGCCGACGATGTATTTCTGTCCATCTCGACCGACACGCGCATGATCGAGCCCGGTGCGCTCTTTGTCGCGCTGGTGGGCGAACGGCACGACGGGCACGATCATCTCGTGCAGGCGCGTGATGCCGGCGCGCGCGCCGCGATCGTCCGGCGCGGCACGCCATCCGTGCGCGGACTCACGTACTTCGAGGTAGGCGACACGCTCAGGGCGTACGGCGATCTCGCGCACGCCCGGCGGCAGCAGATCAAGGGTCCTGTCGTCGCCATCACGGGCACCAATGGCAAGACCAGCACGAAGGAGATGGTGGCGGCCGTGTTGCGCACCCGATTCCGCACCCATGCAACGCGCCTCAATTACAACAATCTTGTCGGGGTGCCGCTCACCATCCTCGAGGCGCCGGATGACACGGAAGCGCTGGTGATCGAGGCTGGCGCCAACCTGCCCGGCGAGATCGCACGCTATCGGGAGATCATCGAACCGACGATCGCCATCATCACCAACGTGGCGGAGGGGCATCTGGAAGGCTTTGGCTCGCTTGAAGGGGTGATGTCGGAGAAGCTGGCGCTGGTGCGGGACGTGCCGCTCGCCATTGTTGGTACCGAGCCGCCGAGCCTCGCGGAGCGGGCCCGTCACCTGGCGCGGCGCGAGGTGACCGCCGGGGCGCAGAACGCGGAGCGCAAGGCGCGGGATGTCGAGATCGACGGTGAGGGCAGGGCCTCATTCACGGCGGGAAACCAGCGCGTTCACCTGCCACTGCCGGGTCGGCACCTCGCCAGCAACGCCATGCTGGCCTGGACGGTAGTCGAGGAACTCGGGCTCGATCCCCGCGCATCGGCTGCCGCGCTCGAAGCGCTGCGGTTGCCGGGGGGCCGCAGCGAAGTCATCCAGCGTGCCGGCCTGACAATCCTCAACGACTGCTACAACGCCAATCCCCAGTCGTTCGCATCGGCAATCGCCACGGCCAGGGCGATGCGGCAGGGCCGCCGGCTGGTGTTCGTGGCCGGCACGATGCGGGAGCTGGGCGCTGATTCCGACCGGCTGCATGCGCAGGTGGCCGAACAGCTGGTCCTGCTCAAGCCCGACCTGCTGGCCGCCGTGGGGGCGTTCGTGCCGGCGCTCGAGCCTCACCGTGCCACGCTGGGTGAGCGCCTCCTCACGGCGCCGGATCCGCTCGCGCTCGCGCCGCTCCTGGCCACACGGCTCACGGGCTCGGAATTGCTGGTGCTCAAGGCGTCACGCGGCGTGGCGCTCGAACGTATACTTCCGCTCCTCACCACGCACACCGCTTCCGCCGGCGAGGCCTGATGCTCTATTACCTGCTGGCACCGCTCGGCAGGACGCACATCCTGTTCAACCTGTTCAACTACATCAGCTTCCGGGCAGCGGGTGCGGTGGTCACGGCCTTGCTGATTGCGTTCGTCTTCGGGCCGGCGGTCATCAGGCGCCTGCGCGAGCGACGCGTCGGCCAGGTGATCCGGGCGGAGGGGCCCGCCAGCCACCAGAGCAAGCGCGGCACGCCCACCATGGGGGGCGTGATCATCCTCCTCGCCACCGTCGTGCCGACCCTGCTCTGGGCCCAGCTCGACAACCGCTTCGTGCTGGTCGCGTTGCTCTCGCTGCTCTGGATGGGTGCGATCGGATTTCTCGATGATTATCTCAAGATTGTCCAGGGCAAGTCGCGCGGGCTGGTGGCGCGCTGGAAGCTGGTGGGGCAAGTGGGATTCGGCATTCTCCTCGGCCTCCTGCTGCTCCTCCGTCCGGTGGTCTCTCCCGAGGTGCTGCCATCGACCGCCACCACGCTGCCGTTCTTCAAGTACGCGGTGGTGAATTTTGCGCCGCTCATTTACATGCTGTTCGTCACCGTTGTCATCACGGGCAGCAGCAACGCGGTGAACCTGACCGATGGTCTCGATGGGCTCGCCACCGGACTCTCGGCGATCGCGTCGCTGGGCTTTGCCGTCTTTGCCTACATCCTGGCCCGGACCGATCTCACGTCATACCTCTTCCTTTACCACTTCAACGGTGCGGGCGAGCTTTCGATTTTCTGTGCGTCGCTCATGGGTGCGTGCCTCGGATTCCTCTGGTTCAATGCCCACCCGGCGCAGGTGTTCATGGGGGATACGGGATCCCTGGCCATCGGAGGCGCGCTGGGGACGGTGGCCATCCTGCTCAAGGCCGAATTCCTCCTGCTCATCATCGGCGGCGTGTTCGCCGCGGAAGCGGTCTCGGTGCTGATGCAGACGTCAGTCTACAAGTGGCACAAGCGGACGCGAGGCAAAGAGTACGCTGACTCACACCGGGTCTTTCGCATGGCACCGCTGCATCATCACTTCGAGAAGCTGGGATGGGCCGAGACGACGGTCGTCACCCGCTTCTATATCCTGGGCGTGATCTGCGCCCTGCTCGCCTTTGCCACGCTCAAGGTGCGCTGATGCTGGACGCCTGGCGGGCACCGGGCAGGGAAGTGGCCGTGATCGGGCTCGGCAAGAGCGGGCTCGCCGCCGGCCTGCTGCTCTGCGAGCGCGGGGTTCAGGTCTACGCCAGTGATTCCGGCACGTCACCGCGACATGAGCAGTGGGCGGACACGCTGCGCGCTGCTGGCGCCACCGTCGAACTGGGTGGCCATGACCTCAAGCGCATCCGCACTTCGACGGCTGCCGTCGTGGCGCCGGGGGTGCCACCCGACGTTCCACCACTCCAGGCTGCCCGCGACGCCGGAGTGCCGGTCTATGCCGAGGCCGACCTGGGGCTCACCGAATTGCCACATGCGCGGTACGTGGCCATCACCGGTACCAACGGCAAGACGACCACGACCTCGCTTGTCGGGCTGATCTTGCGGACGGCGGGGCTGCGCGCCGAGACGGCGGGGAACATCGGCACCGCAGTCTGTGAGATTGCCCGGCGGTCCGCGCCACCCGACTGGCTCGCGCTCGAACTCTCCAGCTTCCAGCTGCATGACATGCCCCACGTCGATCCAGCCGTGGCCATCCTGACCAACCTTGCGCCCAATCACCTGGACCGGTACGCGTCGCTCGAGGAGTATTACGGTGACAAGGCGCTGCTGTTCCGCAATGCCACGAGCACGTCAGTCTCAGTGGTCAATGCCGATGACGCCGCGGTGACCACGCTCATGGCGGATGTTCCGGGCGCACGGCGGCGCTTTTCCCTTGTGACGCGCGCGGACGGATGGTATGACCGCCCGGCGGATGCGCTGATGCTGGGCGATGCCGAGATCATGCCCCGCGCCGACCTGCCGCTGCTCGGCGATCACAACGTGGCGAACGCCCTGGCGGCGGCACTCGCCGCGCATGCCGTCGGCGTCGAGATTCCGGCCATCGCCGAGGGGCTGCGGCGGTTTCGTGCGATCGCGCACCGGGTTGAACCGATCCGCGAAGTGAACGGCGTGCTCTGGATCAACGACTCCAAGTCCACCAACGTCACCTCGACCGAAGTGGCCATTCGCGCGCTGGACCGACCATTCGTGCTGCTGCTGGGCGGACGACACAAGGGAGAGCCCTACACCCGGCTCGCTCCGCTGCTCAAGGACCGCTGTCGCCTGGTCTTGGCCTACGGCGAGGCAGGAGACAAGGTCGAGGCGGATCTCAAGGGCGCCGTGCCGGTCATGAGGGGCGGCACATTCGACGACGTGCTGCGCCGGGCGCGCGACGCGGCCAGGGAAGGCGACGCCGTCCTGCTCTCACCGGCCTGTTCCAGCTACGACATGTTCGACAATTACGAGCAGCGCGGCGACACGTTCCGTGCCTGGGTGCAGGCGCTGTGAAGCCCCTCGCGATCCGGCATCCTGGCGAGCTGCGCTGGGAGACGCGCCTGCTCGCCGTGGTGGTGCTGACCCTCGTGGTGTTCGGGATCGTCGCGGTATACGGCGCGTCGAGCCTGGTGGCACTCAAGGGCGGGCGCGTCGTGGAGTACAAGTACGCGCTGGTACAGGTATCAGGCGCCGTGATCGGCGGCGTCCTGCTGATCATCTTCTCGCGAGTGGACTACGATATCTGGCGGCGGATGGCGTGGCCGCTGCTGCTGGTCACCGTCTGCCTCCTGCTGGTAACGGTGCTGCCCGGCACCGAGGCGATCGCCCCCACCAGGAACGGCGCGCGCCGCTGGCTGCAGCTCGGACCGCTCAGCGTACAACCCTCGGAGGTGGCGCGGCTGGTCGTCGTGATCTGGTGTGCCATGCTGGTCACCAAGAAAGGCGACCAGCTCCGCAAGTTCCGCAACGGAATCCTGCCGTTCGTGGTGATCCTGGGTGCCGTATTCGGGCTCATCCTGCTGGAGCCGAACCTCTCAATGGCGACACTGATAACGCTGCTCGGCGGGATTGTCGTCTTTGCGGCTGGTGCGCGTGTGGGGCATTTCATGCTGCTGCTGGTGGGCGGCGTCCTGCTGGCCTACGACCGGATCCAGGCCGCCCCGTACCGGATCGCGCGTCTCCAGACGTACCTGCACGGCGGCGGCGGCAGCGATGCCGGCTTCCAGATTCAGCAATCCATCGTGGGATTCGGCTCCGGACAGTTTTTCGGGGTAGGGCTGGGCCACGGTTCCCAGAAGATGGGTTACCTGCCGTACGCCTACTCCGATTTTCTCTTCAGCCACATCGGCGAGGAGTGGGGCTTCCTCGGCGTGCTCCTGGTCGTGGGGCTTTATGCGACCTTCTGCTGGCTCGGTTTCCGCATTGCCCGGACCGCGCAGGACGCCTTCGGCCAGTTCCTCGCCATCGGTCTCACGGCGACGGTGGGCGTGACGGCCTTCATGCACATGGCCGTGAACCTCGGCATGATGCCCACCACCGGCCTCACGCTGCCGTTCATGTCGTACGGCCGCACGAGCCAGGTCATCGCGTTGGCGAGCGTCGGCATCCTGCTCAACATCGGCCGGCAGCGGGGTCGCGCGCGTGTCAGGCGCCAGCCGGAGCCGGAGCGGCGGGCAGAGGGGTGAAGGCACGGCGGGTGGTGTTCGTAGCCGGCGGCGGTACCGGCGGCCATCTCATGCCAGCGCTCGCGCTGGCCACGCAGCTTCGCGCCACGAATCCGGACCTCGAGCCATTCCTGGTTGGCGCTGAACGCGGGGTCGAGGCGCAGGTACTTCCCACCCGGGATTTTCGTTACGCCCTTCTTCCGATGGAGCCCATCTACAGGCGGACATGGTGGCGCAATGCCCGATGGCCGCTGGTCCTTGGTCGGCTGACCAGCCGCCTGCGCCAGCTGTTTCGCGAAGAGCAGCCGGTCGCGGTCCTGGGCACTGGTGGGTACGGCTCTGGGCCGGTAGTCTGGTGGGCGTCGCGTCGCGGCCTGCCCACGGCAATCCAGGAGCAGAACGCCTTTCCTGGTCTCGCCAGCCGACTCCTCTCCCGGCGCGTCAGGCACGTCTACCTGGGGGTTCCGGAGGCGAGGGCACTGCTCCGGCCTGGATCGGCCACCAGCTTCTTCGATACCGGTAACCCCATCACGCCTCCTGACCCGGACCGCCGCGGCGCGGCCTTTGTGCGGCTGGGACTCGATCCATCCCGTCCGGTCCTGCTGGTGACGGGTGGCAGCCAGGGATCACTCGCCATCAACCGGGCCGTGGCCGCGTGGCTGGAGCAGCGAACCGACGCCGAGAAGGCGTGGCAAGTGTTCTGGATCGCGGGGCGGGCCACATACCAGGACTTCTCGCCGCTGGCCGATCGGGAGGGCGTGGTGGTTCGTGACTTCCAGGACCCGATGGCCGACGCGTATGCTGTCGCGGATCTGGTCATCTCGCGAGCCGGTATGATGACAGTGGCGGAGCTTTGCGCCTGGGGACTGCCAGCGATCCTGATACCGCTTCCGACCGCCGCCTCGGACCATCAGACCCACAACGCGCGGGTGCTGGAAGCGGCCGGCGGTGCGTGCATGTTATTGCAGTCCACGATGGACGCGTTCGGGCTGGCGCCGAGCGTGGCGCCGCTGATGGTCGATGCGCCGCGCCGCCGTCGGATGGCAGCGGTGGCGCGAACCCGCGGGCACCCCGACGCCGCTCGCGACATTGTGTCATTATTCCTGACACTGTTGGCATCCTGACAGTCTTTCGCAAACGCTGGCGTGATTTTACATTAGCGCAACCACGATGGACCTATTCAACCCTGCCGACCGGCGTCCGGTGCACTTCATGGGGGTCGGTGGCGCGGG
>DASTFH010000159.1:0-10606 GCA_035708725.1 Gemmatimonadales bacterium | reverse complement strand
ATCCTCAACAGCATCATCGGCACCGGGGTGTTCATCCTCCCCGGTACCATCGCCGGCATGCTTGGCTGGCCCGGAATCCTTGCCTGGATCCTGGCCGCGCTCATCATCGGCGCCATGGTGTTCTGCTTCGCCGAAGTGGCGTCACGCTTCACCGGCGCGGGCGGGGCCTATCTCTACGCCGAGGCCGCGTTCGGGCGGTTTGCCGGCATCCAGATCGGATGGATCACCTACTTTGCCCGCTGCATCACGGCGGCGGTGCAGGCCAATCTCTTCACGACATACCTCGGCGAATTCTGGCCCGCCGCCGCCACTCGCGCCGGCAGCATCGCGGTAACGACGGTTTTTCTCGGCACGCTCGCCGTGATCAATCTTCGGAGCGTCAAGCACGGCGCCAACGTCAGCAACTTCTTCGCGATCGTGAAGGTGGTGCCGCTGCTCATCTTCGGCGCGATGGGCGCGGCATGGATGGCGGGAGGCCACGGCGTGGTGGCGCCGGTTGGCGCGGAAGCAACCAGCGGCGGCTGGCTTCGCGCCATGCTGCTCCTGATGTTCGGATACGGCGGGTTCGAGGCAGGATTGATTCCGCTGGCAGAAGCGAAGGATCCGCGCCGCGACGCGCCATTTGCGCTCATCACGGGACTCGCGCTGGTTACGCTGGTCTATCTCGCAGCACAGGTGACGGTGCTCGCCACGCTCACCGATCCCGCCGCCTCCGCGCGCCCGCTCGCCGACTCGGCACGCATCATTCTGGGTGCCGGCGGTGCCGCGTTCATGGCTGTCGCCGCCATGGTATCCGTCTACGGCTGGCTCTCGAGCAACATGCTCACGGTACCGCGCCTCACCACCGCGATGGCCGACCGCGGCGACTTCCCCCGCATCTTCGCCTGGGTGCATCCGCGCTACTGCACGCCGTGGGTGTCGATTCTCGTGTTCACGCTGATCGGCTGGGTGCTCGCGATCCAGGCCGGCCTGCTGCAGAACCTTTCGCTGTCGGCCGTCTCCCGCCTGATTCCGTATGCGGCAGTGTGTGCGGCGTTGCCGGTGTTGCGCTGGCGCGATGGGCGGGATGGGCAAGATGGGCGGGATGGGCAGGAAGTTGGCCCAGCGATGTTCCGGGTGCGAGGCGGGGTGGTGCTGGCCGTCATCGGGGTCATCGCGTCGCTGGTGCTGGCCAGCCGGATGAACATGCGGGAGCTGGTGGCCATGGTGGTGGTGGTGGCGCTGGGGACTGTGTACTGGATGGCGACGGTTAGGCGGTTAGGCGGTTAGACGGTTAGACGGTTAGACGGTTAGGCGGTTAGGCGGCTCGGTAAAGCCCGTCATTCCCGCGCAAGCGGGAATCCATGAGGGCTCTCCCGAACTGATTCACAGCGTCGGACGCGTCAGGCGACGTGAAGTGCCATGTCCATGCCCCTCATAGATTCCCGCTTGCGCGGGAATGACGACCATTCGTCGATCCGCCGAGTCGCCGAGAGTCGAGAGTCGAGAGTCGAGACATCCAGTGGCTAGACTGAGTACCAGAATGCTGCCGATCCTCTCGCCCGTCGCTGATGGACTGCGGCGGACGTGGAAGAGCGCGCTCGTCGTTACGGTGGTCGGCGCGGCGGCGATCGCCATGGTGATGGCGGTCCGGGCGCTGCTGGCTGGTGGCGCTGCGCACCTGGCACTTCCTTCGATTGCACCGCTGGGCGACGTCATTCAGTGGACCGGCGTGGCGGCACCACCCGATGTGGCGCGCAGTACCGCGCTCACGACGATGCTGCAACTCCTCCAGGCCACGGCCTGGGCCGCGCTCGGCGTTGCCTTCATCAGCATCCTGTCCCGCTACCTGGTGCAATCGATCGAGCGTGGGCCGGAGATCGCCATCCGGCGCGCGGTGGGTGCATCGCGCGTGCAGGTACTGCTGGCCCAGCTGCTGGAAGGCGGCATCCTGGCGTGGCTCATGTGGCTGCTCGCTATCGTCGCAGCGGCCGCGGTGCTGGCGTGGCACACATCGAGCTGGCCGGGCAGGGCATTGCCGGCCTCACTCGCGCTCATGCTGCCGGCGCTGCTCGCCCTCCTGCTCGTGGCTGTCGCGGTGCTGGCACCCCTCAGCTATTCCAGCGCGCAGTTCCTCGTCCATCCGCCCGAAGGCAGGGCGGGGCTCCGCATTCCCACCTTCCAGCTCGCGCTCAGCCTCGCCGTACTCATCACCGGCGCGATGCTATTGCGTCAAGGCCGGCAATTGGAAGTGAAACCCGGCGCGCTGAGGCCACCCCGGAGCGTGGTGGTGCACTTCGATTCCGGCATCGCGGATCCGGCGCTGAGAGCTGAGCGCTATCAGGCGCTGCTTGACCGCGTGCGCAGGGCACCAGGTGTGGATTCCGCCACACTCTCCGGCGAGGGAGAACTCCTCGGCCTCGGCACCGAGGAGTTCACCATGTCGGATTGCGGAATCTGTCCCCGCGGCGGTATCGCACTGCCACTGCTGACCTTCCACGCCACGTACCGCGCGGTAAGCACTGGCGCGCTCGCATCACATGACCGCCTGGAGCAGGGACGCTTCTTCTCCGACGCCGACCAGTGGGACACTGCTCGCGTTGTAGTGGTGAATCACCACCTGGCCCAACGCTACTACCAGGACGGCAAGCCGCTCGGGAAGGACATCTATCTCGGCGCCAACTCCCAGCGACATCCCTACACGGTGGTGGGTGTCGTGGCAGATGAGCCGTCGGCTGCGATCGGCGGCCGGCTGCAGCCGCGCGAGGTGGTATACCTGCCGGTGTCACAACACCCGCCCGCGAGTGCCGAGTTGGTGGTTGGGACCACGGGCGGAAGTTTCGGCGCCTCGGCGGAAAGTGCGGCCGCAGGCCGCACCTACAGGCGACTCGTGATCGACACACTGGGTGACGGTGCACGCATTACTTCCATCTCTACCGCATCCGCCATTCTGGGCCAGGAAGGCGCTGCCATCCGGTGGTTCGCGCGGCGGTTCGGGTTTGTCGGGATGGTGATCTTCCTGGTGGCCCTGGTGGGGACGTTCGACACGATGCGGATGTGGCTGCGCGGGCTGTCACATGAGCTCGCTATCCGCCGAGCGGTAGGTGCCACCCGGCGGAGCATCACGTGGTGGGTGCTGGCGCGTGCCGCCTGGGCGGGCATCGCCGGCACGGCCCTCGGCGTGTTTCTCTACTTGACGGTGATGATGCCGGCGGTAACCGAGTTGATGAATGGTGTGCCCGTGTGGGATGGTCGCGTCGCCGCGACGTCCGCGGCACTGCTGGTTGCCGCCATGATGGCCGGCGCCACGGTCCCGTTGTACCGGATGCTCCGGCAGCCGGTGGCGGGGGGGCTGGGGTAAGGGAGGGTCCGGAGCATGGCTGGCGATTCGTCACCCCGACGAAAGTCGGGGTCCGGAGAGTGATGGCCGCACTGTTAGCCGCAGCCAGTCGGACATCGGCACCAATTCGACTCGCATCTCTCCCCAAAGACAGCATCGTCCTCAGCGGGGCGAGTCGTACAAGTCGAGCCACGCTGGATTGGTGCGCTCGATCAGGTCCAGCTTCCAGTCACGCTTCCATTCCTTGATCTGTTTCTCGCGCTGAATCGCCGCCCGCATCGTCGCATGTACCTCATGCCAGACGAGACGAGTCACGCCGTAGCGCGCCGTAAATCCCTTGAAGGTGTGGCTGCGATGTTGCCAGACACGCTGAAGCAGATTGGATGTGACCCCAACGTACAGTGTGCCATTTCGGCCACTTGTGAGAATGTAAACACATGGCTGCTTCCCGGGCATGCCGGAAACTGCCCGTGCTCCAGGTACCAAGCGTCAATTCAACGAATCATCCACGACCCGCATCGCGCTCCAGACCCCGACGTTCGTCGGGGTGACGCCAGGCTGATCTCCAAGTTGCGCGCCCCACGCCCTCCGCCCTACGCCCTGCGCGTTACGACCATCATCGCCCCCACCAGCAACCCAGCCGCGATGAACCACGGCGTGCCCGGCAGCACCCTGCCGTGCCACTCGTCAATCACCAGCGAAAACACGCTATTGAAAAGCGACGGAGCGATGATGCCGGCCATGCCGGTGAGGCTCGCGATGGCGCCCTGCAGGCGGCCCTGCTCATCGTCGCCCACCAGGCCGGTCATGATGCCCTGCATGGCGGGGAAGGTGAGGCCAAAGAGGGCGGAGAAGGGGATTGCGGCGAGAAAAAGCAGCGACGTGGGTGCGGCGCCCAGGATCAGGAACCCGATGATGCCGAAGGCGAAGCCGAGCAGCATGGTGCTGCGTTCGCCCAGCCGTCGCACTGCGGTCCTCACCACGCCAGCCTGCACGATCATGGTGGCGATGCCGATGACCGCGAACACCATGCCGACCGTGCGCGCATTCCAGCCGAAGCGGTAGTCGCTGTAGATCACGAAGAGCGACTGAAACGAATCATGCGCCAGCCGGTAGAGAAAGACCGCGATGCCAAAACCAAGCAGCACGGGCCCGTGCCGCCGCAGCATGGCCAGCGACCCGACTGGATTGGCTCCGCGCCACTCGACCCGGGGACGGCGATGCGCACCGACTGATTCTGGCAGGATGAAATAGCCATACGCCGTCCCGACGAGGCTGAGCGCGCCCGCCACCCAGAACGGCATGCGGAGACTGATGGCGCCCAGCAGCCCGCCCACCGCCGGGCCGATGATGAATCCGATCCCGAACGCGGCGCCCAGCAATCCGTACTTGGCGGCGCGCTGGTCGCGCGGCGTGACGTCGGCGATGTAGGCAAAGGCGGTAGCGTAGCTGGACGAGGTGATGCCCGAGATGACCCGCCCGACGAGGAGCCAGCCGAGCGTGGGTGCTACGGCCATGAGGAAGTAATCGAGCCCGAGTCCCAGCGTGGAAATCAGGATCACCGGCCGCCGGCCGAAGCGGTCCGAGATGGCGCCGAGGAGCGGCGCGAACACGAACTGCATCGCGGCCCATGTGGTCTCGAACAGCCCGAAAATCGTCGCCGCGCTTGCCGTGTTGCCGCCCTTGAAGGCGATGATCAGCTTGGGCAGCACCGGCACGATGATCCCGAGCGCCAGCATGTCGAGCAGGACGGTAATGAAGATGAAAATGAAGGCGGGGCGGGACGGATGACGGGATGCGGGCGGAGTCATGAGGCGCAAAGGATGGGCGGGATGGGCAGGATGGGCAAGTCAGGATGGGCAGGATGGGCTGGATGGGCAGGTCGGAGCTAACCCTGCATCACCTGCCCATCTGGCCCATCTCGCCCATCTTGCCCATCTTGCCCTCATGCCCCTCGACGACCTTCTCCGCCGGGTAGAGGGCGACGACCTCGCCGCCCGCGATGAACTTTTCACCCAGCTGTACGCTGAACTGCACCGGCTGGCCGAGCGGCACCTGCGGCGAGGCGGTGGCGGGCTCACCCTGGGCGCCACGACGCTGGTGCACGAGGCGTGGCTCAGCATGGCTGGCGCCGGGGCCGACTATCCCGACCAGGCTCGCTTCTTCGGCTATGCCTCGCGCGCCATGCGCGGTTTGATCATCGACTTCGCTCGGCGCCGCCGGGCGCGGAAGCGGGGGCGCGACGTCGAGATCACGCTGGCCGGCGACGAAGCCCCGCCACCCGAGGCCGATGCGGGCGTGGACCTGGAAGCACTGGACGACGCGCTCGAAGGGCTGGGCAGGCTGGATCCGTCACTCGCCGAGCTGGTGGACATGCACTTTTTCAGCGGATTCACCTTTGGCGAGATCGCGACCTTCCGCGGCGTCTCGGAGCGGACCGTGCAACGCGGCTGGCAGAAGGCGCGGATGCTGTTGCGGGAGACGTTGAGGGAGGAGGGGAGGGAATTGCTTGATCGATGAGCTGTGAGCTGTGAGCTGTGAGCTACGAGCTGCATCTTCGCCGAGCTCACAGCTCACAGCTCACAGCTCATAGCTCTCAGCTCCCACCTCGCAGTTCCGCCTGCACCTGCATCGCCCCCCTGATCACTGTACTCAGTGAATCCACGTGGCCCTCGTTTCGCGCAATCCGCAGCGCGTGCGTGGCGAGTGAATCGGCGGCGGCGAGATCGCCGCTGGCGAGCGCCATGCGCGCCGCGTCCAGCACCAGCTTGGCAAAATACGACGTGCTGCGGCCCTTCCCGGGAAATCCCCTGCTCACCAGCACCGCCATGTATCGCCTGAGTCCGTCGGCTGCGTCGCCATGCGCCGCCTCGAGCCGGGCAGCGAGCAGGGCGGTGCTCCAGGCCACCGAGTCGGGCGCCAGGCGCTGGAGTTGCGCGAAGTAGCGGTCCGCCTCGCCGAGCGAACCCTGCTCGAGCATCAGTTGCGTCAGGTCGCCCAGCGCACGTTCCTCGTACGGCTGGTCCTGTCGACGCTCCGTTTCGGCAAGCGCCGCTTGCAGCAGCTGGAGCGCCTGCGTGGGCCGGCCCAGGTCGTCGGCCAGTTCTCCCTCGAGCAGCGTCATGTAGACAGGATGGCGGTTCTCGGGGCCCATGCCCTCCGAGAGCAGCTCGGCGAGCTTCCACGCCGAGTCCGCGGCGCGAGGCTCACCCAGGCGCGCGAGCAGGGCGCCTTCGTTGTACTGCTCCACCAGCGCGGTAAGCGTATGCGATCGCCCCGTGCGGGCCAGGAGCCTGAGCATCTCGCGCGTGACCTCGAGCGACTGGCGAATCTGGTCGTCGTCATGGAGGGCGCGGGCCAGTTCGTTGATGGCGCTGAGATGCGAGAACGACAGCGTGTCCCCGGCCGTCGCACCGAGCGCGACCGCGCGCCTCGCGCGGCTGAGGGCGACATCCGTGTGACCATGCAGGCGCTCCAGCGCCGATTCACCGCGCAGGCACTGCACTTCCGCGTCGCGTGCCGCCGCACCGGCGCGCGCGAGGTAGCGCCGCCCCCGCACCAGGTGGGTCCGCGCGCGCGCGGATCGCCCGTCGTCGGCGGCACTCTTTCCCAGCCGGCAGCTCGAATACGCTGCCAGGGCGTAGTCGCCGGCGCCCGCCGCCAGCTCTTCCGCGCGTGTCAGCAAGGGCAGTTCGTGCTGGCGATCATGCAGGGTGAAATACTGGTCGGACAGCTCATTCATCATGCGCGCCTGGAAGCGCGGATCCCGCGCGAAGTCCTGTTCCAGCAGCACGCGCGCCTGCTCGAGCAGTTCCTGCATCGTGTAGGCCCGGCCGGTGGGCGCGATGGTCTGGAGCAGGGACTCCATGAAGCCGCTCGACGCCGCGGCCTGCCGTTGCTGGAAGAGCGCGTTGTCACGCTCGATCCGCGCCACGTCGCGCTGGTGGCGGGCCTCCAGCATCTGTCGCGTGGTGACCAGCGTCGCCGCGATCATGGTGAGGATCACCATCCCGGCCGCGATCACCGATCCCTTGTTCCGGCGCACGAACTTGCCGGTGCGGTACGCCAGCGAGTGGGGTCGAGCGCTTACCGGCTCCTGGCGGAGGTAGCGCCGGAGATCGTCGCCCAGCGCCGCCACCGACTGGTAGCGCTCCGCCGGCTTCTTGCGCATCGCCTTGGCCAGGATGTTGTCGAGGTCGCCCAGTCCCAGGCGCGGCGGCTCATCGTCGAGCACCGCGCGAATCGCCTCGGCGGGGGTGCGCGCAGTTTCACCGGTGGGATGCCGCCCGGAGAGCAGGAGATAGAGCAGGACGCCGAGCGCGTACACGTCAGTGGCGGTGGTAAGCGGCTCGTCGCGCACCTGTTCCGGCGCAGCGTAGCGCGGCGTCAGGTGGCGGCCCTCGAGCGTGACCAGGGAATGCTCGCCGGTCTGTCCGTCGCTCAGCAGCTTGGCGATGCCGAAGTCGAGCAGCTTCACGCTGCCATCGTGGGTGACCAGGATGTTGGATGGCTTGAGATCGCGGTGGACGACGAGATGCGCGTGCGCGTGGCCCACGGCGGCGAGCACCTGCAGGAAGAGCTCGATGCGCGCAGCGCGCGAGAGGTCGTGCTCGCGCGCGTAGTCGTCAATGGGGACGCCGTCCACCCGTTCCAGCACGAGGTACGGCTGGCCGGCCGCGGCGACGCCGGCATCGAGCAGGCGAGCGATGTTGGGATGAGTGAGCCGGGCGAGGACCGAACCTTCGCGGCGGAATCGTTCCTGTCCGCCAGGCGAGAGCAGGGCGAGGTTGAGGATCTTGACCGCGGCCTCGCCCTCGTAATTCCCGTCAGCCCGACGCGCGAGCCAGACCGTGCCCATGCCGCCCTGGCCGAGCGAGTATTCCAGGCGCCAGGCCCCGAGCTGCATCCCGGCGAGCGATGCATGGATCGGCGCGCAGAGGAAGCCGAGCCGGTCGGCATCGGTCTCGGCGTCGAGCAGGGCACGCAGGCGCCGGGCGCGCTCAGGTGACTCGCGCGCGAGTGATTCGAGCCAGCCGGCGCGCTCCTCGACCGGGAGGTCGAGCAGGGCGTCCAGCAGGGGCTCGAGCGTCGCCCATTGGTCGGGGTTCATGGGATATCAGGATGGGCAGGACGGGCGAGATGGGCAAGATGGACGGGTCGGAGGGCGGGAAGACGGGAAGGCGGGAAGGCGGGCGCGGGTGAGCGCGTCATTGCGAGGAGGGGCCACCGGCCCCGACGAAGCAATCGGGTTGCAGGCATCCCGATCCGGGCCACCCGATTGCTTCGGCCCTCCGGGCCTCGCAATGACCTACGACGTGCCTGTCGTGCGGATCTTCCCGTCTTCCCGCCTTCCCGACTGTCATGACGCCTTTTTCCCGGAAATTCCGCTTTCAATAACTACGGGACAATCACGTTGGACCCCCACGGAAGGACCGGACCATGTACGCGATGCGCAGGCATGCAAGCCTTGGCATAGCCGCGGTTGCGGTAGTACTCGCGGCGTGCGGCGACAGCCAGGGCCCGCCGATCGATGCGGCCACCGATTCGCTGATCCAGGCGGTGCGGCAGCTGGCCCAGGAGAAGCAGATCACCCCGCTCGACCCTGCGCCCAGGGTGCGGCCGGCGCTGGTCAAGCTGGGCCAGGCTCTGGCGTTCGACAAGATCATGAGCGGCAATCATGACGTCTCGTGCATGACCTGCCACCTGCCCCAGTTTGGCACCAGCGATGCGCGGAGTCTGTCCATCGGTGCGGGCGGCACCGGTCTGGGACCCGACCGGCAAGGCTCGGTGATCGGCCGCAACGCGCCGGCCGCGTTCAACCTCACCGCCATCGGGCCGCTCTTCTTCGACGGCCGGGTGGACAAGGTGGGCGCCGAGTACCACACGCCGGCCGGCGCCCAGCTCACCCCGGCGATGACCTCCGTCTTCGAGTTCGGCACCCTCTCGGCGCAGCCGCTCTTCCCACTGCTCTCGCGTGCCGAGATGCGGGGTGAGGCCGGCAGCAACGAGCTGGCCGATTTCGCCGACGACGACAATACCGGCACCTGGAACGCAATCATGGTCCGACTTGGTGCCATTCCGGCGTACCGGCAGATGTTCGAGGACGCGTATCCCGGTGTGAGCTTTGATGACATGAACATCGCCTATGCCAGCAACGCCATCGGCGGGTTCCTTGCCGCCGACTTCGGGTCAAATCGCTCGCCGTGGGACAAGTTCCTCGATGGCGACAACCACGCACTCACCCTGACTGAACTCAAGGGCGCCGAGAACTTCCTCAAGGCCAAATGCTCCATCTGCCACAATGGGCCCGCGTTCACCGACAACAAGTTCCACAACGTCGCGGTGGCGCAGGTCGGGCCTGGCAACGGCAACGGCACCGATGATTTCGGCCGGATGAACGTGACCGGCAATGCGGCTGACAAGTACTCGTTCCGTACCCCCGCGCTCCGGAACGTGGAGCTGACCGCGCCCTATGGCCACGACGGCGCCTACGTCACGCTGCGCATGTTCGTGGATCACTACAGCGAATCGGACACCAAGCTGCGGAACTTCGACGTGACGCCGCTCGATCCCGACCTGCAGGGCACACTGCAGGCGAACGCCGAGGATATTCTGGCGACACGCGACACGCTGCTGAATGGCGTGGTCTTCACCGACGAGCAGGTGGACCAGGTGACGGCGTTCATGAAGGCGCTCACCGACCCCGCCGCGCGGGACCTGAGCCATACGGTGCCGGCGAGCGTGCCGAGTGGGTTGGGGATTGATTGACGGGATGGGCAGGATGGGCGAGATGGGCGAGATGGACGGGTTCTCGTCCCGCGTCATTGCGAGGAAGCGCCGCAGGCGCTGACGAAGCAATCGGGTCGCCGGCACCCAGATCCAGGCGACCCGATTGCTTCGCCGCCTGCGGCGGCTCGCAATGACGCGCCTGGTCAGCTTCGGCCTCCCCATCCTGCCCATCCTGCCCATCTCGCCCATCCTGCCTCAGTTCTCGCCCTCAAACCTCCCCCACACCTCCTGCAGCGTGTAGTGGTTCCCCTTGGCCACCCAGATGTCCACTTCACGCTCCTCGGGGACGCGCCAGCGGTTGCTGAGGTGGGCGGCGAGAGTGACGGAGTCGTACCAGGGCGCCAGGTCCTCGCGCGTGCCGCCGATGACGATCAGCACCTTGCCTGGCTTCGATCCCGGCCCGAAAAACCAGTAGGAGCCCATCGGCGCCGCGGAGGGCGGCAGGCCGAACTTCCGTCCCAGATGATCATTGGCGCCGGCGCGTCCGTAGTTGGTCCC
>DASTFH010000158.1:0-9023 GCA_035708725.1 Gemmatimonadales bacterium | reverse complement strand
TCCGCAAGGGACGCTGCGCATTCCTGCAGGACAACGTGTGCATCATCCACGACCGGCACTACTATCCCAAGGTCTGCCGCTACTTCCCCTGGCGCGACGCCGAACATGGCGGCCCCTATGAGTTTGACCAGACCATCTGTCCCGAATTCGTCTCGCGGCCCGAGCTGATCCAGATCGGCCGCGGCCTTGTACCGCTCGACGCCGACTCCGCCACCCGATGAGGCTCCATGAAACACTCGCTCGCCCTGCTCGCCTTGCTCGCCCTGCCCGTCCCGGTGATGGCCCAGTCGCCTGACGCCGCCCTCGAGCACGCCCGCAAGCTGCTCGCGTCCACGCCGCTCATCGACGGGCACAACGACCTGCCCTGGGAGATCCGGACCAATCGCGAACATCCGCACGATGTCGCCGCCTACGATCTCCGGAGGACGACACCCGGGCATACCGACCTCGCGCGCCTCGCAGCGGGCCACGTCGGCGGTCAGTTCTGGTCGGTCTACATCCCCGGCGAAATCAAGGACAGCGGCTACGCCCGAGTGCAGCTGGAACAGATCGATATCGCCCGGCGGATGATCGCGTCCTACCCCGAGAAGTTGGCACCGGCGTACTCGGCTGACGACATCGCCCGGGAATTCAAGGACGGCAAGATCGCCTCGCTCATGGGCGTGGAGGGCGGGCACGCCATCGAGAATTCGCTCGGTGCCCTCCGCGCCTACTACGCCCTCGGCGTCCGCTACATGACCCTCACCCACAACGTCACGCTCGACTGGGCCGACGCCGCGCTGGACAGCGCGAAGCATGGCGGGCTCACGCCGTTCGGCAAGGAAGTGGTGCGGGAGATGAACCGGCTCGGCATGCTGGTGGACCTGGCGCATGTCTCGCCGGGCACCATGAGCGATGCGCTCAACGCCACCCGCGCCCCAGTAATCTTTTCGCATTCGGGGGCGCGCGCGATCGTGGATCATCCGCGCAACGTGCCGGACTCGATCCTGGCGCGGCTCAAGCAGAACGGGGGTGTTGTGATGGTGCCGGTGGTGCCGGAGTTCGTGTCCAGGGCGGTCAAGACGTGGCAGGACGAGGCCGATGCGGCGCTCAGCGGAATGCGCTCCGCACCTGATTCGGTACGACGACAGGCCCGGCGCGAGTGGATGGCCGCGCACCCCCGCCCGCATGCGACGGTGAAGGACGTGGCTGATGTGATCGAGCACGTCCGTGACGTGGCGGGCGTGGATCATGTGGGCATCGGTGCCGACTACGACGGCATCACGAGCACGCCGGATGGGCTGCCGGACGTGTCATCCTATCCGGTCATCTTCGCGGAACTGATCCGGCGCGGCTGGAGCGATGCCGATCTGGCCAAGCTGGCGGGGCAGAACGTCCTGCGGGTGTTCCATCAGGCGGAGGCGGTCGCGAAGAAGCTGCAGCAGACGGAAAAGCCGAGCACGGCGACAATCCAGGAACTGGATGGCGCCGGGGTGTCGTGAGTCACGCGTCACGAGTCGTGACCTGCCAGGGCGTCAGTGCGAGGGCGCAACGCGCCCGACGCAATCGGGTCGCTTGTGCATTCGTGCGTGGTACCCGATTGCTTCGCGCCTGCGGCGCTCGCAATGACTCATGACCCGTGACTCATGACTCGCGACTCATGACGCGCGACCCGCGACCCTTCCTCAACCACAACCCCGCTCCCCCCAGCGCAATTGCCGCGAACGCAAACCACTGGATGGCGTAGCTCAGGTGCGGGCCGTCATCCAGCGCCGGCAGTTCCACGCGCCGGGGAAAGCTGCTGCGGGGAGTGACCTCCTCCTGCACCACATACACGTCCATCACCGGGACCGGCACCCGCTCGGCGATGGCCGTGCGGTCGAGTCGTGCCCAGGTCGTGGCGCCGTCGTGCTGGAGCGGGCGTCCGTGATCGGTGCGGACAGGTATCAGCTGCGTGGTCCCGATCACGTCTCCCGTGTCGCCCTCGGGGGCACCCGTGGCCGGCAGCGTCATGCCGTCGGGCGAGGGGACGAATCCGCGCGCAACCATCACCGCACGCGTCCCTCCGTCGAGCAGCAGCGGCGTCACCAGCACGACGCCAGGCGCGCCATGGAAGGTCTGCTGGCGCAGTACGATTTCATGCTGGTAGTCCCAGCGGCCGCGCGCTTCCACTCGGCGGTATGCCCCGGGCGATGCTGTCGTGTCGGCGAGCTGGAGTCGAGGGAGGGCGAGTATCGCGAGCGCCTGGGCATTCCGGTCCTGCCGCTCGTGCAGCCGGTGCAGCTGCCAGATCGCGAGGCGGACACACACCGCCGCCACCACGAGGGCCACGGCGGGAAGCATGAGCCGGGACCGCATCAGCGATGCTGTCCCGAAGTCGGGACGACGTGGCGAGCCGGGTGATGTCCCGAATCGCGGCAAATTGCAAGCATGCAACAAGATAGCGTGCCCTGCCGTGAGAGGCCCGGCTCTTGCTTTGCTGCGGGCATTCCCGCACCGCCACCCGCTTCGAGGAGAGGGTCCAATGCAACCGGTGATCCGACGCGCCGCCTTTGCGGTACTACTCGCGGCACTGCCGCTCGTTCCCCTGCAGGCGCAGCAGCATCGCCCCGGCATCCGGGACATCGGCGCCGCCGGCCGCCATGGCTTCTGGGGCGTCTTCGAGCTGGGCGCGGGCAGCGAAGCGGTGAACTTCGATAACGACGGGTTGGGCTACAGCGACCAGCTGACCCGCCCGGAGTTTGCCCTGCGCCTGGGTGGCACCGTGAGCCGCCATATGCGGCTGGGCGGCGAGGTCAATGCCTGGGTGAATCAGCGGAGTGGCCTCACCGAGACCGTGGGTGGCGTGCTCTTCGTCGCGCAGCTCTACCCGTCGGCGCGAAACGGCTTCTTCCTCAAGGGCGGCGCCGGGCTGGGCTGGAGCAGCGTCGAGGACGACTTCGGCGCCAGCATATCTGACGGCGGTTTTGCCTCCAACGTGGGCGTGGGCTACGATATCCGGATCGGCCGGCAGTGGTTTCTCGTGCCAACCGCCAACCTCAACTTCTATCGCCTGAACGGCGGCGCCGGCGGCGACTACACCGAGCGGGTAGGGACGATCGGGTTGGGGATCGCGTATCAGCACTAGGGTCGTGGGTCGTGAGTCGTGGGTCACGACTCATGACCCACGACCCATGTCTCGTGTGACCCGCCTCCCATCATCCCTTGCCCCGTCCGGTATACTATTACCCCATGAGCACGTTCTTGCGTCGGCTGTCGCTGGTCTCGGGTGGCCTGGTATCGCTGCTGGTCCTGGCCTGCGGGGGTGACGACCTGGTCCTTCCAAGCGAAGGCACGGCGGCCTCCATCTCGATCACGCGCGGGAATAACCAGACCGGTACGGTCGGCGGGGCGCTGGCTGATTCGCTGCAGGTGCGAGTGCTGGACAAGGCGGGACGGCCGGTGCCGAACCAGCCAGTGGCCTGGACGGTGGTGGCGGGCGGCGGCGCCGTGTCGCCCGCGTCAAGTAACACCGATGCCAGCGGCTATGCCGGCGCGAGATGGACGCTCGGCTCCGGTGCCGGCACCCAGCAGGTGCGCGCCAAGCCCACCGGGAACGGCGCGCCCGATAATCTGCAAGCGGTCTTCTCCGCCGCTGCCGGCGCTTCATCTGCGGCGTCGCTGCTCAAGATCGCCGGTGACAGCCAGACGGCGGTGGCCGGTTCGGTCCTCCCTGATTCGCTCGTCGTCCGGGTGACCGACGCCAACGGCAATCCAGTTGCCGACGTGCCGGTGACCTGGTCCCTGAGCGGCGGCGGCGCCGTCAGCTCCACCTCACTTCCCACCGGTGCCGACGGACGTTCGGCAGTCTCGCGAACGCTCGGCGCCACGGCGGGAAAGCAGACCACCACCGCCACGGCCAGCGGCCTCGACGGCTCGCCCATCACGTTCACTGCAAACGCTACGGTGGGATCCGCCGGCCGCCTGGTCATCGCTCGGCAGCCATCAGGCACTGCCGCGAGCGGCGCGGCATTCGGCACCCAGCCTACCGTGCAGATCCAGGATGCCAACGGGAACCCGGTCGCACTGGCTGGCATCGCCGTCCAGGCGGCGATGGCCTCCAACCCCGGTGGCGGGGCGCTGATTGGAAACACCACGGCATCCACCAACGCAACGGGGCTTGCCACCTTCAGCAACCTCGGCATCAGTGGGCCGGCCGGCAACTACACCATCGGCTTCAGCGTGCCCAACCGCGATGACATCTCGGGCACGCAACCGAGCAGCACGATTGCCATCACTGCGGGCGCCGCGACGCGGCTTCGGTTCTCGGTGCAGCCCAGCAACGTCGCCACCGGCGCCGCGATCACGCCGGCGGTCCAGGTGCGGATCGAGGACGCCCAGGGTACGCTGGTCACCGGGGCCACCAACAACGTCACGATCGCCATTGGCAGCAATCCAGCTGGCGCCACGTTGTCGGGTACGAAGACCATCACGGCCTCAGGCGGCATCGCCACCTTCTCCAATCTCTCGCTCGACCGGCCCGGGAGCGGTTACACCCTTCGGGCATCGGCCTCCGGACTCGGCAACGATGAGAGCAGCGCATTCAACGTGGCCACCGGCTCGGCCACTACGATCGCCGCGAATTCTCCGACATCACTGAGTGGCACGGTGGGCAGCCCCGTGTCGCCGGCGCCATCCGTGAAGGTGACTGACGGCTCCGGCAACGGGGTCAGCGGCGTGACGGTCACGTTCGCGGTGACAAATGGTGGCGGGAGTGTGTCGGGCGCGACGCCCACCACCAACAGCTCGGGCATCGCGACGGTGGGGAGCTGGACGCTGGGCACCACTGCGGGAAGCAATGCTCTCACCGCAACGGCAAGCGGCCTCAGCGGTAGTCCGGTCACGTTTACGGCGTCTGCGGCGGCGGGATCCGCCGGCAAGCTGAGCTTCGTGACCCAGCCGGGAGCCTCGGGCACAAGCGGCCAGCCGCTTTCGCCGCAGCCCGTGCTGCAGTTGCTCGACGTCAACGACAATCCGGTCTCCACCGGCGGCGTGACCGTCACCGCATCGATCGCGAGCGGACCAGCCGGTTCATTGAGTGGTGCCTCCGTGAATACGGCATCGAATGGCCGTGCCACGTTCTCCAACCTCGAGATCTCCGGGCCAGCCGGTACCTACACGCTTGCCTTCTCGGCGCCGAGCATCACGGGCGTCACGTCGAACGACATTACCATCGCGGCCGGTGGTTCCACCAGGCTCGGCATGGTGACCCAGCCGAGCGGGACAGCGCAGAGTGGCGTCGTGTTCGGGCAACAGCCCGTGGTACGACTGGAGGATGCATCGGGCAATCCAGTGGCGCAGCCGGGCGTCATCGTTGTGGCGTCGGTGGATGGCGGCGGTCCGGCGCTGGATGGTGACAACTCCAAGGTCACCGATGCCAACGGCGAGGCCACGTTCACCGACCTCAAGCTGACGGGCGCCACGGGAACGTACTCGCTGCTGTTCGCGGCCTCCGGCAAGACCAGCGTGTCATCCTCCGACATCGTGCTGGGCGCCGGTCCGGTCAGCGCGTCGCAGAGCGAGGTATCCGCTTCGCCCACGAGCTTTGTGGAAGGCGACGCCAGCGGCTCGGCCATCACCGTCACGGCCAGGGATCAGAGCGGGAACGTGATCAGTGGAGCGTCCGTCGCGGTGAGCGCGGATGGCGGGAGCCTGGATGCCACAACCGGCACCACCGGTGCTAGCGGGACGGCGACGTTCACATTCACGGCTGCCGCAGCGGGAACCTACAGCATTTCCGCGACGATCAATGGTACGGCTGTCACGACTCCCGCGAGCGTGACCGTGACCGCTGCTCCCGTGAGCGGGCTCAATTCGTCCGTGACCTTCTCGGCCACAGAAGCACTGGCTTACGGAGGACCGATTGGCGGAACTGTTACGCTTGAGGACGCTAATCGTCGACGATTAAGTGGAAGGTCGGTGACGCTCTCGAGGGCGGACGTCTTTCATGGCGGGACAGACCCTACTGACGGTGTAACAGGATCAGATGGAACTCTTTCTTTTCAATATTCGGGAATAAATTTTGGGCCAGATACCGTCAAGGCAACAAGTGGCGGCGTGACGGTGTTTGCCCCAATCAGTGTTGTCACACCGGCGGTTGATCCTTCGCAGTCACGAATCACCGTCGATCCGGGCGGTCAAGATGCTCGCGCTGGGACAGGAATTTCGATTTATCCGGAGCCCAGAACGGCTGACGGGACCTTTATTTCCGGCGCCCTGATCGAGGTTTCGATCGAAGGAACGGGCATCGACATGTTCGGTGGAACGACTGGATGGAGTCACAACGCTGGTGTCGATGGATGGTCGACGTCGTTCAGCACTGATCTGGCTCAGACGCTTGTTGTCAAGATGATCGTGAATGGTCAGGATCAGGGCATTCAGGTCACCATTCCGGTGCTCAGCACCGGAAGCCCTGATTCAGTTCAGGTGGTCGCGTCGGATTCAACTATCGCGACGGATGGGCAGAGCACGGTAACGGTCATCGTAGATGACCAGTATGGAAACCCGATTCCCAGTTTTCCGGTCACATTCAGTGTCGATGGAGGAACCATTTCGCCGGCCTCCAGCTCGACGCTTGCGACCGGCACAGCCTCTGCCCTCTTCACAGCACCCGCCTTACCCGGCACATATACGGTGCAGGTCGGTGTCGCCGGCGGAGAACACCCTATCGAGATTGCCGTTCAATAGACATCCTGGTCCCGGGGCAAGGGCTGGCGGCGGCCGCGAACGGCTGTAGCATAGATCGAGGTACGATACAACTCCCATCACAGGCGGACTCCGACCCACGACCCGCGACCCGCGACCTGTGATGGCGTGACCATCAACCAGACGGCGGCGATCATCGTCCAGCTTTAGGTGCCGTTTTGTGACGTAGGCCATATCGGGCGCCTGAGGCACGCCGTAGAGTGATAGCATCATGTCCCGATCCCCCACTCCCTTCCTGGCAAGTGCAGCCTTTTGCGTGCTGTGCGCTGCCTGCGGTGGCGACAACCTCTCGCTGCCGGATCTCACCGAGCCTGCCCGGTTGGAAGCCGTATCCGGCACCGGACAAGCCGGATCCATCGGTACCCTGCTCGCGGACCCACTCGTGGTGCGGGTTCTCGATTCCGAAGACCACCCGGTCTCCAAGGTCAAAGTGACCTTCACTCCCGGCACCGGCGCTGCCGGGAGTACCGTGCAGCCCGACACCGTGGAAAGCGATGGCGATGGGCGCGCGTCGGTGCGCTGGGCACTGGGCACCAGCGCGGGCGGCCAGACGCTGGTGGCAAGCGTGGTCGGCAACAGTGCTGTGTCAGCCTCGTTCACGGCGACGGCCGGGGCGGGGCAGGCGAGCCGCCTCGAGAAAGTGTCGGGAGACAACCAGACGGGAACAGCCGGTACCCAGATTGAGGATTCGCTCGTGGTCCGCGCACTCGGAACTGATGGCCAGCCGGTCGCCGGCGTCACGGTTAGCTGGGCGGTGACAGGCGGCGGGAATGTGAGCTCCGCCAGCACGGTCAGCCGATCCGATGGCCGCACCGGCGTCCGCCGCACGCTGGGACCGGTGGCCGGCCAGCAGACCACGACGGCGACGCTCGCGGACCAGGCGGACGCCACGGTGACCTTCAGCTCCACCGCCGCAGTGGGCACGGCCGGTGCTCTGCGCATCGAAGTGCAGCCGGCAGGCAGCGCCAGGAGCGGAGAGGCGTTCACCCGGCAGCCGCAGGTGCAGCTCACCGATGGCAACAATCCCGTTCCTCAAGGCGGATTGGCCGTCAGCGCTCGTATCGGCTCGGGTCCAGCCGGAGCCACCCTGATCGGATCAACGACGGCCTCGACAAACAATCAGGGCCTGGCAGTGTTCACCAATCTCGGGGTGAGCGGGCCCGGTGGTACCTATACCCTGGATTTCTCGGGGCCCGGAGCTTCCGGGGTGACTTCCAGCCCAATTGCCGTCTCCGCGGGTAATGCCATCAAGCTCTCCCTGGTGACCCAGCCGCCCTCGTCTGCGCAGCAGGGCGTCACGCTGGTCCCCGCGACTGTCGTCCGCCTTGAAGACGCCTCCGGAAACGGCGTGGCCACGAGCGGCGTGCCGATCACCGTGAGTCTCACGGGCAGCGGTACGCTCAGTGGCACGCTCACTGTACCGACGGACGCCGATGGGCACGCCACGTTTGCCGACCTCGCCATCAGCGGCGCAACCGGCGACTGCACCCTCCTCTTTGCGAGCGCCGGACTGCAGAGCGTGGCGTCAAGCACCATCCACGTGGCGAGCACTCCGAGCGGCGACCGCTCCAGCATCGAAGCGCCACCGAGCGCGCAGGCCGGCGTCTCCACCACTGTCAGGGTGACGGTGCGGGACAAGAACGGAGCGGCGCTGGGCGGCGTGGCGGTCACCTTGAGCGCCAGCGGCGGCGACAACACCATCTCTCCGGCCAGCGCGACCAGCGGCAGCGATGGTGTCGCGACGTTCAGCTTCAGTTCCACCAAGGCCGAGCAGAGGTCGCTGAGCGCACAGGCGGGTGGGGTATCCGTCGGGCCGGCCAGCATGGAGATCTTGCCAGCCGATCCTGACGCGGGGCACACGACGGCCCAGGTTCCGGACGGGAGGACGTTGCGGACCACGAAGATCACCGTGCAGGTGCGGGACAGGTACGACAACCGGCTGGCCACGGGCGGGGCCACGGTGGCAGGGAGCGTCGCTGGCACGAATGCGGGCTTCAGCTCCATCAGCGTGCGGGATAACCACGACGGCACCTATACGCTGAGCTATACTCCGTTCCTCAGGGGCACCGACACGATCACGATTACGCTCAATGGAAGGCCGATCAGCGGCAGTCCGTACACCAGCCAAGTCAAGTGACCACCTTGGCTTGACCCCCTCCGGGGCGCTGGCTAGCTTTGTGGCCCGCGCCCTGGTGGTGAAACTGGTAGACACGCTATCTTGAGGGGGTAGTGCCGAAAGGCGTCGCGGTTCGAATCCGCGCCAGGGCACTGGGGGCGGCCTGCATGGCACGCCCCTTTTT
>DASTFH010000157.1:0-9168 GCA_035708725.1 Gemmatimonadales bacterium | reverse complement strand
CCGAATCCTCATAGTCGAAGATGAACCCGACGTCCGCCGGGTTCTCGCGCGCTTTGTGCGCCTGCTCGGCGCTGATCCAGTCGTGGCCGAAGACGGCGAGCAGGGGTGGGAACTGGCACGCCTCGCTGACCCCGCCTTTGACCTGGTGGTCACGGACAGTCGCATGCCGAGGATGACGGGCCGGGCACTGATCACAAAGTTGCGGGAGCAGAATCCGGGGCTTCCCATCCTTCGCGTGTCAGGCAGCGATGGCCTCAGCGGCGACCCGCCTATTCCGGACGTCGTCACGCTCCGCAAACCGTTTACGCTGGATGAGTTCGTGGTTGCAGTACGGGAAACTCTGGAGAGAAGGTCATAAGTCGGACGTCGTACATCATGCGTCGCTCGACGTGCCAGTTGCGACCGCCCATTTCCCGTCCGAAAATGGCTCGTTATCCGGGGCCCAATCGCTAGATTGGGTCCATGACCAACGATGCCATGCTGTACAGTGCGTACGCCTCGCGTGACCCCCGCTTCGACGGTGTCTTCTTCATCGGTGTGACCTCCACGGGCATTTACTGCCGTCCGGTTTGCCCGGCACGGACCCCCAAGTCAGCCAACTGCCGGTTCTTTGACAGCGCCGAGGCGGCGGAAAAGGCTCACTTCCGTCCCTGCCTGCGCTGCCGGCCGGAGCTGGCGCCCGGCTTGGCTCCGGTGGATGGCGCCCACCGGATTGCGGGGATGATCGTCCAGCGCATCGATGAAGGGATGCTCGACGGCGGCGCCGGGCTCGAGCGGATCGCTGAACAGTTTGGATGGAGCTCCAGGCAGATCCGGCGCATCCTGCAGCAGGAGCTGGGGGTATCACCCATCGAGCTGCTGCAAACGCGGCGACTCCTCCTCGCCAAGCAGCTCCTCACCGAAACCGCTCTGTCGGTCACCGAAGTTGCCTTCGCCAGCGGCTTCTCCAGCCTTCGGCGCTTCAATGACGCGTTCAGTCGGCGCTACGGGATGCCGCCCAGCCGGCTTCGCAAGGCGACGAACGGAACGGCGGCGCGCGCGCCGGCGGCATCGATCACGCTGCAGCTCGGTTATCGCCCGCCGTTCGACTGGGCCGGGTTGCTCGACTTCCTGGGCGCACGGGCGCTTACTGGCGTCGAGCGCGTCGACGGCGACACCTACCTGCGCACGGTACGCCTCGGCATCCACACGGGATGGGTTCGGGTCCGGCACGCGCCGAAGCAGCGCGCACTGCTGGTCGAATTTCCGCACGCGCTCACGCCGGTTCTGCCTGCTTTGCTCGGCCGGCTCCGGAGTCTTTTCGACCTGAGCGCCCGGCCGGACCTGATCGCGGCGCAGCTGGGCCGCGACGCTATGCTGGCGAAAGCGGTGAAGCAGCGGCCCGGACTCCGCGTACCCGGCGCATTTGATGGGTTCGAGCTGGCCCTCCGCGCCGTGCTCGGCCAGCAGGTGACCGTCAAGGCAGCGACGACCGTGGCTGCCAGGCTGGTGAATGCATTCGGCGAACCGATGAACACGCCGCACGAAGGGCTCACGCACCTTACCCCTTCGGCCGGGCGGATCGCCGGCGCCACGCTGGAGGACGTGGCGTCGCTCGGAATCGTACGGACCCGGGCGAAGTGCATCACGGCGCTGGCGAAAGCGGTTGAATCGGGCGCACTGGTGCTGGAGCCGGGCGCGTCGCCTGAGGCAACCATGCAACAGCTCATGGCGCTGCCCGGCATCGGGCCGTGGACGGCGCAGTACATCGCCATGCGCGCGTTGCGCTGGCCGGATGCCTTTCCCAAGGAAGATCTGGTCGTGCGGAAGCGGCTTGGTGGAACCAGCCCGGCGCGGGCGGAGGCCATGTCGGAGGCCTGGAGGCCGTGGCGGAGCTACGCGGTGTTGCATTTGTGGAGGGCTGAGGGCTGAGGGCGGCGTGGTCTTTTCGTCTTCGGCTCAGTTAGGGACAGAATCAGAAAACTGCCCAAGCTCGCGCCCCGGCCACCTTGCTGCGCGCCAGGATACATCATTGTCGGAAGAGAGTTATACCGCAGACGAGAGGAATTGAACCGAATCCGCGTGTACTAGCACCGGTATGGGAGTTTGTTCGCCGACGACAAGCAGCACGTCCACAATGCTCCCATCGGCTGCGTGATGGCGAGCTGAGCACTGAGCGGCTGGCCTGCGGCGCTCAGTGCTCGGCACCGTCGTCCCGTCCCCACGAGTCACTCCACTACCAGAGTCCCGCTGGCGCCCGAAGCTCCGTCGTCCTGATACTGGTAGGTTCCCGGTGTCGTGAAAGTGATGCTGGCCAGGCCATTGTTTCGGTAGCCGATCGGCTGGCTTGGAAACGAAGGCGTCCCCACCGCAACGATGGCGTGATAGTCGTAGTCCCAGTCTTCCAGGAACCAGTGCATCGTGGTTCCCGCCGGGATGGTATCCACCGCGGGAGTGCTGCCGTTTTGCGCGCTGGTGAAGGTCCCGTCATTCACCCACAGCACAACGAAGCGCTCCTGTCGGATGCTGAACGTGAATCGCTTCGATAATGGGCTGCCGTCCACGACGGCCTCGACGACGCCGGTGCCGGCCGAGCCGTCAGGCGCCACCTCGACCCGCGCAAAGCCGATTTCGTCGCTGGCATTCTCGGAACTCGCGATGTGTATGGGACCTTCCACGACTCTCCACGTGACCGGCTGGTTCGGAACCGCATTGCCATACCTGTCGAACAGCCCCATCGCCGGCATATCAAACTCCGTGGTATACGCGGCGCCGGTATATGCCACCTGTGTATCGGGGATGGCTGGCGTCAAGGTGGAGACGCTTCCGGGAAGCGCGCGCGCCGTGAACTGCAGGGGCGACCCTTCGGCGCCGTGGACCTGCGCCACGACCACCTGGGTATCTCGTGCGACCGTGTCAAGCGTCCAGTGGGTCTCGGCGAATCCCTCAAGGTCGGTGATACTCGATGCAGGGGACACGTGCCCATCCGTCGCGCTCCAGGTAACCGTCACGCCGGCATCGGACGGGCCGAAGGTATGCACCTTCACCCGGAGGGGCATCGGCAGAGGCGCGCCGACTTGGCCCGTTTGTGTGTCACCGCCCGCGATGACGACTGTCATGCCAGCCTGATTCAGTGCGGCGGCATGAAAGGTGACGGGTGAGCCGTTGGCGCCCGTGAGCGCCGCGGTGGCAGACATCGGGCCGGGACTGGCGCCGAGCGTCCACACGGTGGCGGCAATTCCCTGCGCGTCGGTTACGCTCGCCGCCGGCTTGAGGCCGCCGGCGGATGCGGACCAGGAAATCGCAACGTCCGGTTTCGGCACCCCATCCTCCTCGACCAGTACCCGAAGCGGCAGAGGCAGGATCGCGCCCGCAATCGCCGACTGGTTATTGCTGGCGGCAATCGCGCTGATGGTCAGCGTTGCCTGAGGATTGGTTTCATCGGAACAGGCGGAGCTTGTCAGGACCAGGGCTGCTGCAGCCGTTAGTGATATCGTTCGGGCAAGTGACAGATGTGGCGGCATGGTACGCTCCGGAGCCGTGGTTTGGCGCAACGCGGGGTGCGTCGCGGATGTCCACGGAGAGCATGCGACACCGGCGTCCTCAAGCCGTCACCGTAGCGTCCCTTGAACCCTGACCACCAGCCCGAAGCCGCCCCTGAATCGTCGTCGATCCGGAGGCGGCACGAGGCACTGGCCGCCGTTCTGGCGGCGCGAGGCGTCGGTAAAGCCAATATATGGCGTGGGCGGACCTGCCTAGCGGGGAGCTGCGCGCCGACAGCAGGGCGCCGAGCGCTTCAGGCTTCCGAGGGCTCCCGTAACCGATAGCCGACGCCTGGTTCGGTGAGCAGGAGTCGCGGCCGGGTGGGATCAGATTCCAGCTTGTGGCGCAGTTGGGTCATGTACACCCGCAAGTAATGTGTCTGGGCCGCGTAGTTGGCCCCCCAGACCTGCTCCAGCAACTGGCGATGGGTCAGGACCCGCCCTGCATGACGTAACAATGTGATCAGGAGCCGGTATTCTGTCGGGGTCAGGTGCACCACAGCGCCCTTACGGAACACCTGCCGCCGCAGCGGATCAACCATCACGTCGCCGGCGAGCACGATAGGCTCCTCCAGGCTGGTGAGCGGCCGAGCCGCGTGCCGCAGTGCCACGCGGATCCTGGCGAGCAGCTCGGCGACGCCAAAGGGTTTGGTGAGGTAGTCGTCAGCGCCGAGGTCCAGCAACTGCACCTTGTCGTGCTCCTGGCCCCGCGCTGAAATCACGATGATGGGGGCTGTCGTCATCCGCCGCAGCGCCCGGGTGACGTCCCTGCCATCCAGGTCGGGCAATCCGAGGTCGAGCAGGATGACCTCGGGATTGCGTCCCGACGCCTGCATGAGCCCTTCGCGGGCGCCACTGGCCTCGACCACCTGAAAGCCGTTGCCGACCAGCGTGGCGCGGAGGGCGCGCCGCATGTGCAGCTCGTCTTCGACGATCAGGACCAGCGGCAGTGCTGCGGCCATGGCTCGCTCAACAGCTCATCAGTTCTGCCGGCGCGGGCGCGGGGACGCCGATCAGCGGCAGGGTAAATCGCACCGCGGCGCCGCCACCTTCCCGACCCGCCACCCAGATCCGGCCGCCGTGGGCGGTGATGATACCCCGGCAGATTGTGAGGCCAAGTCCCGACCCGGCGCCACCATCGGCCGAGGCGGCGCGCCCGCCGCGGTAGAATCGTTCGAAGACTCGCTCCTCCTCGCCGGCCGGAACGCCCGGACCACGATCGCCTACTTCCACCAGCACCGCCGCCCCATCCTGCTGTGCGACAATCTCGATGGGGCTGCCTGCAGGCGCGTAGCGCGCCGCGTTCTCCAGCAGGTTCAGGAAGACCTGCTCGATGAGCAACTCATCGATCGACACCATGGGCAGATCGCAGGGGATGTGCGTCGTCACCGGGTGGGCCTTGAGGCGTTCTTCCATGCGCAGCAGAGCCACGCCCAGCACCTCCTCGAGGGGCTGCCAGAGTTGCTGGACCACCAGCATCCCGGTCTCCACTCGGATCATGCTGAGCAAGTTGCCGATCAGGCGCGTCATCCGGCGCGATTCGTCCAGGATGCTCGCCAGCAATTCATGTCGGGTGACCGCGGGAAGCGGTGCCGCCTCGTCGAGCAGAGTGCTCGCCGAGGTTTCAATGCCGGCCAATGGCGTGCGCAAGTCGTGCGAAAGCGAGCTCAGGAGCGCTGTCCGCAGTCGCTCGGCCTCGACGTCAGCCCGGGCTCGTTCGTTTTGCTGTGCCAGCAGATGGCGGTCGAGCGCGGAGGCAATGGCAGCTGCCATTGCCTCCACCGTCGCCCGCTGCGCGGATGAGAGCGGAATTGCAGGGTCCGCTGGCCGGATCGTCGCAAGACCCGCCGCGCCGGTGACCGCACGGAGCGGCAGGAGCATCACCGGCACCTCGCCACCATGCGCCGTCCCCCATCCCGTGGCGATGCCGCGCGTCCACGCCCATGTGGCGGCGACGCGCACCGCAGGGTCATCGAAGGCTGGAACATTCGGGAGGGGGACTTCACCTGCATCATCCGGCCGGGCAAGGGCGAAGATTGCCGCCGAAGCGCTCGCGGCGCGGCCCAGATGGGTCGCGGCGGCCGCGAAGAGCGCATCCGCACCTTCTGCCGCCGCGAGATCAGCTTCCAGGGCACACAAGGCTCGGCTCTGCTGCTCGCGTTCATGCGCGATTTCCCGCTGTTCACGGATCCTTGCCGTCAGCCCGGACATTGTCAGGGCGACCAGCAGCATGACGCCGAAGGTCAGGAAGTAGGAGGGATTGAAGACGTCGAACGTGTAGTACGGCGGAACAAAGAGGTAGTCAAATGCGGCAGTGCTGAGCAGGCAGGCCAGGAGGGCGGGGCCGCGCCGGTAGCGCGCGGCGGCTGCCACCACGCTCAGCAGCAGGATCATGGCGATGTCCACCGTCGCCAGGTGTGGCCGCACGACGAGGCACACGCCGATGGCGACGGCGACCATGCCGCCGGCGCGGAGATACTGCCCATCTCCCCAGCGTGCCATGAAGCTTCTCATACTCCGCCGGAAATCTAGCCGCCGCCGGCCTCAAGAATGTGTCAGGATTTGGCCGCACCCCGTGACTCGGTGCGGCCGGCCTCGCATACTTGGCCGCCATGTCCCGTCTGAACCACGCCGGCTCCCTTGGGCACCGCGTACGCCGTGCCCTGATCGGCCGACCACGCGACCTGAACGACCAATCCATCTTTCACCGGCTCTCGCTGGTGGCGTTCCTCGCCTGGGTCGGCCTCGGCGCCGACGGACTGTCGTCATCCGCATATGGGCCGGAAGAGGCGTTCAAGCAGCTTGGCGATCACCGGTACCTCGCGGTGGCGCTGGCCGTGCTCATGGCCGGGACGGTACTGCTTATTTCTGCGGCCTACCGGCGGATCATCGAGGCCTTTCCGTCGGGCGGCGGCGGCTATGTGGTGGCGACCAAGCTCCTGGGTGAGCGCGCGGGTGTGCTGTCCGGCTCGGCCCTCCTGGTGGACTACGTCCTGACCATCACGATTTCCATCGCGGCGGCGGGGGACGCGCTGTTTTCCTTCCTCCCACCCGGCATGACCGGGGCGAAGTTCCCGGCCGAAGTCGCCTTTATCCTGGGCCTGACAATCCTCAACGCCCGTGGTGTACGCGAGTCAGTCCTCACGCTGCTGCCCGTCTTCATCCTGTTCCTGCTCACGCATGTCCTCCTGATTGGTGGAGCGATCATCGGGCACCTGCCTGCATTGCCCGACACCGTGCAGCGAGTGAGCGACGGCTATCGTAATGGCGCAGCGACGCTCGGCATCGGTGGAATGCTGGTGATCTTTCTCAGGGCCTATTCGCTGGGCGGCGGCACGTACACCGGCATCGAGGCTGTATCGAACGGCCTGCCGATCATGCGCGAACCGAAGGTCGAGACGGGCAAGCGCACCATGGTGTACATGGGCGCGTCGCTGGCCTTTACCGCCACCGGCCTGCTGCTGGCATACCTGCTGTGGCAGGTCACGCCCGTGCCGGGCAAGACCATGAATGCCGTGCTGGTGGAACGCCTGACGCAGGGGCTGCCGCTTGGCGGAACCTTCGTGGTGCTCACCCTCTTCTCGGAGGCGATGCTATTGGTTGTGGCCGCACAGGCGGGCTTCCTGGATGGGCCGAGAGTACTGTCGAACATGGCCGTCGACTCGTGGGTCCCCCACCGCTTCGCCATGCTTTCGGACCGGCTGACCACGCAGAACGGTATCATACTCATGGGCATTGCGGCGCTGGCCGCGCTCACGTACACCCACGGCGACGTGGGCCAGCTTGTCGTCATGTACGCCATCAACGTCTTTATCACATTCTCGCTCTCCATGTACGCCATGTGCCGCTACTGGTGGCGGCGCCGGGGCCGAAGCGCCGAGTGGCGTCGGCGGCTCATCCTGTTCGGCTTCGGGTTCGCGCTCTGCAGCACGATCCTCGGCGTGACCATCTACGAGAAATTCCTGCTGGGTGGCTGGGTGACGGTCGGCATCACGCTCGCCGTGATCGGCACGTGCCTGCTCATTCGGCGTCATTACCGGTCTGCGGAAGCGAAGGTGAATCAGCTCTACCAGGAACTTGGCGACCTTCCGAGGGGTCAATCGGGCCGGGCGATCGGGTTGCGGGAACCGGCGGTGGAGGACCGGGTGGCTGCGATTCTGGTCGAGCGCTACGGCGGAGTCGGCATTCATAGCGTGCTGAACGTGCTCCGGATGTTTCCCGGGCACTTCACCGGGCTGGTTTTCCTGTCCGTTGGGGTGATCGATTCCGGGGAGTTCAAGGGTGGACATGCGGTGGAGCACCTGCGTCAGCGGACCTCGGAACTGCTGGCGCAGTACCGGAATCTGGCGGCGGACCTGGGGCTGCCGTCTACGTCGCGGATGGAGATCGGAACCGAAGTGGTGGAGAGCGCGGAGGCTCTCTGCCTCAGCGTGGCCAAGGAATTCCCCAAGGTCACCTTTTTCGCTGGCCAGCTCATTTTCCAGCGGCCGAGGTGGTGGCATGGGATCCTGCACAGCGGCACGGCGCGGGCGATCCAGGAGCGCCTGCAGTGGGCGGGGCGCGCGATGGTGACGCTGCCGATCCGGGTACGGGAGGCGGACTGAGTGGCACGATGGGTATCAGTGCCTGCTGCCTGATGCCTTTTCTCGGGAGAGGACCTGGTCAGGCGGTATCGCCTGGGTGAGCGTGAAGTCCACCCAGGCGGAAGCGATCACCCAAGCCTGGCGGTCGTGACGGAGCGGGAGTCCTAGTCCGTCGTTGCCGACCCCGCGACAGGAATCATGATGTGCGCATACGGCGTCCCTTTCCACATCTGAAAAGGCGCGCCAGCCTGATGATCCGTCCGGAAATCCTTGATCCGGTCAGCGTTCGCTGGGAAGACCATCACATGCGGGCCTGAGACGACCCAGGCACTGTCCGACGCTGCGGCCATGGCGTAGGGATCGGTGTTGCTTGCACCAGCATCGCCCTGGAGCATATAGCCAACGCCAAGCGATGTATTTCGGGGCTTGGACTTGGTCATGTACCCCTGGGCCCACGCCATCGTCATTGAGTCCGCGCACATGGGAGACGCCTGCCTCGCAGTCGTGTATCCGCCGGCTGGCGGCGGCGACAGCGGGAGACAGGTCCAGCCATTACTGCCCTGGCGAATCTCGGCAGCAGGTGCCTTGAGCGAGTCGTTCCAGTCAAGGATTGTGGCGTTGGCGGCAATAGCCGGAGGTGCGGCGCTGGAATACGCCTGAATCTTCCACTCGGTTGTTCCCACCGCTGGTCCGGTCGCTCCGGGTGGTGCGGAGCTGTTGTCGGCTGCTGGCGTCCTGGGTTGGCAGGCGGCCAAAACAAGCACAGCAATCGCAAAGGGGAAGCGTTGCATGACAGGCCTCGCTGAAGGGGATGGGTGTGCTCGAACCGTCCCTCATTAGCATGAAGCCGATGGCAGGAGTGTCAAGAGGCGCTTTGCCAACGCCCCGTTCACCAATCAAGTGAACGGGGCGTCTGGCTGGCCTTCACGGGCCCGGCGCGATTCGAACGCGCGACCTCTTGCTCCGGAGGCAAGCGCTCTATCCAGCTGAGCTACGGGCCCTTGGGGAGCGGAAAAGTCGTCACCAGCAGGCCTTTCCGCAAGGCGAGACAGCGCGGGAGTGTT
>DASTFH010000156.1:0-4300 GCA_035708725.1 Gemmatimonadales bacterium | reverse complement strand
CGGATCCTCAACGTGCTGGGCGAGCCGGTGGACGGAGGGGCACCCATTCCGGAGGACGCCGAGCGCTGGCCCATCCATCGCGAGACGCCCAAGTTCACCGACCTCGAACCCAAGACCGAGATTTTCGAGACCGGTATCAAGGTCATTGACCTGATCGCGCCGTTCGTGAAGGGCGGCAAGATCGGGCTCTTCGGCGGCGCCGGCGTGGGCAAGACGGTGGTCATCCAGGAGCTCATCAACAACGTGCAGAAGGGCCACGGCGGCCGGTCGGTCTTCTGCGGCGTGGGCGAGCGGACCCGCGAGGGCAACGACCTCTACCTCGAGTTCAAGGACGCCAACATCCTCGACTCGGTGGCGCTGATCTACGGCCAGATGAACGAGCCGCCCGGCGCCCGGCTCCGGGTGGGACTCTCCGGCCTCACCGTCGCCGAGTACTTCCGCGACGTCGAAGGCCAGGACGTGCTGCTCTTCATCGACAACATCTTTCGCTTCACCCAGGCTGGCTCCGAGGTCTCCGCCCTCCTCGGCCGGATGCCGAGTGCGGTGGGCTACCAGCCCACGCTGGCGACGGAAATGGGCGACCTGCAGGAGCGGATCACCTCGACCAACAAGGGCTCGATCACCTCGGTGCAGGCCATCTACGTGCCCGCCGACGACCTGACCGACCCGGCGCCGGCCACCGCCTTTGCGCACCTGGACGCGACGGTGGTGCTCTCGCGCTCCATCGCGGAACTGGGTATCTATCCGGCGGTGGATCCGCTCGACAGCTCGAGCCGCATTCTCGACCCGCAGTTCGTGGGCGAGCGGCACTACGCCGTGGCCATCGGCGTGCAGAACACGCTGCAGCGCTACAAGGCGCTGCAGGACATCATCGCCATCCTCGGCATGGATGAGCTGTCGGAAGAGGACAAGAAGGTGGTGGCGCGGGCGCGCCGCATCCAGCGCTTCCTCTCGCAGCCGTTCCACGTGGCCGAGCAGTTCACCGGCTTCCCCGGCAAGTACGTCAAGCTGGAGGAAACCATCGCGAGCTTCGAGCGGGTGCTGTCAGGCGAATTCGATCACCTGCCGGAGCAGGCGTTCTACATGCAGGGCGGCATCGATGATGTCGTCAGGCGGGCGCAGGACCTGGCGAGCTCGTGATGCGTGTCACGGTCATTTCGCCCGAGGCAAACATGTTTGATGGGCAGGCGGAGTCGGTCGTAGCGCCTGCGTTCGACGGGGAGGTGGGCATCCTGCCACACCATGCCCCGCTCATGACGCTCCTCGGTGATGGCACCCTCTCCATCCGGCAGGACGGCACGACGCATCGCTTCCAGGTGCGGGGTGGATTCCTGCAGGTCGTGGACGAGCAGGTGCGGGTCGTCGCGGAGCATGTACAAGGAGAAAATCCGAATGCGTAAGCTGATTGTGGGCATCGCCGCTGCGGTCGCTGCGCTGACCCTGGCGGGCACCGCGGCGGCCCAGGAAACCGGCACCCCGGTATTCAAGTCGCCGTACCGCACATATACGTCGAGCGAAGTTGGCGCGACGCTGTCGGATCCGGGCGGGGCGGGGTGGGGGCTGGAAGGCTTCTATGGATACGGCCACGACCGCTGGGACATCGGTCTTCGCGGCGGCTTCATCGACCGGCCCGGTGACGCCAATACGCGCGTGGTCGCCGGCGTGAGTGCGCGCACCCGCGTGCTGCAGTCGTCGGAGAGCTTCCCGCTCGACGGAGCCCTCACGCTGGGCGCCGGCCTGAATTTCAATGACGGTACCTATGCGTTCATCCCGATCGGTATCTCGCTCGGGCGCCGCGTCCTGCTGGAGAATTCCGACGTCACCTTCGTGCCGTACGTGCATCCGGTCATGATCCCGGCGTTCGGCAACAACATCGGTGGTGACAGCGACTCCGATATCTTCTTCGCGCTGGGCCTCGGGGTGGACATCAAGTTCACCCGGTCGATCGATGTCCGGGTCGCCGGCGCGCTCGGCGACTCGCCGTGGGACGGCGTGTCGGTCGGGCTCGCGTTTATTCACTAGTCAGACGGTCGACAATCTACGGTCTACGGTCCACGGTCGACAGATGTCCGTTGACCGTGGACCGTTGACTGTTGGCCAGTCACTTCGCATGAGGTCGTCATGAGAGATCCCCTGGTTCGTGCCGTGCTTGGCGCCATGCTCGTGCTTGGCACCGCTGGTACCGCGTCCGCGCAGGCGGCGGGTCTGCCCGTCGTCAACAGCGGCATCGTGAACGGCATCGGCATTGCGCTCGATGCCGGCATCCCGAACGATGCGGCAGGCGGTGGCTGGGCCACCGGCGCTACCGTGAAGGCCGGCTTCGGGGTGCTGGGGGTGAGCGGGACGGTCTCGCGCTTCGATCCGGAAGGCACCGACGCGGTCTGGTCGGGCGGCGCCACCGCCAACATGAAGGTGTTCGGCGGCCCGCTGATTCCCATCGCCGTGACGCTGCAGGGCGGCGCGGGATATGTGTCGAAAGACTTCGGGTGCCTGCCAGGGGACACCGACTGCGACATCACGCAGTGGCATTTTCCAGTGGGGCTTGGCGTTTCATTCACGATTCCCAACCCGGCGCTCGCGATCAAGCCCTGGATCGCCCCGCGAGTTGACGTGCTTCGCACTTCGATCGGCGATGGTGATTCGGAGACCGATGCGGGCATCGGGGTCAGCGGTGGCGTGGAACTCAATCTCCTCAACGGGATGGGCTTCCATGTGGCGTACGACTGGTCCAAGCATGACGACATCAAGCCCGGCATCTTCGCGGCTGGTTTCCACTACACATTCCGGGTGCCGGGCCTTTGAGACCGCACGTTCGCCACGCCGCGTTTGCGGTCGTCCTGGTGATGGCGACGGCCTGCGCCGAGACCTTTGACGCCACGACCCTCGGCGTGCCCGCGACCATGGCGTCCGCTGCGGCCGTCGCCGACAGCGGCGTCGCGTTCACCGTGTCGTCACATGCCGTGTTCGCGCTGTGGGGGCTGTTTCCGGCGAAGCAGCCCTCGGTGGAAAAGGCGCTTGCCAGCCAGCTGATGGGCGGCAAGCGCATCGAGAATGTCCGTATCAAGGTGCGCAGCAGCGTGACGGACGTCCTCCTCACCATCTTCACCGCTGGCATCGTCGTGCCCAGGTCGGTGACGGTCGAGGGGACTGTCGTCGGTCCCTGAGCCCGGCACATGACCTCCTACTGGCGGCTGTCCCGCGCCCCGCGTTACAGCCTCCTCTTCGCGCTGCCGCTTCTCGTTATGTACGAGACGGCAGCGTTTCTCCTGTCGGGCGATACCATTGCCGGCGTCCGGAACGGCGCCGACGTGCTGCTCAAGAGCCTGTTCGTGAGTCTTGGCGGCCAGCGCGGGCTGCTGCTCTTCGACATCCTGCTGCTGGGGGTCGGTGCTGCATTCATCCTGCACGACCGCCGGCGTCATCCCGAACCGATGCGGGGCAGGGTCTTTCTCGGCATGCTCGGCGAGTCGGCAGTGGGCGGCCTTGTCTTCGGCGGCATCGCCGGTGTACTCACGGCGCTCCTGCTCCGCGGCGTGCCGCGGCTCATGCTGGTGCAGATCGCAAGCCTCAGCGTGCCGACGCAACTGACTGTGGCGCTTGGGGCAGGGATCTACGAGGAGCTGCTCTTCCGGGTGCTACTGGTGGGTGGGCTCGCGCTCTTCGCGCGCCGGGTCCTTGGCTGGCGGCCCGCGCCCGCCGGTGTCCTGGCGGCGAGCCTTGGTGCCGTCCTTTTTTCCGCGTTTCACTACATAGGCGCCTACGGCGACCAGTTCACGCTTCCGAGCTTTCTCTTTCGCCTCATCGCGGGCCTGCTCTTCAGCGCCATGTACCTGCTGCGCGGATTCGGCATCACCGCGTGGACGCACGCGCTGTATGACGTGTTCCTGATTGTGGCGCTGGGGAGATGAGCTGTACGCTGTGCGCTGTGCGCCGTGCGCCGACGAGTTTAGGTTCCCATGCACAGCGCACAGCGCCACAGGAGCCAACCCATGAAGCACATACGCTCTACGAGCCACCCTGTCCGCACCTTCGGACTTTGGGCACTGGGTGGTGCGATCGCATACCTGATCGTTCGGGAAATGATGACGGACGCTGGACGGCAGGCCGTGGGGGCCGCCGGACCCACCACGCCTTCCACGATGTCGCCGGCGAACATGAGGGAAGTGGATCGGGATAACGGCGACATGGAGGACCAGCTCGATGCGGCAGTGGACGCAAGCTTCCCCGCCAGCGATCCGATTTCGATGCAATTCGAGTGAAGTCGTCGGTCATCCGTCGTCAGTCGTCGGATTTCAGTGGC
>DASTFH010000155.1:0-26145 GCA_035708725.1 Gemmatimonadales bacterium | reverse complement strand
GACCCTGCCGGAAGGCGCGGCCCAGGGGATGATGTGGGGCGCCGCCGGACTGGGTACCCTGTTCGCCGCGCGGAGCGCGCTGACGGCGATGGCCATTCTGGTGGCGGGTAGCGGCACCAGCCGCTCGGCGCTGGTCTGGGCAAGCCGCCTGGATCCGGGCGAGTATCGCCTGCACATGCTGCTGGCCAGAAAGCCGGGACGCGCGGGCGCATGCGCGGCAGTACGTGAACACGCCACTGACGCGCGCGAACTGTTTCCGTATCACGAGGCGCCAAAGCGGGCGTTGCGGGTGTGTGGGATAAGATGACGGGATGGGCAGGATGGGCAGGAAAATGGATGGACAAGATGGGCGAGATGGGCGAGATGGGCCAGATGGGCGAGTGATACCGGGCGAGCTGTCACCCTGAGCGAAGCGAAGGGGCCGAAGCTGAGTATTGGGCTCTGGCCCCTTCGGTCGCTAGGCTCTCGGGGCAGATCACGACATGTTTGAGCTTCGGCCCCTTCGGTCGCTACGCTCCCTCAGGGTGACAACCCGCCCATCCTGCCCATCACCTCTCCACCGGAAGGTCCTCCCTCGCTCCCCACTCACTCCACGACCCGTCATACACCGCCGTCTGGTCGTTGCCCAGCAGGTGCAGCGCGTGGACCAGCGCGCAGGCGGTGACGCCGGAGCCGCAGGAAGAGGCGACGGGCCAGGATGGATCGAGCCCGGCCGAAGCGAACAGCGCACGCAGCTCCGGTAGCGGCTTCATGGTGCCATCGGGATCGAGCAGCGAGGTGTAGGGGACGTTCCGCGCACCGGGGATGTGCCCCGAGCGGAGACCGGGCCTCGGCTCGGGGCTCGTTCCCTCGAACCGGGCAGCGGAACGTGCGTCCACCATCTGTTCACGCGGCTCGGAAATATTGGCGAGCATGTCGGCGGCGGTGCGGACGCGCGATGCGTCGAGCCGGGCCGAGAAGTCTCCCCTGCGCGCGGCAGGCTCGCCCGACTCCACCGGACGCCCTTCCGCTTTCCATTTCTGGAAGCCGCCATCCAGCAGTGCTACGCCGCCGTGGCCAAACACCCGGAACATCCACCACACGCGCGGCGCGCTCAGGTTCACCCCGGACGCGTCATAGACAATGATCGTGTCGCTGTCACGGAGCCCGAGCGCGCCCATGTCGGCGGCGAACTGCTCCGCCGAGGGAAGCATGTGCGGGAGTGAGGAGGCGGGATCGGAGTGCGCGTCGAGATCGAAGTAGCGCGCACCGGGAATGTGCTCGGCGAGGAATTCGGCGCGGCCGTTCCGGGCGGCCGAGGGAAGATACCAGGAGCAGTCGAGCGGCATGATGCCCGGCTTGTCCAGCCGGGCCGCCAGCCATTCGGTGGAGACCAGCCCGTCGGGCGCCATCGTCAGCGCTGCTGCTTCTCGAAGTCCTTCATGTAGGTCACCAGCGCCTCGACGCCGGCGCGCGGCATCGCGTTGTAGATGCTGGCCCGCATGCCGCCCACCGAGCGATGGCCCTTGAGCCCGCTCAGCTTCCGCTTCCCTGCGCCTTCCAGGAACGCCGCATCCTGTTCCGCGCTCGGCGTCCGGAAGCAGACGTTCATGAACGAGCGACTGTCCTTCTCGGCCGTGCCCTCATAGAAGCTGCTGTTGTCGAGAAAGTCGTACAGCAGCGCCGCCTTGGCGCTGTTGTGGTCCGCCATGGCCGAGAGGCCCCCGCCATCCTTGATCCACTTGAACACCTCACCCATCACGTAGATCCCGAAGGTGGGTGGCGTGTTGTAGAGCGACTTGGCCTTGGCCTCGGTGCGATACTGCAGCATGGTCGGCAGGTCGGCCGCACCGGCCTCCACCAGGTCTTTCCGGACGATGACCAGCACTACGCCTGACGGCCCCAGGTTCTTCTGCGCGCCGGCGTAGATCATCCCGTACTTGCTCACGTCAACCGGCCGGCTGAAGATGTCGCTCGACGCATCGCAGATGAGCGGGACGCCGGCGGGTGGAGCCGGCTCACGCTTCCACTGCGTGCCATAGATGGTGTTGTTGGACGTGAAGTGGACGTACGCCGGCTTGTCGGAATAGCGGATGGCACCAGCGTCCGGAATGTATGAATGCTGGCGGTCGGCGCTCGACGCGGCCTCGTGCACGCTGCCCAGCTTCTTCGCTTCAACGACGGCCTTCTCGGCCCAGACGCCGGTGACCAGGTAGTCGGCCGTGGCGCCCGTCGGCAGGAAGTTCATGGGCACCATGGCAAACTGGAGCGACGCGCCGCCCTGCAGGAAGAGCACGTGATAGTCGTCCGGGATGCCCGCCAGCTCCCGGCAATGGGCCTCCGCCTCATTGATGATGGCGTCGAACACCTTGCCGCGGTGGCTATGCTCCATGATGCCGATGCCGCTGTCACGCACGTTCCAGATGTCCCGCTGCGCGTTCCTGAGCACGCTCTCCGGCAGTACCGCCGGCCCCGCGCTGAAATTGAAGATCCGCTCGCTCATTCCAGTCGTCCCGTTCTCACGCGCCGTCGTCGAGGCGCGTCAGGTCCACCTTGATCACGTCCGCGTTGCCGCTGGCAATCGCGTCCATGGCCGCCTGGTCCGGCTTGGTGTCCAGGTGGATGCGCGCCAGTGTGGCCTGCGCACCATGATAAATGATGTTCTCGACTTCCTCGACATTGATCCCGCGGTGGGCCAGCACATCGAAGACATGCGCCAGCACGCCCGGCCGGTTCTTGTGCCGCACCGAGAGCACGTGCGTGGCGGTACTCCGCGCCTGCCGGTTGACGCAGTGGGTCACGCCGCCGTTCTCCACGAATCCCGCCACGATGCGGATCACTTCATGCGCGATGGCGACCTGCGCCTGCTCGGTGGATGCACCCACGTGATGGGTGACGTACACCCCCGGCTCCCGCACCAGCGGGTTCTCCGCGATGCCGGTCCCGCCGGCCGGCTCCTGCTGGAAGACATCGAGACCCGCCCGGATGCCTCGGGTGCGCACCGCGTCGAGCAGCGCCGCCTCATCCACCACCGATCCGCGCGAGGTATTGATGAAGTACGACCCCGGATGCATCGCGGCAAGGAATTCGGCGTTGATCATGCCCTTCGTCTCGGCGGTCGCCGCAACATTGACACTCACCGCATCGCTGAGCCGAGCCACCTCGATGGGCGAGTCACAGTAGGTAACGCCCAGGTCTTCGGCCATCTCCGCCGTAAGGTTCCGCGACCACGCCGCCACGTGCATGCCGAACGCCTGCGCCCGCCTTGCGACTTCGCGGCCAATCTGCCCCAGTCCCACAACGCCCAGTGTGCGCCCGTAGAGCCCGCGCGCCTTGGAGTACTCGCCCTTCTTCCATGTTCCCTGACGAATGTCGGCCACCTGATCGGGAAGGCGGCGGTCGCAGCACAGCAGCAGCCCCATGACAAGCTCCGCGACGGCCACCGAATTCTTTCCCGGGCAATTGGCGACGAAGACGCCGTGCGCCGACGCCGCCGCGACATCAATGGTGTCGATGCCGGCGCCGGCGCGGATGATAAGGCCGAGGCTCTTGCCCGCCTTGATCGCATCGGCTGAAACCTTGGTCCCGCGGACGATCAGGATGCCGGGATCCACCTCGGCCATGGCCGCGGGGATCTGCTCGGCGGTGAGGTCGGGCTGATGGACGATGGAGCAGCCGAGTTCCTTGAGGCCGTCCACGCCTACTCGCTCGAATTTGTCGGCAATGAGGATGCGCATTGAAGAGGGGCTGTGGGCTGAGAGCTGTGAGCTGTGAGCTAGGAGAATATAATCGAGTCCACCTCATAGCTCACAGCTCACAGCTCACAGCTCATAGCTCTCAGCTCAGTAAATGCACAAACAGTCCGCTGCGCAGCTTGGGCTCGAACCAGGTGCTCTTGGGCGGCATGACCTTGCCGGCGTCCGAAACAGCCATCAGCTGCTGCATGCTGGTGGGATGCAGCAGGAAGCCGGCAGCCGATTTTCCGCTCCTCACCCGCCGCTCCAGCTCCTCCGTGCCGCGCCCGCCGCCCACGAAATCCACCCGGGGATCGGTGCGCGGATCGCCGATGCCCAGCACGGGGCCGAGCACACGCTCGTGGAGCAGGCTTACGTCGAGTGATCCAATCGGGTCGGTGGCGTCAATGGAATCAGGCGGGACACGGAGCAGGTACCAGCGATTGCCCACGAAGATGCCGAGCGAGCCGGCGGCAGGCGACGGCGCATGATCGAGTGGCTGGACCTCGCCGATGGCAGCGAGGCGCTCCACGAACTGCCCGGCCGACAGGCCATTCAGGTCGGCTACGACGCGGTTGTACGGCAGGATTTCCAGCTGGTCGGCGGGAAAGAGCACGGCCAGGAACCAGTTGTACTCTTCCGCTCCGTGATGGGCCGGATTCGCCGCGCGACGCTCCCGGCCCGCGCGCCACGCACTGGCTGAGCGGTGGTGCCCGTCGGCCACGTAGGCGACCGGGATGGTACCGAAGAGCGACACCCACGGATGGGTGTCGTCGATTCGCCAGACGATGTGGCGCACGCCGTCGTCAGCGGTGAAATCATAAAGCGGCTCCCCCCGGGTAACCTGCTCCGCCAGCCGCCCGAACTCTTCCCGTTCAGGAAACGCGAGGAAGACCGGTTCGGCATTGGCGTCGAGGGTGAGCACGTGCCGAGTGCGGTCGTCCTCCTTGTCCTTCCGGGTCTTTTCGTGCTTCCGGATGACATCGTGCTCGTAGTCGTCCACATGGACGCACCCCACGATGCCCGTCTGGGGGCGACCGTTCCGGATGAGCCGATAGAGATAGAGCGACGGCTCAGCCTCGCGGACCAGCGTACCGTCAGCCAGGAAGCGGTCGAGCGCGGCGCGCGCGCCGGCATAGACTCGATCATCATGCGGATCAGTGTCCGGCGGGAGATCGATGTCTGACCGGCCCACATGCAGGAAGCTTCTCGGCTTGCCTTCGGCGAGCCGAACGGCTTCCTCGCGATCCACCACGTCATAGGGCACCGCGGCCACTTCGGTGACATACTGCGGATCGGGCCGAAGGGCCCGGAACGGGTTCAGTCTCATGGTGGGAACGTGGGCAAGCGGGGCGGGATGGGCAAGATGGCTGCTGGCGACGAGGGACCAGCGACCAGCAGCCAGCGACTCCCTGCCCATCCCACCCATCTTGCCCATCCTGTATTATCCTATCTTCACCCCCAGCAACGGCCCCGTCCCGTGTACCTGATCCGGCTCGCCTCGGGCGAGGAACGCACCTTTGCCACGATCGACGATCTCGCCGCAGCGGTTCAGCGTGGTGAGGTGCAGCATGATGCGGCCATTTTCCATCGGCGGACCAAGCAGTGGCTCCCGCTCGAACACCATCCGTATTTCGCGTTTGCAACTGGTGAATACAAGGCAACGGCGCCGCCCGAGCCGCCCAGGCGCGAGCCCGAGCAGCCTCCAGCACAGGACACTGAACCAGCCGGCACCGGTTCGCTGCTGCAGGAAGAGGAACGCCGCCATGGGCCGTCAAACGTCGCGCCGCTGCGGCCTCCGCCGCCAGCCGCGCCTGGCCTGCCGATGCAGACCGGCGAGGATCGCCAGGTCGGCCACCCCGGTGAAATCCGGCACCAGCCACCACCACCGCCGCCCGCCCAGCGATTCGAGCCCGTCGCGCCGACGCCGCTGAGGGTCGAGGCGTCGAGGGGTCGAGAGGTCGAGGAGCCGAGTCATCGGAGCGCCGCGGCTCGAGAGTCGCGGGTCGGGCGTCGAGAGGTCGCCGTTCACCCTGAGCCGTCGACCGTAGACCGTCGACCGGCGACCAGTCCCCCACCCCGCCGCCGCACCGGCCTCGTGATCGCGGTCATCGTGATCCTTGGCTCGGCGATCGGCATCCTGGTTGGCCTCAAGTTGCGGGACGCGAGCAACGCTCAATCGGTCGAGGAAAGTGCGACGTTCCGTCCGGCGCCGCCGCCCTCGGCACTGATGGACGACACGACGCAGCACGAGAGCGCCGCACCGCGGAGCCGGTCGGCAACGCGCGGCCTCGCCGAACGGGCGGACCCGACCGCCCCGGTCACCGCCGAGCAGCTGATGGAACGCCGCCGCCAGTCATATCGCGGGGTGCAGGACCAGTTGGCAACTGACCTGGCCGCGGTGGACTTCAACGGCATCTTTGGTGTTCGCGCACTCAGCACACCCGACGGCGCCCGCGCCGCACGACGCGTGGTGGCATCGGCGCTCAATGTGCTGGGACAGTTCCATCGGCGTGAGGTGATGACCGACCGCGCCTATGAAGACACGGCAAGGTTCCAGACGACGCAGGCTGGCTGGACGCGCGAGCAGATCGCCACGTGGCAGCACCGCGCCACGCTCAAGGAGCCCTACCAGTCGGCCGACCTGGCGGAGTCCCTGCTCGCGGACGCCGACAGCCTGCTCAGTATCCTGGGATCGAGTTCGCAGTGGACGGTGGAGGGCGACAGCCTGCGGTTCGCCGACAGCAGCCGGGCGGCGGCCTATCGCACCCAGCGCGCGCGCGTCGCCGAGCGTGCGGGCCTGCCCGTCACCGATACGGTCGCGCGGCCGTCACTGGCGTTTGTGCGGGGCGCCGTGAATCCGGACCTGCTGCCGCCTGCGGCGAGATAGTCAACGGTCAACGGTCAACAGTCAACGGTCGACCGTCGACCGTCGACCGTCGACTCATCAATCACCACCCTCACCATCTCCCGCCTCAGCTGGTGACGGACCCGGAGCACCAGCAGCAGGCCCACCGCAACAAGTCCGGCCACCAGCCCCCACCACAGCCCCTGCGGACCCAGGCGCATGGGAAACGCAAGCCAGAGACTGATCGGCAGCCCGACGAGCCAGAATCCGACCAGGCCGATCACCATGGGATAGCGGGTGTCGGCCAGGCCGCGAAGCACCCCGGCGGACACCGCCTGCAGTCCGTCGAACACCTGGAAGACGCCGGCAATGGGAATCAGGCTCGCCGCGAGCGACACGACAGCAACATCGCGCGAATAGATCCTGGCGAAGAGTGACGGCACGACGGTAAACAGGACTGCGGTGCAGCACATGAATGCCACGCCGACGACCAGTGCGGCGCGCGCGGCATTGTGCACGTTCTCGGGCCGTCCCTCCCCCACCGCCCGCCCCACCAGCACGGTAGCCGCTGCCGAGACGCCGAGCGGCACCATGAACGTGAGCGAGGCGAGATTGAGCGCGATCTGGTGCGCCGCCACCGCGTCGGTGCCAAGCCGTCCCATGAGCAATCCCACCGCGCCGAACACGCCGAACTCGAGCTGCATGTGCACACCGATCGGCGCGCCGATGGCGATCATCCTCCGGAGTGGCGCGGTGCGGAAGACCTCGGGGTGCAGCGCCCGCAGATGGCCGTGCAGTTCGGGCCACGCCACCGCCACGAGCCCGAGCACCATCGTCCACCGCGAGATCGTCGTGGCCCACGCGGCGCCGTTGGCGCCAAGTGCGGGCATGCCGAAGTGCCCATACACCAGGCTCCAGTCGAGCCAGGCGTTCAGCAGGTTGGCGAGCAGGGTGAGCCAGACGATGGGCGCCAGGCGGCCCATCGCCTGCAGGGTCTGGCGAAAGACGATGAACGCAAAGAACGGAAAGACGCTCGGCACGATGCGGAGCGTATAGGAGTGCGCGATCGGCACCGCATCCGCCGGCTGGCCCAGCAGCGCCAGCACCGGCCCCGCAAAGCAGAGCGGGATGGAGACGGGTATGGTGAGCAGCGCCGAGATGAGCAGCCCCCGCTGCACCGCTCTTGCGATCGCCGGTTCGTCATCAGCGCCCACGGCCTGCGAAACCACGGGATCCAGCGCCATGACCACGCCGGTGCCGAAGATGGCGAAGGCGAAGAAGTACACGTTCCCGAGTGCCACGCCCGCCAGCGCGGCTGCCGACACGCGGCCCACCATGATCGAATCCACCACGCCCATGAGCATGAGTCCTACCTGCACGACCACAACCGGGAATGCCAGCTGCAGCAGTTCCCGAAGTGAGGCTCGTGCAGGCAGGACTGCGGCAAAGGGCGGGCGCGGCATGGCGGCGGAATCTAGCAGGTGCAGAAGTCTGCAACGATGCGTCATTCAGGTGGCATGGAATTTGGAATTACTCGCCGCGTCCCCGGATTCCCCCCGGTTTCGCCGGTTTCAGGTCGGTGAAACGCGACGCGGACGGAGTTTCTGCAACGTCCTCCAGCGCCCAAGGAATGCAACTCGTGACCACAGCCCTCGAGCCCGCGACCACGGACGAGACGTCAGGCGGTCGAGAAGTCGAGCCGCCGAGCCGCCGAGCCGCCGAGCCATCAGCCACCCGTGGCAAGACCTGGCGGCCCGCCCGCCAGATCGCCGTTGATCTCGGAACTGCCAACACCCTGGTCCTGGTCCGGGGCGAAGGGGTCGTGCTCGACGAACCATCGGTGGCCGCCATGGACATTGCCACTGGCAGGATTCTGAGCGTGGGGCACGAGGCCAAGCGGATGCTGGGCCGCACCCCCGACGGCATCCGCGCCGTCCGGCCGATGCAGGACGGTGTCATCGCCGACTTCAGTGTCGCCGAGCAGATGCTGCGGATGTTCCTCAGGAAGGTGCTCGACCGTCACCTGCTCCGGGTCAAGCCGACCGTGCTGGTGTGCGTGCCGTCCAGCATCACCGAGGTGGAGCGACGGGCCGTGCGCGACTCGGCGGAAGGCGCCGGCGCCAAGCGCATGTTCATGATCTCGGAGCCGATGGCGGCGGCCATCGGCGCCGGCCTTCCGGTGGATGCGCCGACCGGCTGCATGATCGTGGACATCGGCGGCGGTACCACCGATATCGCGGTCATCGCGCTCAACGGGATCGTCTGTGATGCCAGCGTCCGCACCGCGGGTGACGAGCTGGACCAGTCGATCGTCCAGTACATGCGGAAGACCTACAATGTCTTGATCGGCGAGCCCACCGCGGAGCTGATCAAGATGCGGATCGGCAGCGCCATGCCGCTCGAGGATGAGCTGTCGATGGGGGTCAAGGGACGCGACCTGGTCTCCGGCCTCCCCCGGACCGTGGTGGTGGATTCAGCCGGCATCCGCGACGCCATGCAGGAGTCGCTGCAGAAGATCGTCAACGGCATCCGCCAGGCGCTGGAAGTGACCCCACCGGAGCTGGCGAGCGACATTCTCGACCGCGGCATCACCCTCACGGGCGGCGGGGCCCACATCCGCCGAATGGCGGAACTCATCACTTTCGAGACCGGCCTGCCAGTGCACATGGACGCCAACCCGCTCACCTGCGTCGTGCGCGGCACCGGGCTGGTGCTGGACGATCTGGCGCGGTGGAGGAGCGTGCTGACGGTGTAGATGGGCAGGATGGGCAGCATGGGCAGGATGGGCAGGTGATGCAGGGTAGGCGCCGACCTGCCCATCTCGCCCATCCTGCCCATCTTGCCAGTCCCGATAGCCCATCCCGCCCATCCTGCCCATCTTTCCCCCATGTCCCTGCTTCCCGACGACCACCGTGGTCCCGGCTGGTGGCCGCTCATGCGTGCGGCCGGCTTCACCCGTGATGCCGGCACGCGGGAGGTGGTGTCGGTCTGGCTGGTCGCCTCGCTGATCGCCGTCCTCACCGCCATGCTCGAGGCGCGGCTGAACTGGAGCGGCATTCCGGTCAAGCTGGGCTTCGTAACCGTGCCGGTTTCGATCTATCCTCCACTTGCGATCACCCTGCTGCTCACCCTCTGGCTCGGCCCCGCCTGGGGTGCGGTGCCGGCATGGATCGCCACCACCGTGAGCGCGCTCATGGCCGGTGTCAGCTTCCCTTCCGCCCTCCTGTTCGGGCTCGCGACACCAATCGAGCTGGTGATCATATGGGGGGCGATGGTGGTCCTGAACACGCACCCCGATCTCGAAGAGGGCTCGGATATCGGCAAGTACCTGGTGGCCGGCGTCATCGCCGCGACGGCGTCGTCGCTGGCCGGCCTGATCTGGATCACGGCGCGCCAGCTCGAGCTGCTCGACGCCCAGCGGGTGTGGCGCGGGTGGATCGTGGGCGACGTGCTCCAGATGATCGCGCTGATTCCGGTGCTCCGTTACCTGGGCCACATGGCGCGCGGATGGATCGACCGCCTGCTGGGAACGCCGCCACGTCACATCTTCCATTTCTCGCGCGCGGTGACGCTGGTGGCCGCCGTGGTCACCGTGCTCGCCGTGCTGGTCTTCGAAGGGGTGCACCTCAGCGTCGAGGCGCTGGACCTCGCACCCGGCACACTGACCGCGAGCGGACTCGCGCTGCTCCCGCGCCTGCGTGAGCTGGGCCTCTTCCTGGGACTGCTGTTCGTGGTCAGCGCCCTCACCACCACCAGTTTCGCATTTGCCCTGGCGCGCATCGGCGAACGGGAGCGCGGCGCCGCGCAGCGCGATCCCCTCACCGGCTGCTTCAACCGCCGCGCCTTTGCGCCGCTCTTCGATCGTGAGGTGGAGCGGAGCCGCCGACTGGGCCGCGGCCTCTCGCTCATCTATTTCGACATCGATCACTTCAAGCGCATCAACGACACGCACGGTCACGACGTGGGCGACGACATGCTGAAGCACCTCGTCGCCGTGACCCAGACCGAGAGCCGGGAGCACGACATCCTCTTCCGCTGGGGCGGTGAGGAGTTCGTCCTGCTGCTGCCGCACACGCCGCCCGATGAGGCGGTGGCGCTGGCGGAGCGGCTCCGCTCCCGTGTGGCGCTCTCGCCGCTGGAGCGCCAGCCCGGTGCCGCCATCGCCGCCACCGTCAGTCTCGGCACCGCCGGCACGACCTCGCTTCCCGCCAGCGCTGATGAGATGATTGGGCTGGCCGACGCCGCCTGCTACCTGGCCAAGCGCGGCGGCCGCAACCGGGTGGAAGACGGAACCCGGCTCACCGCCGAGACGACCGAGCGGCCCATCCTGGAAACAGCATGACTGCGCGGGCTGTGCTGGCTCGGCTGCGGGCCCCGTTCGACCGGCTGGGCGCGAAGCTGGGGCCAGTTGCCGATCGGGTGGCGGCGTCTCCGCAGGGACGCTGGATCCGGACCCATTGGCTCGCATCCACTGTTATCGTCGTCCTCTTCGGCACGACCGTCACCACCGGCTACGCGTTTTCCTGTGGTTTCCGCGGTTGCCCGTCCGCGGCCAGCATCCAGGCGTTCCGGCCCCGCGAAGGCAGCAAGGTGCTCGATCGCGCGGGAAAACTGATCGGGCGGCTGGAGTATGTCCGTCGCGTCAATGTCTCGCTCGACAGCACGCCCAGGCTGCTGCGCGACGCGTTCATCGCCGTGGAGGATCGGCGCTTCTACCAGCATCACGGCGTGGACTGGCGTGGCGTTTTCCGGGCCGCGTTCCGGAACGCGCGCGACCTCGGCGTCTCCGAAGGATTCAGCACCATCACCATGCAGCTGGTGCGGAACGCCTTCCTCTCGGACATCGCGCAGGAACGCACCCTGCGCCGCAAGCTGATCGAAGTGGTGCTTGCGCGCCGGCTGGAGCACAGTCTCTCCAAGGACCAGATCCTCCAGCTGTATCTCAACGTGATCTACCTGGGCAGTGGCGTGTACGGCGTCGAAGCGGCGAGCCGGGATTTCTTTGGCAAGCATGTGCAGCAGCTCACGCTTCCCGAGATGGCCACCCTCGCGGCATTGCCGAAGGGACCCAGCGCCTACGATCCGCGCCGGCACCCCGACCGCGCTCGTGCCCGGCGCAACCTGGTGCTCTCGCTGATGGCCGAGGAGGGCTACATCACCGACTCCGCGGCCCGAAAAGCCGCGGCCACGCCACTCACCGTCGAGAAGAAGGGCTGGTATCCCAAGGCAGCCGAGGTCGACGCGCTCGATCCCGTGCGCACCATGGTGGACTCGCTCCTGGGCGACAGCGTGGAGGCGTACGGCGACATCGTGGTGCACACCACGCTCGATGCCCAGGCCCAGGCTGCGGCGGAGAAGGCAGTGCGCCGCCACGCCGCGCTGATTGACCGGCAGGCAGAGGCCAGCACGGGCAGGAGCAAGGAGGATGTCGAAGGCGCGATGGTCGCGATCGATCCCACCAACGGCGGCATCCTGGCCCTGGTCAACGGCAACCACTACGAGCGCGGCGGCTTCATGCGCGCACTCGACGCCCATCGCCAGCCGGGCTCCGCGTTCAAGCCGTTCGTCTATGGTGCGGCGCTGGTCGAGGGGTTCACGCCCGCGACCGTGCTGGATGATTCACCGGTGGAGCTGGAGCTTGCCTCGGGTGAAACCTGGGAGCCGGGCAACTACGGTGGCGAATATTCGGGCCATCTGGCGATGCGGCGCGCCCTGATGCTGTCGGCCAATGCCGCGGCAGTGCGCATGGCTGACATGGCCGGGCGTCCCAATGTGATCACCTTCGCGCATCATCTCGGCATTACCAGCCCATTGCCCGACGTGCCCTCGCTCGCGCTTGGTCCAGCGGAGGTGACGCCGCTGGAGCTGGTGCGCGGCTACGCACCATTTGCCAATGGCGGGTTCCGGGTGACACCGCGCCTCGTCACCAGCATCACCGAACGCGACGGCAAGATCATCTGGCAGGAAGACTCGACGGCGCGCCAGCTCACTCGTGTCATGGATCCTCGCGAGGCGTTCCAGCTGACCTCGATGCTCCGCGCGGTCGTAGACCATGGCACCGGCTTCGAAGTTCGCCGTGAGGGAATCCGGGGTCCCATTGCGGGAAAGACGGGGACGACGAACGAGGGGCGGGATGTCTGGTTCGTGGGCTACACGCCGACCCTGGTGGCCGGTTTCTGGTTTGGCTATGACACGCCCAGGTCACTGGGCTACGGCGCGACCGGCGGGCACATGGCCGCACCGGCATTCGCGGACTTCTATCGGGATGGCTGGCGTGGGCGGGACACCACCGACTGGGCGGTGCCATCGGGCATGGTGAGCCGGGTGATCGATTCCTACAATGGCGAACTGGCCAACGAATATTGCCCCGTGACCAACCAGGAGTGGTTCAAGGCGGGCACCGAACCCACCAGCATCTGCCAGGAACACAGCGGATCATTCTGGGATGCCCTGGGCGAAGTGGGCGGGGCCATCGGAAAGGCGTTCAAGAAGATCCTGGGATTTTAGTAGACGGTTAGACGGCTGGATGGTTAGACGGTTAGTTCTTGCCTTCGCGATCTAACCGTCCAACCGTCTAACCGTCTAACCGTCTAACCGTCCAACCGTCTAACCGTCTAACCGTCCAACCGTCTAACCGTCTTATTTCGCCCTCTCCAGATACTGCCCCGACCGCGGGTCCACCTTCACGCGCGAGCCCTCTTCCACAAATTCCGGCACGGTGATGGTCACCCCATTGCTGAGCTTGGCTGGCTTGCCACTCGAGGACTTGGTGGCGCCCTTCATCGGCGGGTTGGTTTCGACCACGTCGAGCTCCACCACGGCAGGCAGGCTGATGCCGATCGGCTTCCCTTCCAACCACTCGGCCTGGAAGACCATCTCCGGCTCCATCCACGGCGCCGCGTCACCCACGACCTCGTCGTCGAGCGTGTACTGGTCATAGGTGGAGGCATCCATCACGTGGGTGCCATTGGCATCACGATAGAGGACCTGCAGTTCCTTGGTGTCGAGCCGGGCCGTCTCCACGTTTTCGGTGGACGAGAACCGGGTGTCGAAAGTGTTGCCCGACACAAGGTTACGCATGCGAACCTGGACGAACGCGCGCAAATTTCCGGGGGTGCGGTGCTGGAAATCGAGCACGCGGCACGGCGCGCCATCCACGATCACGACATGGCCCTTGCGGATCTCTGATGCCTTCATGCGAGTGGAACTCCGGAACAGTTGGACAGTTGGACAGTTGGACAGTTGGACAGTTGGACAGTTGGACAGTCGGACAGTCGGACAGTCGGACAGTCGGGCTGGACAAGTTTAATCGCTTCACCGACTATTCGCCTATCAGGCTGTCCACCTGTCCAACTGTCCGTCTCCGGAAGGCCCCATGCCTACCCATACCGAAGAACACAAGGTCGCAGGCGAAGGCCTGGTGGCCAAGGTCAAGGAACTGGTTCGCGAAGGAAACGTGCGACGGGTGCGCGTGAAGAACGACGAGGGCCGTGTCCTGTTCGAGTTCCCGCTCACCGTCGGTGTGGTGGGTGTTGCCTTGATGCCGGTCTGGGTGGCCCTCGGCGCCATCGCCGCCCTGGCGGCGGATTACACGGTGGAGATCGAACGGCGGCTCTAGGGGCGGCATGCGTGCCGCCCCCGCAACCGCCGTCTATCGCACCTTCCGCAACAATCTCAAGATCTCCGTATACAGCCAGATCAGGGTCACCACCAGCGCAAAGGCCGCGTACCACTCGATGATCTCCGGTGCGTGGCCGATGTTGTGTTCGATGAAATCGAAATCGAGCAGCAGGTTGAATGCCGCGAGCGCGGTCACGAAGATGCTGAACCCGATCCCGATCACGCCCCCTTCATGCAGCATCGGGATGTAGACGCCGAACAGCTGGGCCGCGAAGGCGATGACATAGAAGGCAAAGATCGCGAGCGTGCAGGAGACCACGATGGTCTTGAGCTTCTCGGTCACCTTGATGGCGCCGGTGCGATAGGCCACGAACATCACTGCCAGCGTGGCGACCGTGAGCGCGGCAGCCGTGATCGGGAGGCCCTTGTATTTCGGGTTCTGTGAAATCGCGAGCGTGAGCGCGCCGAGCACCAGCCCCTGGATGGCAGCGTAGATCGGACCGGTGGCGCGCGCCATCTCCGGATTGGCCGCCGTGTAGAGCAGGAGGCCGACACCCACCACGAAGCCCACGATGAAGAGGCCGTAGATCACTTCCGGGCTCAACCCGATCCCGGGCATTCCCTGCCAGACGTAGAGCATTCCGGCCGACATGATGCCCAGCAGGAGGAAGGTCTTTTTCATCGTGCCGCCCAAGGTCATGACGGCGCCATCCTCCGCGACCTCAATCCTGCTGAAGTTGGCCCGGGTCAACGCCGGGTTGCGGGTGGGCATGAGTGGAGCTCCGGTGCAAAGGGAAAGGGTGTTGCCGGGTCGACCACTAACATTATGCCTTTCCCCTGCACCGTCCACCCTGCAACCTGTTGCATAACGTTCCAGCGCGCACGATGTCTTGAGTTTCGCCAGACCGGACACTCGAGCAGGGTCGGCCCTGCCCGCCTGGTCCGCCTCGTCCGCCTCGTGCATCCCCCTGCCATGCAATGCCTTACAGTACCGACTTGACTGCACGCGACTGCCTTCCTTAAGAGGCACGAAAATCGCCCTTGGCCGAGCCGGAAGGACCTGCCAGTTCGTTCGCCCGAATTCACCATGCAGCAACCGGATCGTGCCCATGTACCGAATCGAGCTCCGCCCCGGCCAGGAAATCAGCTATCAGAGCTTTGACGAATTCGCCGCTGCCGTGCAGGCCGGCGACGTCACAGCCGACGCCCGTGTCTGGCATGGCGCGTCGTCCACCTGGCTGCCGATCACGGTACACCCGCACTACAAGCGGGCCTTGACCGCACCGGCCAAGCCCGCCCCGGTCGCTGCGCAGCTTCCGATTGCCCCAGCTCCGGTGACAACTCAAGCGGTCGAGGCGGCGATCGCCAAGACGGGCGAGCTTGAGTTTCTCGAGGTGCCTGACCTCCTCCCTCATGCGCCACGCGCCGTGAGTGGTTCGCTCTTCGGCCCCCCGGCGGCGACGCCAAAGCACATCGAGGCCCTCGTCGCTGCTGCCGGCAACGCCCCGGCACCGGTGCCGGCGGCCGAGCCTGCCGAAGAAATCCTGATCGATATCAGCCGGCCTCGGCCGTCCTGGGTCAACCGACGCACCGTCGGGATCGCCGCTGGCATCGTCGTGGTGGCGAGCGCGGTGGCGGTGATCATGACCCACACGCCGTCATCCCGTGAGGCGAATGGCGCCGCGGACAGCACGGCAACGATCTCGTCCACCACACTGGCCGCGACACCGAGCAGCAGTTTCGAAGTGAATGCGGTCCCCGATACGACCGACACCCCTGTCGCCAGCACACCGGCGGCTCAGCAGAGCTACATGTCGATGCCCGCGATTCCCGACGGGCCGGCTGCGACGCAGATGACCCCGGACACCACCGGCGCACGGGTCCTCCCGGCTGCGCCGAGACTTGGCGGCCTTGATGCGGGTGCGGTGACAGCCACCAGCACGTCCGCGGCCGCTCTCGCCAATCGCTACAACGCGGCCCATGACGCGGCCGAGGCCTCACTCGTGAACCGGCTGCGTGCATCGGCCATTACGGCCCTCTTCAGCGACAGCCGCCTGGCATCAGGCAGTGTGAGCGACACCCGGCTCGCCGTCTCCGGTATCGCCAATTTCATCCGCACCTATCGCACGCAGGCCAGCGGCATCGATGCTGCCTACCGCGACACCGCCGGCCAGCTGTCCGGCGACTGGACTGACTCGGAAGCCGCCGGCTGGTACAAGGGCATGACCCGGGGCGAGAGCCAGGCGGAGGCGCGCTCGGCCGACCAGTTGCTCGCCGATATCTCGTCACTGCTCGGCGTGCTCGAAGAGCAGGCCGGCGCCTACTCCGTCACCAATGGCAAGATCAGCTTCCGGGATGCCGGCGCCACGCTCCGGTACGGCACCCTGCGCCGTCGGGTGGCCGATCGCCTTGCCTCTTCCGACTCCGGTTCCGCCGTGGTGACTTCCCTGCGCAGTGTCATCGGCTCGGCGCGCCCGCCGATGGAGTCGTTCACGGAGTAGCACGTCGGCCTCTTGCGCAACGAAGCGTTCCTTCCTACGGTATAGGCACCTAAGTCTTTTAATCCCAACATCTTATGTTGGAAACTCGGTGGAAAACCAGTCACCAGCTGTGGAAAAGCTGGCGACTGGTGGATAACCGGGCTTCCGTGCCACCGGGCGGGGACGATGCCGGAACAGAAACCCCAGAACCTGCGCGGGCCGTTCGCCCTCAACGCCTCGGCGCCAGCGTGGATAGAGCCAATGCGCGCCGTGGAGGGGCAGCTGCCAGGGCCCGGAGAATCGTGGTGTTGGGAGCCACGGCTCGCCGGCATTCGCTGCCTGGCGTTTGTGTCGAGAGGACGGGCGAGGCTTCGCTCGGGACGGGGTATCCCGCTCGAGCACGTGATGCCCGAGGTCGCGCTGCTCCTGCCGGCGCTGGTGCGCGGGAACGCGGTGCTCGATGGCGTGTTCGGCGACGGCGTGCTCCAGCTCTTCGATTGCCTCCACTACGAAGGCGTGTCGCTCCGCCCACTTCCCCTCACGGATCGGAAGGCAGTGCTCCGCGATGCGGTCTGGTTCGATGAGCTCGTGCGGGCGGTGCCGAATGAGCCCACTGCTGCCGCCGTCACATCGAGCGTGAGCGGGGGGCTCATCGCGAAGCGCGCCGACAGCGCGTATCGCAGCGGACCGTCGGCGGATTGGCGCGCGCTGGCGACGGGGCAGATGCGGGAATTCGTGGTTGGCGGTTACGTGCAGGCCTCAGGGGACCGCAGGCCCTCGGCGCTGCTGGTGGGGCGGCGATGCGGTATGCACCTGATGTATGCGGGCCGGGTTTCCTCGCTGGGAGGAGCCGATGAGCTGGCGGGAGTCGCCGGCGTACTGCGCCGCCTCCGCCGCCGCACCAGTCCCTTCGAAAGCGCCGCACCGCATGGCCCCGACATCCATTGGGCTTCACCCTCGCTGGTGGCACAGGTCGGATTCCGTGAGTGGACGGCCGGGGGGCTGGTGCGTGATGCGAGGCTGATTCGGGTCAGTAGCTGAGGGCTGGCAGCCAGAAGCCAGGAGCTCCCAGCTTTCAGCTGTCAGCTTACGCTCCCGGCAAAGGAAGGAAGAACGGGCGCATGGCGCGCCCGTTCCCGCGAGATATGTAGAAAAGATGGGATTTATTGAGGGACGATCATGACAGGTAACGCTTCGAACTGGCATCCGGCCGCCTGACAGGGCGTCAGTGGCATCCTCGGATCTCTCGCGCGTCACGTTCGAGCGTTGCCTGCCAGAGTCCAAGATAGAGCGCTGCCCCTCAGCATCTGTGCGTTACGTCACACTGTCCGCAGGGTACCGCTCATTACCTCCAGCAATGCGTCCAGGTGCTCCAGCTGCAGGTCACCCATGTGACCAATTCGTATATGTCCGTCGGCGAGCGGGGCAAGGCCGGATGCGATCTGGAAACCACAGCGTGCCACCGCGGCGATGAACTCCCTGGCAACGACGCGCTCTGGCAGGCGCAGGACCGACACCGTGGGCGAGCGGTTCCCATCCCGGCCCACCAGCGTCACGCCCGGCTCCTGCCCGGCCCACTGCTCCACCCGCCGAGCCATCATGGCGTGATGCGCGAAGCGGGCCTCCAGCCCGCCTGACGCCTCGATGCGTCGCATCTGTTCCACCAGCGCGTAGAGCAGCGGCAGTGCCGGGGTCTGGGTAGGAAAGTGCTCCCGCGTCTGGCGCTCCAGCTTCTCGAAATCCTCATACCAGCCGCGTTCAGTCGAGGCGCGGGCGCGGGCCATCATCCGGGGTGAAGCCACGCCCAGAGCCATGCCCGGCGGCAACCCCAGCGCCTTCTGCGTGCCGGTGAAGACGAAATCGAGGTGATGCAGGTCTGCGCTGATCGGCACGCCGCCCGCAGAGGAAACGGCATCCACCAGTGTCATGACATCATCACGGCGGCGAACGACCGCCGCGAGGTCGGCGAGCGGCGCAAGTGCGCCGGTGGAAGTCTCGGAATGAACGATGGACACGGCGTCCACGGGTGGGCCCTGCAGGAACCGCTCGAGGTGTTCGGGCATGAGGGTCTCACCCGGTCGCACGATTGCGCGCACCACGTGGCGCCCGCACGCCTCGGCCACGCGCGCAAAGCGCTCACCGAAGTAGCCCCCGACCACGGCGAGCATCCGGTCGCGCACGCCGTTGCGCACGGCGGCTTCCATGAAGCCCGTTCCCGAGCAGGTGCCGATCATGACCGGCCGCACCGAGCCGAAGATCCGGCGAAGCGGGGCCTCCAGCTCTTCCATGAGCTGCCCCATGCCAGACCAGCCGAGCGTCGGACCGAGCATTGCCTGGCGAATGTCGGGATGCACATCCACGGGGCCGGGAAGAAAACTTCGTCCGAACGGCAATCCCGTCATTCGACGATGGAACCCGACACGACATCGTCGGCGCTCACCATGCGGACCCCGCGCGCTTTCCACTCCTCGAGCAGCGGTGCCACCGTCTCGGGTCGGATGGCGCGCGCCGCGTCGGTCACGAACCAGAGCGTGGATTCGGGCTGGTGCTGGAGCAGCCCCTCGATGGCGTACTTGTCGCAGACGTCGAGCGCCACGCCGTAGAGGACGATGTGCACCGGCTGCAGCGCCTCGAGCAGGATGCCGACGTTGGCATTGGTGAAGACATCAAACCAGTGCTTGAGCAGGAGAAAGTCGCCATCGTGTCCGGCAATCCGGGCGCCCAGGGTGACGGGGTCCTCCGGCTCCGGCTGGATGACCAGCGGATTCCGCAGTGTCGTCTCCGGAATCTTCTCCTGCCCTGGCGTCCCGCGCATGCAATGGGGTGGGAAGGTGGTGAGAAAGTCCGGATTGGCGCTCAGCTCGCGATGGCCCGGTTCGTGGTCATCGGCGCTCGCGACGATGGGTGTACCCTGTGCGTGGGCATAGGTGGTCAGGCGCTTGAGCGTGGGGATGATGCTTTCGCTGTCGGGCACGTAGAGACGGCCGTCCTGCCGCATGAAGTCATACTGGGTGTCCACGTCCCAGAAGAGGTGTTCTGTAATCATGGCCGAAAGTTACCGCACTCGTTCCAGCCGCGGGTTGGGGAGGAACTCCCGGCCCACCTTGGCACAGGGTGCACCGTCCACCCGGACCACGTCGGCGGTGAAGTCAAACCGGCCTCCAAAGAGTGACGAGCCGACCCCGTAGCCGTCCACCGGCACGCCCTCCGACTCGAAGAGCTCGATCTTTTCCACCGTGAACCCGCCCGAGACCACGATCTTCACGTGCCCGAACCCCTCGCGGTCGAGCGCGTCGCGCACGTTGTGCACCAGCTGGGGTGTCACGCCGGTGGGCTTGAAGCGGCCCATCATCGGCAGGACCGACCGGTCGACCAGCATCTCGCTGGTGTCGAGCCGCACCCCGTAGAGTCGGTCGCCCAGGTCTCGCGCCACGGCGAGCGCCGTGGCCACGCAGTCGTTCTCGAAGTCCACGAGCGTGATGAGCCGGACGTCGGGATCGCTGAACTCGGCGAACTTGCGGGTGGCGCGAACCGTGTCGCCGCCGTAGGCCGCGATGAGGGCGTGCGGCACGGTGCCGATCCCGCTGCTGCCCCACCAGGAGGCCTGCGCGTCGGTGGAGACGCCGATCGCGCCAGCAATGTGCGCGGCGTAGCCGTCACCGGTCTGCACCAGCCAGTGATCGTGCCGCGCGGGGAAGAACATGACTTCCTTGGGCGCGGCCGCCTCGACGACCCGCCTGGTGTTGGTGCCGACCCGGGTGCGCCGGGCCAGTACACCGAGGTATAGCGTCTCGAGATGGGCAAAGAGATCATATGGCCCCTCGATGAGCATGACCGTTTCCCACGGGGAGATCTCGTCGCCGTCATAGAGGGCGCTGACCTCGAGTGCCTCCCAGTCGAAGGAGCAGAGCTTGAGGATGGCGATGGCTTCATCGATGCCGCCGAGGAAGGCGTGCTGCTTGCCGAACACCTGCATCGTCACGCGCGGACGATGGTTGTCGACTTCAAGGATCTCGCGGGCCCGGACGAAATACTTGTCCGAGTAGTAGCCGTCCCGCATCTTCTCGACGGGGAGGTTGAAGATCTCGGGGTCGAGGCGTGGGCGGCGGGGCATGTAGGGGCTGGGGTTTAGGGGTTAGGGGGTCGGGCGGCTGGCCGCTGGCTGCTGGCCTTCAGCTCTCAGTTCACAGCTCACAGTTCACAGCTCACAGCTCACAGCTCACAGCTCACCGCGCCCAAATCTAACTCGGCTCCAGTCCGCCGTCCCGCGCCCCCAAGTGTTCCGCCTTCAACCGGGCCAGCCGCGCCTTCAGGCTGGCATGGCGGCGGAGATCGTTCACCTGGGGCAGCAGCCGGCCGAGCTCCGAGATGGCGCCGCCCAGGTCTTGCAGATGGTGCTCCTGCACATCTACCAGCGCGAGGCCCACGGTGAGCTGATCCGCCGGAGCGAGACCGCCGCTCATCAGGTCGCGCAGCGCCATGGCGGCGGCTTCCGGCTGTCCCATCGCTCCGGCCAGCAGCTGCGCGCGCCGCAGGGTTGCTCCGATCCGCTGCGCCGGGTCGCGCGCCCGCTCGAGCAGTGCGGCGGATGCCGCTTCGTACTGCTCGCGAATGAGCAGCGCTTCGACATCGGAATAGCCGGCGTCCCGCCGCTCCACGCCGGCGTTCGACAGCACGTCCGGAAGCACATCCAGGCCGCGGTCAACCAGGCCAAGAAGCCAGCCGCCGATTCCATAAAAAAGCCAGAGCAGCGCGGCGAGCATCACCAGCCGCCAGCTGTGGGTTGGCAGTGCCAGCACCAGCGCAATCAGGCTGAATCCACCCAGCACCAGGCTGAGGGCGAACCGCAGCATCTCGAGCGGGCTTTCCCTGCCGCGATGGTAGCGGTGGCGGAGCCAGGAGAGGGGCATGGGACGTGAGGCCTGGGGCTTGGGGGCTGAAGGTTGAAGGCTGAAGGTCGGGGGATACTGGTTCCAATTTCGCTGGGATCAGGACATTCTAATGCTGTGTGCTGTGTGCTGTGCGCTCGACCCTCGACCCTCGACCCTCGACCCTCGACCCAAGCAGGAGCCCGCCGGGTGACCGACCATCACTTCTCCCGCCGCACCTTCATCGGCACGGCCAGCGCGCTGGCGGCCGGCGCGATGCTCCCCGCATCCACCGTCGAGGCGATGCCTGCGCCCGCCGTCATCCGGGCCACGGACAGCAAGTTCGCCGCGGTCGCGTCCGGCAACGGGATCCGTGCCGTGAACAAGGCGTTCGAGCTCTGCTCCGGCGGCATGGACACGCTGGACGCAGCGGTGGAAGGGGTGAAGATCGTGGAGCTCGACCCGGCCGACATGTCGGTGGGCTACGGGGGGTTGCCCAATGAGGACGGCGTGGTCCAGCTCGATGCGTCCTGCATGCACGGCCCCAGCAAGCGCGCCGGCGCGGTCGCGGCCCTGGAGGGCATCAAGACGGCGAGCGAGATCGCGCGCCTGGTGCTCAAGTATACGCCCTATGTGCTCATGGTAGGCGAGGGCGCCAAGAAGTTTGCCCTCTCCTTCGGCTACAAGGAGGAGAACCTGCTCACGCCAGAGGCGCGCGACGTCTGGCTCCGCTGGCGCGCCAACCGCGGCCACGAGGATGACTGGCTCGACGTGCCGGACAGCGCCAAGCTCACCCATCGCCCGACCGGCACCATCAACCTGGATGTCGTCAACACCAGGGGCGAGATTTCGTCCATCACGACCACCAGTGGGCTGGCCTTCAAGATCCCGGGCCGTGTGGGCGACTCGCCCATCGTGGGCGCGGGCCAGTATTGCGACAACAGCATCGGCGCCGCCGGCTCCACCGGCCTCGGCGAGCTCAACATCATGACCTGCGGCGGATTCCTGACGGTGGAGTTCATGCGGCAGGGGATGGCGCCGGCCGATGCGTGCATCGCCACCCTCAAGCGCGTCATGAGCATGACGCCGGCCCGGCTCCTCCGGCCCGACGGCCGCCCGGCATACGACCTCGCCTTCTACGCGGTGAACAAGCGCGGCGACTTCGGCGGCGGGTCCCTGTATCCGCAGCAGTACGCCGCGCACGACGGACGCACCGGCGCGCTTCGGGACACCGCCCACCTGTTCGAAAGACTGTCGTGAACATTTGGACGGCGGCGTTCACGCTCCTGCTGCTGGCCCAGGCGACGTCATCGGCGGCCGCCCAGGACTCCGTGGTGCCGCTGCCCGGCGCCGGCGACACCGTGCGCACCGGGTACCGCTCGCCCTGGCTGCTGAGCTATTTCCCCTATGTGGGCGGCGGGGCCGGCGGCGGTCCCGTGGCCATCGGGCGGGTGCGCTATTTCCAGCCGGCGCCCTGGCAGAACCGGGTCACCTACCGTGCTGACCTGGCGGGCGAAGTGGGCATCGGACTCCATGGCTCGCACCTGGCGCGGGTGTCGGCGAGCGCACCGCTCCTGGCGCCCGGCTGGCGCGCCACCGCCGACCTGCACGCCATTCGGAACACGCGCGCCAACTTCTACGGCCTGGGCAACGAAACCGAGCGAAGCGATGCGCGCCTGGACGCCGACGAATTTGCCTATCAGACGCATCACACCAGCTATGCCGGTGGCGCGGAAGTCTCACGGCAGCTGCATGGCCCGCTCTGGATTGCCGCGGGCGGTGGCATTTCGCACGACCGGTTCTATGCGCTCTCACCCGGCTCGGAGTTCGCGACCGCCTTCGGCGATCGCGCCACCGATACCGATGTGCATGGGAAGCTGGAACTGGTGCTCGACACCCGCGACAACGAGTGGGACCCCCTGCGCGGCATCGTGGCGGAAGCGGGGATCCAGCAGGGCTCAGGCGGCGAGGGCTACACTCGGCTCTTCGGCACGGCGCGCGGATACTACGCCCTGAGCGATGGCACCGTGCTGGCCGCGCGTGTCGCCGCGTCCGACATTCACGGCACGCCGCCACTCTCGGCGCTGCTCATGCTTCCGATGTGGGAATCACCAGTCAAGGTATACGGAGGCAGTCACACCAACCGGGGCCTCGATGGCGGACGCTTCACCGGCACCGGCGTGCTGATGGGCAGCGCAGAAGTACGCCAATATGTCACGACGATCAAGAATGCAGTGACGATCGGCGTCGTGGGCTTCGTGGATGCGGGCCGGGTTTTCCAGGGCGAGCGCCTGCGACTCACGACCGACGACCTGTCGGTCTCCGGCGGTGGGGGACTGGTCCTGATGCTCCTGCGCGGAAACACGGCGGTCTTCAACGTGGCGCAGGGCCCCGATGGGGTCGAGGTGAGCGCGTCGGGGGGATGGGCATTTTGACAGGATGGGCAGGATGCGCGAGATGGGCGGGATGGGCAGGTGATGCCGAGTCAGCTCCGACCTGCCCATCCCGCCCGTCTCGCCTCCCTTTCTTCACCCTTCCTTCACCCTATCTTCCAGACCACATGCCCACCTTTCATCCATGGCTACCGCGTTGACTGAACTCGATTTCGCGGCGCTGTGGGACGAGGCGCTGAGCTATGGGCGCTTCATGGACGAGGCGAAGAAGCACCAGGCTCTCTGGCGCGATGTCTATCGCCTCGCACGGATTCCTGACTGGGCTCTCGACGAACTGCGGCCGCTGGCCGGACATCGGATACTGGTCATTGCCGAAGACTGGTGCGGCGATGCGTTCAACACGGTCCCGATCCTCGCGCGCCTCTGCGACCTCTCCGGACACGTGGAACTGCGCATGCTGCGGCGGGACGAGCATCCGGAGGCGATGGACCTGTACCTGACCGATGGCACGCGGTCCATCCCGATCGTGATCCTGCTGGATGAGAATTTCAATGAAGTGCGGCACTGGGGCCCGCGGCCGGCGGTACTGCAGGAGTGGTACCTCGCCAACCGCGAGATGCCCAAGGCCGAGCGCTATCCGATCATGCGCCGCTGGTATGCGCGGGATCGTGGGGAGACGATGTTGCGGGAAGTATTGCGAGCCGGGTAGGGGCCCGGCACGCCGGGCCCCTACAGCTCCCTGATCTCGATCCCCCGCTTCCCCAATTCCTCCACATATCCCTTGAATGGCATCGCTTCATCGGGCGTGTGCACGCCCTTGGCGGTCACGCGGCCGTCGGCCTGCATCTGGCCGGTGACCGAGAGCGAATAGCCCGTGGTGCGCTCCATGGCGCTGATGCCATGTCCAGCGTCGTAATAGTCGAGCAGCTGGAAGGTGGTGCTGGCGGGCTTTCCGTCCTTGGCCCCGGAGACGGTGACGCGAAGCGCCACGAGATCATGCCCCTCGGGCTTGAAGAGCTTGGGGTGCACCGCGGCGATGAAGAGATCGCGCGGGACGACTTTCTTTCCCTTCACGTCGATGGCTTCGTTGCTGATGAGGCCCAGCTCGCGAATGGGACGCATGATGTCCACGTGGCCGGGATAGCGGAGCGTCTTGTATTCCATCACGTCCACCTTGCCCTCGTAGGCGAACGGCATGGTGCTGATTCCGCCACCGGTGTGGAAGGCCTCCAGCATACCAACCGGTTCCGGAAATTCCACCGACTCGAGTTCGCTCAGCGCGTCCACCTGCATCGGCTTGCCGCCGCGCAGGACCCATGAGGGCGTGGTGTAGTAATCCAGCGCGCCTTCGAGCGAATAGACGATCTGGTAATTGAGTGGTGGCTCCGGCTTCTGCGGCAACCCGCCGACATAGATCCTGACCTGCTCGGCGCGATCGAGCCGCCGGATTCCCTCGGCGGCGAGGATGTTCACCATGCCAGGCGCGAGGCCGCAATCGGGAATGACCGAGAGGCCCCTGGCCTTGGCCACGCCGTCAAGCTTCTTCTGCTCCATCACGATCTCGGTGTTGCCGCCCAGATCGGAGAAGTGACAGCCCGCCTCCACCGCGAGCCGGGCCATGGTGCCGTTGAAGTAGTACGGGAGGGCGCTCATCACGGCGTCATGGCCCTTCATCAGGGCAAGCGCCGCAGCTTCGTCCTTGGCATCGAGCTTGACGGCCCTGAATCGTCGGTCGTCAGTCGTCAGCCAGGCGGGCAGCTTCTCCGGCGCGATGTCCGCGATCGTCACAGACTCGACACCCTTGCTGCGCAGCAGATCGAACGCACACGCGGAGCCCTGCAGCCCGCCACCCAGTACCAGCATCTTCATCAACGGCCTCGATCTTCCCGGTTCATGGACGGCCCCGAACAGGGGCGAAAGCCCCGGAAGATAGCGGCGGAGAATGGGTGGGTTCAACTGGGGACGACAGGACGAGAGGTCGAGAGGTCGAGAGGTCGAGTTTGACCGCCTCGACCCTACCTCCCGGGGAAATAGGTGATCGCCGAGAGGCCCGCAGCACCCGTGAGCGTCACCAGCCGGGCGGCGCCGCCCCTGAGCGGGCGGATCTCGATGGCGCCATCCTGGATCCAGGCCACGGAATCCGCACCCCATCGCGTGGGCGCCGTGGCACCGGCGCCAAGCGGCTGGCGCTGGCCATCCGGCGTCTCGACGCAGAGGGTGCTG